>CAYPFH010000584.1:0-1503 GCA_964409825.1 uncultured Desulfobacterales bacterium | reverse complement strand
GCCTTGGTAAAGCTTTCGATTTCTGCCACCTTCAAAAAGACTTTCATGGAAAACAAGCTTAGATCCATTGGGAACAATTACTATGGATCAGGAGGGGTGTCAATTCCATGATTTACCGGAATCGGCGTGGGATCCGCCTCGGGCCTGCTGGGGGTCTGGAGGTGCGTTATCATGGTCCCGTTCCAGTATTAGACGCTCAAGTCCATCGGGGTGGACCCCACCATCGCCATCCGCATCGCCTCCGGCACCAACCTGCTGGTGGTGCTGCCCACGGCCTTTACCGGTGCCATGACTCACCACAAAAAGGGCGCCGTGCTTTGGAAGGCCGGAATCCCCTTCGGAATTGCCGGTGCCCTGGTGGCCCTCGGCGGGATGTTCATCGCCCCTTAACTGCCGGGCAAGCAGCTCAAGCACATTTTTGTCGCCGTCATGTTCTACATGGGACTTAAGATCTGCGGGGTATTCGCGTCTCTGAATTTGCTGATGTAGGGAACGGCTTGTCATGAGCAAAGTCGAATGGCCTCTGTGCCGTTCCGTGCGGCATGACACGGAGGTCGTGGCCTACAAAAACCCCGGCTTCGAGCAAAATTTCACATGAAGGTGGAGGGGTATCGTCCGGGAAAACGCGAAAAACTCAGAGCCAAATGGCCGTAGAACCGGGCAGGGATTAGGTTCTCAAAAGTGGTTGGTTTACATCTTGTAACGGTTTTTAACAGCCAGGGCGGCTTTCATACAAAAGGCCTCAAACGATTTCCCGATCAATCGGAGCTGTGCTCCCTATCCCGGATTGGCACGACAATTGCTTTTGTCCTTGTCGATCTGCGCCTTCTTGCCGGGGGCGAGCACAAACGTGTGAAACATCCGGCGTATAATTTCAAACCGCTAACGGCATGGAAAGGAAGGAAAAAATGTTTCAAAAAATACTCTACCCGACCGATTTTTCGGATGTTGCCCAAAAGGCGCTGCAGTACGTCAAGGCGCTGAAGCCGGCCGGAGCCGAACAGGTGGTCCTGGTGCGGGTGATCAGCGACAAAAGCATGGAATGCATCGGCAAGGGGATCGCCCTGGCCGGCAAGGAGGTCTCCAACTTTCTCAGCCAGGCATTTACATCCCTTCAGGAGGAAGCCCGGCAGCAGATCATGCCGATTGAAGACGAACTCAAGGCCGCGGGCTTTGACGTGATAACCCGGATCGAAAGCGGGGTGCCGCAGATAAGGATCCTGGAAATCGCCGAAGAAGAAAAAGTGTCGGCTATCGTGCTGGGTTCCCACGGCCGGGGCAATCTCAGCTCGGCGCTGCTGGGGTCGGTGTCGGACCACGTCATCCGCCACGCCAAACAGCCGGTGATTGTCGTCAAGAGGCGCTGAAAAGATCGTTATAAAGCGATCGACGCTTGCCGTTCTGTCGATAGTGACTGGCCCTTTACAGGTGAGTCATTTCGACATAGGGAAACAGGCTGCGGGCACGCACCGTCGCACGGTTTTTTTCGTCCCATTTTTCGCA
>CAYPFH010000583.1:0-1534 GCA_964409825.1 uncultured Desulfobacterales bacterium | reverse complement strand
CGTAAAAAGCCGAAAAGGCTCCCTCTCCCTTGATGGGAGAGGGTTGGGGTGAGGGTGAATAGAAAAGAATTCCAGCCTTTTATACCCCCTCCCCTTAATCCCCTCCCACCAGGGGAGGGGAAATTCGGACTTTTTACGAAGCCGTCAAAATTAGCGGTCTCGTAAAAAGTCCGAATGTTCCTTCTTCCGTCATTCCCGCGAAAGCGGGAATCCAGTGATTTCGATAAGTTCTTCCGGGTCAAAAAAGCTTGCCCCGGACTCGATCCGGGGTCCGGAATGACGCTTCGGGGACTTTTTAGGAATCCCTGAACCTCTGAACCCTGAACTCCTGAACCTCTGAACCTTGAACCTCTCATGAAACGAACCGTCGCGTTTTCCAAAAACGCCGTCAACGTCTTTTTCCACATCCTCACCGCCTGCAATCTTCATTGCGGCCACTGCTATATCAATCCAGAACAGCACGGCACCCGAACCCTGCCGATCGATCTCATCGAAAAATGGCTCGGCCTGTTCGCGGCCCGGACAAAAGAGGCCAACGTCATTTTTCTCGGCGGCGAGCCGACCCTTCACCCGGACCTGGACCGGGCCGTCCGCGCCGCCCGGCGGCTCGGCTATCGCAGCATCACCGTGGATACCAACGGATACCTGTTCAACGATTTTCTGGACCGGGTATCGCCGGAGGAAATCGACGCGGTCAGTTTCAGCCTCGACGGCCCAACGGCTGCCATCAACG
This sequence comes from uncultured Desulfobacterales bacterium, assembly GCA_964409825.1. Taxonomy (GTDB): domain Bacteria; phylum Desulfobacterota; class Desulfobacteria; order Desulfobacterales; family CAFBRK01; genus JAIPEL01. The sequence continues at coordinate 801 of CAYPFH010000583.1, read as the reverse complement.
ACGCTACCCGGGGGAAAGGATGCTTCGACCGCTGCGTTTCCGAAATTCTGCAGGCGGTCGCCCGGGGATTTTCCACGAGTTTGATCTACACCGTCAGCCGGAAAAATCTTGATGCCTTAAAAGAGATGCCGGCCCTGCTCGACGAGCTCGGCGTCGACCGGTTCTTTATCCAGGTCATCGGAATCCGCGGAAAATCCGCCTCAGGCAAGTTTGCCGGGTCCCAGCTCAGCCGGGAGGAGTGGACGAAGGTTGTGCCGGCCGTCGCAAAGAGAGCGGCTTCGTCCGGGCGGGTCGTCAGCTATCCGAAGGTGTTTCTGGAGCCCGGGGAAGTTTTCGAGTGTGCCGGAAACGTTGCAGAAAACTACTTTATCTTCCCCAACGGGCGCGTCTACCGCTGTCCGCTGTGCGAGGACTTCCCGATTCATGGGCGGCAGATTCACGAAGGGCATTTGGTGCGAAGATCGAAGATCAACGAAGAAGATCTGTTCAGCCTTCAGATTCCGGAAGGATGTGTCATGAACAAGCTCATTCAGCCCGACAACCTCGAATACAACGAAGAAGGCCGCCCCCTTTACCGCATCGCCTGCTGCCTGCTCAAGGAAGAAATCCACCCATGAGAAGATCACTCCAAATGATATCCTATGCAAATCTGGGCGCATAATAGCCCTGCCGCTGACCGCGGGGCGATCCGTTTGATCAAATCCAAAACTTATTTCGAAGCCCCTGACGGTGGAGGGACGCGCTCTGTCGCGTCCGTGTTGCCGGCAATGACCCAATACCGGCCACGACGGAGCGTGGCCC
>CAYPFH010000582.1:0-1534 GCA_964409825.1 uncultured Desulfobacterales bacterium | reverse complement strand
GTGCCGTTCATGAAGGCACGACACGGAGGTCGTGCCCTACAAAAACCCCGGCTTCGAGCGAAGTTTCATACGAGCAAAAACCTGGATCTCCCGGACTTGATGTGGGACCCGGAATGACGGACCGGATAAAACGAAATTTCAAAAGAGGAAAACAGACAATCCCGGAGTCAAACATGAAAAAATACGACGCAATCGTTGTCGGTTCGGGCACCGCCGGACAGACGGCCGCCCACATCCTCAACGACCATGGGCTCGACGTCGCCCTGGTGGAAAAAAGCGACCGGCCCGGCGGGGTTTGCGCCCTGGCAGGATGCCAGGCCAAAAAATGGTTCTACGAGGTCACCGAAACCGCGGCCCGGGCCCGGCACCTGGAAGGGAAGGGAGTTTCCCGACCGCCGGAGACGGACTGGGGCGCGATCCTGGCGGAGAAAAACAGCTTCACCGCCAAAGTGCCCGATGCCACGGTAAAGGGGCTCAAAGGCGCCGGGATCGACTATATTCTCGGAAACGCCCGGTTTTCAGACCACGATACCCTGGCGGTGGACGGAAAACCGCTGAAAGCGTCGTATTTTGTGCTGGCGGTCGGCGCCCGGCCCGGATCGCTTCCTTTTGACGGAAGCGAGCATCTGACCGTCAGCAGAGACTTTCTGGAGCTGGATCGGCTGCCGGAGAAAATCGTCTTTGTCGGCGGCGGATTCATCTCCTTTGAATTCGCCCATTTTGCCGCCAGGCTCGGCCCGGAAAACCGCAGCATCAAGATCCTGGAGGTCGCAGACCGTCCCCTGGGCGCCTTTGATGCCGAGATGGTGTCGCTGCTGGTTGCAGCATCGCAGGAAGACGGCATCGAAGTGATCACAGGAGTGAAGATCGACGGCGTCGAGAAAAAGGGGAGCGGCTTTGCGGTGCACCTCGGCTCAGGGAAGGTGCACGAGGCCGATCTCGTGGTCCACGGCGCCGGCCGGGCGGCGAACATCGAAGGGCTCGGTCTGGACGATGCGGGCATACAAACGGAAAAAAGAGGGATCGCCGTCGATCCCTCCTTGCGCACCACAAATCCCAGTGTGTTTGCCGTGGGAGACTGCGCAGCCACTCTCCAGCTTGCCCGGGTGGCCGACTCCGAAGCCCGGGTGGCCGCCGAAGCCATCCTGGCAGAGCGAGAGGGCGGCGCACCGCCAAAGATCGAATATTCGGCCGCACCGGCGCTGCTGTTTACCTATCCCCAGTACGGGATGATCGGAAAGACCGAGGACGCCCTCAAAGAAGAAAATGTCCGGTATTTCAAAAGCGCAGGCAAGAACCTGTCCTGGCCCACCTACCGGCGGGTCGGCATGCGGCATGCGGCCTACAAGATCCTGGTGGACGAAGACAACCGCATCCTCGGCGGCCATATCCTGTCGGACAACGCATCGGGATTGCTTCACACCCTGCGCCTGGCCATGGTGACCGGCATGACCGCAGGCGATCTGCACCGACTCAGCATCATGACGCCGTATCCCTCCCGGGAGAGCGATTTGATCTACATGCTTTCGCCGTT
>CAYPFH010000581.1:0-1550 GCA_964409825.1 uncultured Desulfobacterales bacterium | reverse complement strand
GGTCGGTTATTGCCGCCGGCTTCGACCGAAGTTTCACATAAGACTGCATTCAAACACGGGGAGGAAGAAGACCCATGGCAGAAGTCGTCCCCTTCCGGGGGATTTTATATGATACTGAAAAAGTCGACGATATGGCAGCCGTTGTCGTGCCCCCTTTCGACGTCATTTCCCGGGAGGAGCAGCAGTCAGCCTATGCATCCCATCCATACAACATGATCCGTCTGGAGCTCAACAAAGGCGGAGAACCCGGCGGGCAAGGCGACACGCCCCACGCCCGCGCGGCATTCCACTTTGATTCGTGGCTCAGCGAGGGGGTCATGATGCGGGATGCCGCCCCGGCCTTCTATCTGACCGCAACCGACTTTCCCCTCGCCGGACGGGTCCAAATCCGCTACGGAATCATTGCCGCAGTTCGTCTGGAGCCCTTTGAAAAAGGCGTGGTCCTGCCGCATGAAAAGACGTTTTCCCGGGTTCGCTCCGAACGCCTGGAGCTGATGAAGTCGTGCCACGCCAACTTCAGCCCGATCTTTGCCATGTTCAGCGATCCGCGGCATCGGGTCCTGGCCGATGCCCTCGCTGTACCTTCTAAACGCCCCCCGGAGATCGACTTTGTCGACAGCAACGGCCACCGCCATCGGCTATGGCGCCTGACCCACCCCGGGCTGCAGCAGCAGATATCCGATGCCTTGATAGATCGCCGCCTCTATATCGCGGACGGCCACCACCGGTATGAAACCGCACTGGCGTATCGCCGCTGGCTGGAAGAGACCGCCGGCCCTCTTCCGGATGGCCATCCGGCCAATTTCGCGATGATGTATTTGTCGGCCATGGAGGCCGAAGGAATGGTGATTCTGCCCGCGCACCGGCTCCTGAATTCCGTTCCGGCGCCGCTTCGGAAGCACCTGTTCGAACAGGCACGGGAATATTTTGACATCACGAAGTTTTCCCCGCCGGAAACCGGCAGGGCGCCGGACCTGGGACCCCTGAAAAAGGCCCTGGCGGCAAAAGGCGAAGGGACCCGGATCGGCGTTCTGTCAAAAGATGGATCGGAGCCGGTGCTGCTGGCCCTGAAAAACGGGGTGATGGAGCGGCTCTACGGGGACCGAATCCCCTCCGAGCTGATCGGCATCGACGTCACGGCGCTCAGGGAGCTGGTGTTCATGAAGATACTCAACTTCGATCAGGCTCGGCTGGATAATCACGAACTCATCGGCTATGCCAGCACGGCGGAGCAGGCCTTGGAAAAAGTCGCCTCCGGCGAATATGATATCGCCTTTTTGCTGAATCGGACCCCGATCGAACAGGTCAAACAGGTGGCCGAGGCCGGACTCATCATGCCGAGAAAAGCCACGTATTTTTACCCGAAGGTCATTTCCGGCCTGGTGATCAAAAGTCTTGCGCCGGGACGGGAAGCCCGCTGAGGCCTCTTACACTCGTATGAAACTTCGCTCGAAGCCGGGGTTTTTGTAAGGCACGACCTCCGTGTCGTGCCTGCGTGAACGGCACGGAGGCCGTTCACTACATCGGCTGAGGCTTCGGGGGAAGTTTCA
>CAYPFH010000580.1:0-1556 GCA_964409825.1 uncultured Desulfobacterales bacterium | reverse complement strand
CGGAGGCCGATGGGTTTGGGCTTGGAGGGCCACGCTCCGTCGTGGCCGGGATTTGATCGTTATCGGCAACGCGGACTAAACTGCGCGCGTCTCTCCATCGCCTCCGGCTTGAGCCTGCTTGAGCTTCATAGATAACCGGATATAATTTTACGGAATTATAACCCAAACGAAGGATCTGAATCGAGCCGCTGGAAAACCTCCAGCGGCCCTCCTGTCAGCCTTTTTGGGGGTCGTAGTTCCGTAAATTTATGCATGACAAACTCTTAAAAGCCAAAAGCCGGGGGCTATTTTCCCGGCTTTTTGGCTTTTAAGAGTATCTGGTACGTCTCGGTCAGCCTCACGAAGGTCTCCTGACTTCCCCCCTGGTCCGGGTGGTGCCGGAGCGCCAGCTTCCGGTAAAGGCGAGTCAGATCTCTTCGGTTCAATTTTTTTAGCTCGGCCGCGCCGACGCCGAACAGCTCGCCGGCCTCCTGCATCCGCTGCCGCACCTTTTCGGGCGGAATGTACTGCCGCCGCCGGTTGATGAAATCCTCGAAATAATCCTGAAGCAGGCTGGGGCGGTCAAAACTGCCGTCGAAATACATGACCACGTACTTGACCAGGGCGGATCGGAGCCGGTCCGCTTCGGGCGCCCCTTTCCAGAACCGCCGGTCGTCGTTCAGCTTGCAGACCGATTCGATGAAGAACCCGTCCAGGGCGTCGCGGTCTACGGCCCCCGGATTCTGCTTGGCAAAGGGGCTGGAAAAGAACCGCTGAAGGTCGAAGATGACGTAGACATAGGTCGCCCGCTCGTTTGCCTTTAAGATCCGCTCCTGCTCGGTGAGCATCTGCTCGATTTCGTCGCGGGATTTTCGCCAGACCAATTTGAAAAAGCGCGGCGACACCCGGCCGATCCGGCTCTGATCGATCTGCCCGCAGCGCAGAAAATGAATCCGGCGCTTGTCGAAGAGGTGAACCGGAGACAGGGGCGGTTCGGCCTCGGGCCGTGGGCGCCGCCACCGGCGGCTTGCCTGGCGCTGAAATCCCAGGATGACCCGCTTGACTTCCGGGTCGAGAAAATCCCAGAAAATGTTGTCCAGATCGTCCGGTCCGGGCGACGCGCCCTTTTCTGTGAGGGCCTCTTCGACGATCTCATCGTAGTAGTAGCTGTGGCCGCCCGGATAGACGATGTATGCGGCCGGATCCGTGCCCAGGTCAAACAGGTGTCTCGATTTCCAGCAGCCCTCCTCCCGGAAAGACTCCCGGATCGAATAGCGTGTCTCGTTTCCTTTTTGCTCTCGGGCTAAATACATCCGGTTCAACCTTTGTGATTCGCTTTTCGGCCTATCGAGCTTCAGGGCCATGCAGAGGTTTGGGAAAGCAAAAATTCGAAATCCGAATATCGAAATCCGAAACAAATTCAAAATGATCAAAATTCAAATGACAAAAACTTTCGGCGATTCGATAATATGAGACCAGCCGCTGGCCGCGAGGTTGTCAGTTTCATCAATACTGAAACTTTCCCCGAAGCCTCTGCCGATGTAGTGAACGGCCTCCGTGCCGTTCATGAAGGCACG
>CAYPFH010000579.1:0-1570 GCA_964409825.1 uncultured Desulfobacterales bacterium | reverse complement strand
GCCGTATTCGATGCCGTTGTGCACCATCTTTACGAAATGGCCGGCTCCGCTTTCGCCGACCCAGTCACAGCAAGGCCTGCCGTCGTCGGTGAAGGCGCAGATGGTCTGGAAAATCTCTTGAACCGCCTCCCACGCGGCCGGCGACCCGCCCGGCATGATGGACGGACCTGTCAAGGCGCCTTCCTCGCCGCCGGAAATCCCGGTGCCGATATAGAAAAGCCCCTTGCGTTCCACCTCCCGCACGCGTCGGCCGGTGTCGGTGAAACGGGAATTGCCGCCGTCGATGATGATATCGCCGGTTTCAAGATAGGGTGTGACGGCTTCGATGAAGTCGTCCACGGCCCGGCCGGCTTTGATCATACACATCACCTTGCGCGGCCGTTTCAAGGTCGCGACGAGTTCTTCGATGCTGTGACAGCCGATGATGTTCTTTCCGGCGGCCCGGCCGTTGACGAAGGCATCGACCTTGCTGGTGGTGCGGTTGAAGCAGGCGACCGTAAACCCTTTGCTTTCCATGTTGAGGATCAGGTTTTCTCCCATTACCGCAAGTCCGACCACTGCGATATCGGCATTATTCTTCATATTTTTCCCTCCATCTTGGGTGCTGCCGCTCAGTGTTACTAGATTGCTGTTAAAGCAGGCATTTTATGATCATGGAATAAACAAGTGTCCACCACCTGGCGGACGTCGGAAAGGCATCAGCGGCCCTTGGGGTTCTTCTCCGCGCAGCGGCATCCGCCCGCTTTCTTTTCGGAAAGAAGCCTGATGGCGCCGCCCTCTCAACTGCACGGCAATCCGCAGCAGCCCATGCGCCAGGCATGGCCGCTCTTGGCCGGCAATTCATCGGCCGCATCCGGCCCCCAACTGTTTTTGGGATAGGTGTGCAGCACAGGGGCGTTGGCGGAGGACGCCCACCCTGAAATCACCGGGTCGATCAGCCGCCAGGCGGCCTCGATGCCGTCGTTTCGGGCAAACAGCGATGCATCGCCTTTGATGGCATCCACGAGCAGCCGTTCATAGGCGTCGGGCAGCGTGATGTCGGGAAACGCCTCGCGATAGGTGTGGCTCATGTTGACCGAACGCGAGTCGGACACCGTATCGGGCACCTTGGTTTCGAAGCGCAGATGGATGCCTTCGTCGGGCTGGATGCAGATGGACAAAAAGTTCGGGGTGAAGCAGTCGTTGCGGCCCAAATGAAATATAACGTCCGGCGGCGGCTGGAATTCGACGACGATGGCGCTGCTCTTGGCCGGCATGGCCTTGCCGGATCTCAAGTAGAAGGGCACCCCTTTCCATCGCCAGTTGTCGATGTAAAGCTTGAGCGCGGCGAAGGTGGGGGTTTGGGAGCCCGGGTCGATCCCCCCGCCTTCCCGGTAGCCGTCGTATTGTCCCCGCACGGTATCTTCGAGGGCAATGGGGCGAACCGTTCCAAGGACTTTCACTTTTTCATTGCGGACCGCGTCGGCGTCCAGGGAAGCCGGCGGTTCCATGGCCGTCAGGGCCAGCAGCTGCATGAGGTGATTCTGGAACATGTCGCGCAGCACGCCGGCCTTGTCGTAATAGCCGCCGC
>CAYPFH010000578.1:0-1606 GCA_964409825.1 uncultured Desulfobacterales bacterium | reverse complement strand
CTCGTCGAAGCCCATGACCGCCATGTTGGTAATCACGGCTTCCGGTCCGCCGTCGGCCAGGCCGGCCTTGCGCCGTCCGTCCGGTCCGTCGAGCCATCCTGGGCTGGTCAGGTAGTCGACTTTTTCGACAAACTTTCGTTTTTCGTGCTGCATGAAAATGATCGTCCGCTTGACGAACGAGGCCACGTCGCACGCCCCCCCGCTTCCGGAAAAGCGGACCTTGGGGCTCCGGTAGTCGCCGATGACCGTGGAGTTCAGGTTGCCGTAGCTGTCGATCTGGGCGGCGCCCATGATGCCGACCACCCGGCGGCCCGTGAACCGGTTCTGCATGGTGGCAAACGAATCGGCCAGGCTGCCGTTGACCGACGTCCACAACATGACCCGGGGATCGGCAACGGCCATGGGAACCTCTTCGAGCCTGGAGTCGATGGCCCCGGTTTCAAAAAAAATCACGCTTTGCGGCGCGCTGATGTGTTTTGCGGCCATGGCTGCCAGCATCGATATCCCGGTTCCGCAAAAAACGATGTCCCCGTTCTGGATCCGTCTTGCGGCAGCCACCGTCATCATCTCCCTTAATGTATAATCCGCCATAGAAATATTCCCTCAGTTCCGTATCATTCGCTTCCCTATAGGGATCGGTCTGAAGCCAATCGACCAATCGACCATTCAACCGATCACCTCCTGTCCAGCCCTACCGCATAGCCGGTTCTTGCATCCGCGGCAATCGCCCGGAGCCGCTCGACACCCTGCCGATCGAGAAAGGCGGCATGATCGGCCGTATCCAAGATGTTTTCCTGCAGATAGACTTTGAATTTTTCCTCGTCCTGAGCCGCATCCCGGTATGCGTTGAGGTAGACCGGGTCGTAGTCGTAATACCGGTAGCAGGCCGTGGGGTAGGCCCCGTGAGGGACCGGGACCACCGCGTCCACGCAGAAAAAGGGGAGCTGGTTCAGATCCGGATTTTCGCGCAGCGCGTCGGTCTCCACCAACTCCTCGCAGGTCACGATCACGTGCTTTGCCGCCTTGGCCTGCTCCACGTCGGCAAAGGTGAGGCCCTCGATGCGCGCGGTGCCTGCCCGATCGGCCTTCTGGACATGGATGATCGTCACGTCCGGATTGACCGCGGGCACCAACACCACCTTTTCCACGCCGCCCCATCCGTCGAAGGGATTTTCCAGAATGTGCGCCTTGCGCCCGGGCAGGCGGGGATCGCTTTTCCGATCTGCTTCGGAAAATCCCCTCTCTGTCAGCAGGCTGGTTCCTAACGAAGAACGCGTGGGTAAAAAAGGCACCCCCATGGCGCCTGCCAGAAAACGAAGGGTCATCTGATAATTGGAGTAGTCCTCCACCGGAAGCGCTCCCTCCTGGACCGCCTTTCGAAACCGGTAACAGGTGGGGGCGAAGCGGCCGCTGCCGCCGTAGGCGATCTCCAGCCGGGAAAGACATCCGCCGCCGATCAGTTCGTCCACGCCCTGTCCATTGCTGTGGGCGTAAAGATGCAGATCCTCTTTCCGCTGTCGGATCATTTCATACACAGCGGCCATCGGGTTGCGGTTCACGGTAAACCCGCCGATCGAGATGTGGCTTCCGTTTTCGACAAACCGGT
>CAYPFH010000577.1:0-1618 GCA_964409825.1 uncultured Desulfobacterales bacterium | reverse complement strand
CCAGTTTGATCAAATATGAAACTTATGTCGAAGCCCCTGACGGTGGATAAAATCGTCTCACGATTTTATTTTTCCAGCTCCCGCCGCAGGAGGTTTAAGGCGGTCATGGCAAAAACCTTCTTGTTCATCAGCCGCTGGCCGAACGGGAAAAAATACCTCCGGGCAAAGGTGCTGCGTTCCGACGAAACGCCGATGCAGACGGTTCCCACCGGTTTTTCCGGGGTGCCGCCCTCCGGGCCGGCAATGCCGGTCGTGGAAACTCCGAAATCCGCCCCGGACAGACGGCGAACGCCTTCGGCCATCTCTTGGGCCGTCTGCTCATCCACGGCCCCCCGGCTCTCGAGGGTTTCCTTCGACACCCCCAGCACCGCCTGCTTGGCCTGGTTGGCATAGGTCACGGCAGAGAGCAGGAAATAGGCCGAGCTGCCGGCCACGTTGGTCAGCCAGTGGGAAATCAAGCCGCCGGTGCAGCTTTCGGCCGCCGCCACCGTGGCCCCGGCTTCTTTCAGCCTGCGACCGACCACTTCCTGCATGGATTCTCCCTCGGTGGAAAAAGTCTTTTCGCCCACCCGGGAAAGCAGCCATTTTCTGGCCTGCGCCACTTTTTCGTCCAGCATCACGGGATCGTTGCCCCGGGCGTAAATTTTGATCTGGATTTCCGGGAACTTGGCGCGCAGCCCGAGCTTCAGGGAGGGAAAGCGCTCGGAGAAGCCGGCAACCCGCTCGCCGGCGACCGATTCGGGATATCCGTAGGTGGAAATGGTCACCGTGCGGGCAACGCCCGGTTCCGCCCCCGGAAGAGAGCCCAGCCGGGGCAGGACCTGCTCTTGGAGCATCCGCTTCATTTCCGGCGGGACGCCGGGCAGGCAGAAAAACATGCACCGATCGATCCGCATCGCAAAACCGGGCGCGGTGCCGATGGGGTTGTCGAGGCGCGCAGCGCCCTGGGGGAGCATGGCCTGCTTTCGGTTGGATTCGGACATCTCCCGGTTCCGGGTCTTGAAAAAGCGTTCGATGGACGTCAGGGCGGTTTCATCCAAAAAAAGGGAGACACCCGCGGCTTTGGCGGCGGCTTCGGCGGTCAGGTCGTCTTCGGTTGGCCCAAGCCCCCCTGTCATCGCGCACAGATCGGCGCGCCGGCCGATTTCCGTGAAAACGGCCGACAACCGATCCAGGTCGTCTCCGACGCAGTTGTGCCGGACCACCTCGACGCCGGATTCTTCGAGCCGCCCGGCGATGTAGGCCGAATTGCTGTCAACAAGTGCGCCGGAGCGGATTTCATCTCCGGTGGCAAGGATTTCGGCAATCATGAAAACCTCCAACAGAAAACTGTGCCATTTGGGGGTAGTTTCACATAAGCCCCGCCGCTGGCAGCGGCGGGATTCAAAATTCCAGATTCAATATTCAAGATTCTCCGGCGGGATATTTATAAGAATCTTTTGGTCTCAACCGGCCAGTTTGATCAAAGGTGAAACTTATCATGAGGTCGCCCCCATGGTCTGGGTTTGCACCCGGTCGCGCCTTTGCAGCGAGGTAAGATGGCGAAATACGCAAACCGGCGGGCTAAAAAAATCCCAAGCACCAAATCACAAACAAATTCCAAACTCCAAGCACCAAA
>CAYPFH010000576.1:0-1619 GCA_964409825.1 uncultured Desulfobacterales bacterium | reverse complement strand
GTGAAACTTCATGTTCCCGGTCCGTCATTCCGGGCTTGACAAGCCTGCCCCGGACTCGATCCGGGGGAATCCAGGTTTTTGTGGATCCTCCTTCGACTTCGCTCCCTTCGACTGCGCTCAGGACAGGCAGGACGGTGAGCCTGCCTGCAGTGAGCTTGTCGAATCTGTCGAACCGCGGCTCTCCGCTTCGCTGCGGCCGGGATGACGGATTGGGAAGTTTCACGGTTGATCAAACTGACCGCTCCGCGGACAGAGGCACCCTCATGTGGAGCAGCTCTGCGGCAGAGTGTTTCAACTTTCCGTCAAATCAATAGCTCCAGTTTATCGAGACCCGATTTTTTTCTCCTCACACACGATTCCCTGTAGTCATTGCCGAGCATGCGCAAATCCAGACATTTTTTTGTTTTATTGCCTTCCAGCTTCCCAGCGTCCCAGCCTCCCAGCGGAATCCGACCCACTGTGTCGGATTCCTTACGTTTCCCTTGCAGCGACTTCCGGGCTGATCTTCCAGGTCCACAACGGGGAAAACACGTAGACGATCATGCAGATCAGGGCGAAGTGGCCGAAATACGGGGTGAAGATCAGGGCGAACCCGACGACCATGATCGCTCCTGAAAACAGCGGGCGCCGGTTCATGAACCGGCCGTAGTGCAAGTAGCGGATCGGATAGGCGTTCATCAGCAGCGCGGTAAACACCATGACCCCGGCGGAGCACAAGCCCCAGAAGCGGATGCTTCCGCCGGCACCGTCCATGGCCTGCACGAGCATGAGCAGCGGCGCCGTCACCAGAAGGGCTCCTGCCGGCGTGGGAAGGCCCTTGAAAAAGCCCGGAACCGGGTTTTTGTCCACGGTGAAATAGACCAGGCGGAGCATCCCCATGAGCGCATAGCCCGCGGCAATGGGTCCGGCCGGAATGCCGACCGCTTCGGACAGCACCGGATCGGAAAAGACGATGGTAAAGATCCATGCCGGAACGATGCAGAAGCTGACTGCGTCTGCAATGTCGTCCAGCAGGGCTCCCAGGCTCACCCCCTTCTTTGCCCCTTTTTCCGGGGGGGGGTCGGTCAGGCCCAGTCTTCGGGCCACCGCCCCGTCGAGTTTGTCGAACAAGGTCGCCCCGACCAGAATCAGATAGGCCTCCCGAACCCTTCCCATGTATGCCAAAAACACCGCCAAAAGCCCCATCAGGGCGTTCATCACGGTGAGGCTGTTGGGGAAAAAGGTCAGAATTTTCCGGCGCAGCCCGTCGTCGTCGTAGCAGATCTCGTCGAGGCAGTACCTGCCGTATTTTCGGCAGTATCCGGCGATGGAGCCGAAGGTGAAGATCAAAAAGATGATCTCGATGACGAACAGCAGCCGCAGGGGAAGATTTCCCAGCCAGGAGATCCAGAAGTAAATCGGAGATGGCGGCCCCTCGGGCACGTAAAAGGCGTGGGCGTATAGCAGCACCGCCACCGGAGCGGCGGCCGTGGTCCGCAGCCGGGTAAACTCCCTCATTTCCGGCTCCTGGCCCTGGCGCTCGGCAAACCCCCGCATGAAGGCCGCAAAGTTGTCCCGGATCAGCACCGACACGCATAGAAACAGCGTGAAAATGGCGTGGGCCATCTCGGCCTTGGTGT
>CAYPFH010000575.1:0-1626 GCA_964409825.1 uncultured Desulfobacterales bacterium | reverse complement strand
TTTCAGCCCGAAGCGAAAAAATTCGAAGCACGAAATATTCGAATTTCGGATTTAATGGAACCAAATACTCACAAAAAGGAGACGCAGTATGAAAGACATCTTAGACGTGATCAGGGACAGGGATGCGGGGGAAATAGAATTCCATCAGGCCGTGCAGGAGGTAGTCGAGTCGGTCAAGCCGGTCTTGGACCGGAATCCCGAATTCCGGCAGACGGCTGTGCTCGAGAGGATCACGGAACCCGAGCGGGTGATCATGTTCCGCGTCCCCTGGATGGACGACCAGGGAAATGTCCAGGTCAACCGGGGATTTCGAATCGAAATGAACAGCGCCATCGGGCCTTACAAGGGAGGGCTGCGGTTTCATCCCTCGGTCAGCCTGAGCATTCTCAAGTTTCTGGCCTTCGAGCAGACGTTCAAAAACGCCCTGACGACCCTGTCCATGGGCGGCGGCAAGGGGGGCTCGGACTTCGATCCGAAAGGCAAATCCGACAACGAAGTCATGCGGTTTTGCCAGAGTTTCATGGCGGAATTGTTCCGGCACATCGGCCCGAACACGGATATTCCTGCCGGAGATATCGGCGTCGGCGCAAGGGAAATCGGCTTTCTTTTCGGCATGTACAAAAAGCTGCGAAACGAATTTACCGGTGTGTTGACCGGAAAGAGCTTGGGCTGGGGCGGGAGTCTGATCCGGCCCGAAGCGACCGGATACGGGTGCGTCTATTTTGCGCAGGAGATGCTTGTCAGCCGCAGCGAAACCCTGGAAGGCAAAACATGCCTGGTGTCCGGATCCGGGAACGTGGCCCAATACACCGTGGAAAAAATCATCGAACTGGGAGGCAAGGTGGTCACCCTGTCCGACTCCTCGGGCTATATCTACGATGAAGAGGGCATCGACCGGGGCAAGTTAGACTTCGTCAAGCGGCTGAAAAATGTTCGCCGGGGCAGAATCAAAGAATACGTCGACAAGTATTCCGAAACGGTTTACACCGAGGCCGATTCGACGCTGGATCACAACCCCCTCTGGAACCATTGGGCCCACTGCGCCTTTCCGTGTGCCACCCAAAATGAAATCAATGAAAATGACGCGTACCACCTGATCAACCAGGGCATCAAGCTGGTCAGCGAGGGGGCCAATATGCCGTGCACCCCTGAAGCGGTGGACATCTTCCAGGACAAAAAGATCCTCTATGCCCCGGGAAAGGCGGCCAATGCCGGAGGAGTCGCCGTGTCAGGGTTGGAAATGGCCCAGAACAGCATGCGGCTTGCCTGGACCCGACAAGAGGTCGACGACCGGCTCCAAGTGATCATGAAGAGCATCCATCAGACCTGCCTTGATGCGGCGGCCGAATACGGCGTGCCGGGAAACTACCTGGCAGGAGCCAACATCGCCGGGTTCGTCAAGGTGGTCAACGCCATGCTGGACCAGGGGCTGGTGTAGGGATTCATCATGCCGCAAAATTATAGGAAGCGGTTATCCGGAAAGATCCATTGGACACAGGGGGAATTCAAAATTCAAAATTCTCCGGCGGGAGATTTATAAGAATTTTCTGGTCTTAACCGGCCAGTTTGGTCAACCGTGAAACTTCCCCCGAAGCCTCTGCCGGTGGAGGGACGCGCGCAGTCTAG
>CAYPFH010000574.1:0-1629 GCA_964409825.1 uncultured Desulfobacterales bacterium | reverse complement strand
TTTTTTGCCCTCGCTTCACCTGCTCCTTTTAAAGGGCATGGAAATACTCGGCCATTTTTCGGCGCATGTCCGGATCCGGCAGGCGGCCGAAGCCGGCCCGCATATTGTCTTTCATGTGGCTGATCTTCGATGTGGCCGGAATCACGCAGGTCACCGCCGGATGGGACAGTATGAACTTCAGGTGGCGGCAAAGTAATCTCCCTTTCTTCCGATTCCTTTCACCAGGCGGGAAAAGATCCCATCAATTGCGCCGCCGTATTCGCCTGGAGGATGGTCATGTTGGACAGAGCGTCATTGAAGCCGCAACAGCACCACCACCGGCGGCACCGACCTTTTTCAAAAAATCACGTCTTGAATGACTTGCCTTTTTCCCGTCCATGTCGTCTCCGTTTTTGTAAAGGGAGTGCCGAGAGCGCAGAGGAAACAAAGAAACTTCTGGCAGGTTCGAATCTTTTCTCTGCGACCTCTGCGGTGAACATGCGCCGACACCACATAGCCGACATGTACTACGGGGCGGAAGCCGGTCCGCCCCCTCCGCCGAAGATGGCGAACAAAAGGAGCAGAATCACCGTCTGGATGATCCAGCCGATCACGCAGACCCCCACGGCCCGAAGCGTGCTGGTGTAATCCAGGGCCTGGCGCACTGCGATCACCATGGCCACCAGCATCCATACGGAAGCCGCCAGGGAAATAAATGCGCCGATTCCCGGAATGAATGCAAATACCCGAAGCACCCCCGGAGAAGCCGAAAATCCGATCGTTCGCAGCAGCTCCTTGTGATCGCTCCGGGTCTGGGGCTCCGGAAGAAACCGGGTGCCGATAAAGTACGTGAGATAGGCCCAGATATACCATCCGGCCAGCGCAATGAGGGTCCCGAAGGCCACCCCGCTCGCGCCGATGGCACCGATGGAACCGATGCCGGCGGCCAGGCTGGAAAGAACCACCACGCCCATGGCCTGGCCCATCGCCGTCTTGTCTGCTTCCACCTCCTCATACAGGTTCACGTCCAGTTTTGCCGCCCGAATCATTCGCTGCTGAAAAACGCTCATCGTTGTCATCCTTTCCATTAATAAGTGAAGATCCGGAACCATAGGTTCCGGCTTAGATATAATCCCAGAGGGCATCTAAACTTAAATCCGTATTTCGAATTTCGTGCTTCGAATTTTTTCGCTTCGGGTTGAAAGGCAAAGCCAGTTGCCTCTTACCCGGCCCTGAGGACCAGGATTTCCAGGCTTCATTACATCCGGCCATCAAACCGCTTCATGGTCTCCCGGAAGATCACCAGCTTCTGCACGTCCTGGGTGCCTTCCGCCAGAGACACGGCCCAGGCATCCATGGGGTACCGGTGAATCGGGTGGTCTTCCACCACCGAAACCGCACCGAACAGGTCCGCGGCCCAACGTCCGACCTTCTGGGAAACATCCACGCACAGGCAAAGAACCTTTCGAAGGCGGCCATGGCGTTGTCGATCGGAGGGACAGTTTCCATTTTCTCTTTTCTTATGTGAAACTAGGCCAAAATGGCACGGTTTCACATTTGATCAATCTGGTCGGCGCGGCCGGCCAGAGGCGGCGCTCGTATGAAACTTCATGTTCCCGGTCCGTCATTCCGGGCTTGACCCGGAATCCA
>CAYPFH010000573.1:0-1641 GCA_964409825.1 uncultured Desulfobacterales bacterium | reverse complement strand
CTTCGCCGGGTCAAGAGGCCGTGCAACAAGCGCCTCACGGCGCCACTACAAACAGAGCGGTTTATAGAGCCATTCATATTCTTTCTTGTCCCGCCGTAGCTTTTTTGCGAAGGTGGATGGTTACTTTATTTTGGGCGAGCAAAGAAAAGTAACAAATAAAGTATAAAAATTACAATATATTATAAAAAATAGCAGTTTTGTTCTTCGAGCTTCGCCGCGACAAGCCGGCCGGGATGACGTTCCGCTGGTTTTTTACAATTTTATCGAACGCTGCGCCCCTTCCGCGTCATTCGGTCATTGGCTCTCCCGGATCTTGTGAAAATGGACCTCCGGCCATCTTTCGGCCGTGAATTCCAGCTGCCATTCGCTTTGCGCCAGGTAGGTCAGGTGCCCTTCTGCATCGAGCGCAAGATTGGCCTGGCGGTCTTTTTCGAAGCCGGCCAGCTTTTTTTTGTCCTCGCAGCGGATCCAGCGGGCAAGGGTGTAATCCACCGGTTCGTAGACGGCGTCGACGCCGTACTCGGCTTTGAGCCTCGCCATGGTCACCTCGAACTGCAGCACCCCCACGGCCCCCAGGATGATGGCGTTTCCCATCAAAGGCCGAAACACCTGGATTGCGCCCTCCTCGACCAGTTGGTGCACCCCTTTCTGGAGCTGCTTCATCTTGAGAGGGGATTTAAGCTGTACCCTTCGGAAATGTTCGGGGGCGAAATTCGGAATCCCGGTAAAGCGGAGCGGTTCTTTTTCGGTAAAGGTGTCGCCGATGCGGATCGTGCCGTGGTTGTGGATGCCGATGATGTCGCCGGGCCAGGCTTCCTCGACAAAGGCGCGGTCCTGGGCCATGAAGATGATCGGATTGGCGATCTGAATATCCTTGCCGAGGCGGTGGTGGCGGACCCGCATGCCCCGCTGAAAGCGGCCCGAGCAGATGCGCAAAAAAGCGATCCGGTCCCGATGGGCCGGGTCCATGTTGGCCTGAATCTTGAAAACGAATCCGGAAAAATCGTCCTCCTCGGGCAGAACCTTGCGGGTGGCCGTCGGCCGGGGCAGCGGTGCAGGGGCGATCTCCACGAAGGTGTCGAGCAGTTCGCGGACGCCGAAATTGTTGATGGCACTGCCGAAAAACACCGGCGTCTGGCTGCCGTCGAGAAACCGCCCCAGGTCGAAAGGATCGGCCGCCCCTTCGAGCAGGGCGATGTCCTCGCGCAGCTCTTCGGCCTGGGTCCCCAGCAGTTCGTCGAGCAGCGGGTCGGCAAGATCGCGGATAGTGATCATTTCGTCGCTCAGCCGCTCCCGGCCGGGAGTAAACAAGGCCAGCTCCTTTCGGTAAAGATTGTAGGTGCCCTTGAATCGCCTTCCCATGCCGATGGGCCAGGTGAGCGGGGCGCATTCGATCTGCAGGCTTTCTTCGATGTCGCCCAGGATGTCCAGCGGCGCCATGCCCTCCCGGTCTAGCTTGTTGACGAAGGTCAGGATCGGCGTGTTGCGCATCCGGCAGACCTCCATCAGCTTGCGGGTCTGGGTTTCGACGCCCTTGACGCTGTCGATGACCATCACCGCGCTGTCCACGGCGGTAAGCACGCGGTAGGTGTCTTCGCTAAAATCCTGGTGGCCGGGGGTGTCGAGCAGGTTGATTTCAAA
>CAYPFH010000572.1:0-1673 GCA_964409825.1 uncultured Desulfobacterales bacterium | reverse complement strand
TATTTTTCTGCCCCGAGCCTCTGCTTGCGCAAGGTCGGACACCGCATCCGCCCTACGGAACCCCCGGCATCGACCGAAGTTTCACATAAGAAAAAAAGAAGTGTTTTGAGGACGTTGGCTCAGAGTGCACCACAAACAAAAGGGATCGTGCAGGGAATACCGGCTAACTCACACGGTAACGGGTATCATATCGGGGATGTTTTTTCTTGCCGGGATAATCCAAAGCGCTGCGCGCTTTGGATTATCCCGGCTGAGAGAAGAAGATTCGCGTAATATCGTTGTAAAACACATACACCATCAGCAGAAGAAGAAGGAAAATGCCGGCCTGCTGGGCGACTTCTCTCACCCGCATGTTCACCGGCCGGCCGATGACCGCCTCGATCAGGAAAAAGAGCAGGTGGCCGCCGTCGAGCACCGGTATTGGCAGGATGTTCAAAATCGCCAAGTTGATACTGATCAGGGCGGTAAAAAATGCCAGGTTGATGATGCCTTCCCTTGCCTGCTGTCCGGCCATCTGCGCGATCATGATCGGACCGCCGAGGGTCTTGGTCGACACCGTTCCCTGGAAGATCTTGACGATGCTGACCACGGTCAGCTCGGTCACCCGCCAGGTCTGCACCACACTCTGCCCGATGGATCCGAAAAAACCTAGCTTCCGGGAAACCACGTCTCCGGCGGCACTGATTCCGATTACATAGCGTTTGATTTCCTCGCCGAACAGGTTGTTGGTGGGGGTCAACCGTGGGGCCAGGTCGGCTTCGAACTGCTCTCCATCCCGTTTTACCACGAAGTGAAGAGGCTTTCCCCCGCTGCCGGAGATGATCTGGGCCATCTCGTCCCAACTTTCGACGGGATTGCCGTTGATGGCCACGATCCGGTCGCCGGCCTTTATTCCGGCCTCGGCAGCCGGGGTGCCGTCGCCGACCTGCCCCACCGTCGGCTGCAGCACATAGCTGCCGGCAAAAACGAAGATGACAAAAAAAATCAACACTGCCAGCAGAACGTTGAAAAAAGGACCCGCGGCAACGATGAGAAACCGCTGCCATACCGGCTTGTGGGTAAAGGAAAGGGCGATCTGCTCCGGTTCGAGCTCGGCATCCGGCTCTTCTCCGACCATCTTGACATAGCCGCCCAAGGGGATGGCCGATATCCGATAGTCGGTTATTCCGGATTTTCGGCCAAGGATCCTCGGACCGAATCCGAGGGAGAATTTCTCCACCCCGACGCCGAAAAGCCGCGCCACGATGAAGTGCCCCAACTCATGGAAGAAAATCAGGATGCCGAGAACGATGACGAATGCAAGGATACTGTTCATGGTGAGTCAATAGTAGTACGCAGCTGATTTTTGTCAAATAAACGGGCAGTCCTTATGTGAAACTTCGGTCGAAGTCAGCCTTTCGGAACGGCACGGAGGCCGTTCCCTACAGAGGCAGAGGCTTCGAGACAGAGTTTCATTTTTGATCAAACTGACCGCCCCGGGGTCAGCGGCGGGGCTCGTCTGAAACTTCATTCTTTCCGGTTCGTCATTCCGGGCTTGACCCGGAATCCAGGATCCAGAATCAAGCATCCAGCATCTTGTGTGCCTCTTCCCTTGCCGCGGCATCCGCCTCCAGCAGCGCATCGAGTCCCGGATTTTCCACGTGCGCCGCCCGTCCCATCACCTCTTCCACCAC
>CAYPFH010000571.1:0-1681 GCA_964409825.1 uncultured Desulfobacterales bacterium | reverse complement strand
GATATCGACCTTCAGAGGCGCAGATCAAGGTTCTGATGGCCGTGGCGCTGGGAAAGGCGTCGGCCGACCTGGTGGTGGAAAACGCGAATGTGGTCAATGTCTACACCGGTGAAGTGCTGGAAAACACCTCTGTCTGCATCAAGGAGAAGTGGATCGCCTATGTGGGAAAAAATGCCGCCGAGTCGATCGGACCGAAAACCCGCGTGATCGACGGGGCCGGAAAGGTCCTGGCCCCGGGCTTTATCGACGGGCACACCCACCTGGTCTGGCTCTTTTCGATCCCCGAGTTCGTCCGCTGCGCCGCACCGGGGGGCACCACCGCGGTGGTGGCCGAAACGATGGAGGCCTACCCGGTGGCGGGCCTCGACGGGGTGCTCGACGTGATGGCCTCCTTTGCCGGCCAGCCGATCAAGATCTTCGGCACCGCGCCGACCATGGTCTCCACGAGCCGGGCGGCCGCCGGTGTCGACCCCGAGGACCTGGAAAGCATACTGGCCCTGGAAGATGTGTTGGGCCTTGGCGAATCCTATTGGCAGGCCGTGCTCCAGGATCCGGACCGGTATCTTTCGGAGATGGCCGCGGCGCTTAGCCGGGGAAAGACATTGGAGGGCCACTCGGCCGGAGCCCGGGACAAAAAACTGTGCGCTTACCTGGCGGCCGGCATCTCCTCGTGCCACGAGCCGATCACCGCCGCCGAGGTCCTGGAGCGGATCCGGTTAGGCATGCACGTGATGATCCGGGAGGGGAGCATCCGGCGGGACCTTGCGGCCATTTCCGAAATCCGGAAGGCCGGCATCGACACCCGGCGCCTGGTGCTTTCCACCGACGGGATTTCCCCCGGCGACCTTCTGGAAAAAGGCTACATGGAGTACGTGGTGCAAAAAGCGATCGACAGCGGATTCGATCCGGTATCGGCGATCCAGATGGCCACCTTGAACGTGGCCGAACATTTCGGCATCGGCGGCATCGTGGGCGGCATCGCCCCGGGGCGCTGCGCGGACATGGTGCTGCTGCCGGCGCTTGACCGGATCGAACCGGAGATGGTCGTCAGCGACGGAATTGTGATTGCCGAAAACGGTGCCATGGTCGTCGAGCCGCGCGGCCACACCTACACCGAAGCCAGCCGCAGCACCATTCTGCTGCCCGAGCCGATCACCCCCGAGCACTTTGCCATTTCCACCGGCGCAAAAGAGACTACCGTCAAGGTCCGGGTCATCGACATGATCACCGATCTCGTCTCCAAGGAGGTGCACCTGGACGTGACGGCAAAGGGCGGCGCCGTCTTCGCCGATCCGGGAAAGGGCCTTCTCAAGGTGGCGGCCGTGGATCGGCGCATTTCTCCGGGGAAAACGTTCACCGGGCTGATCCGGGGGTTCGGCCTGAAAAAGGGCGCCTTTGCGGCCAGCTCGGCCTGGGATACCGCCGACATCGTGGCGGTGGGTGCGGCGGACGAAGACCTTGCCGCGGCCGTCAACCGCATTGCAGCGCTCCAGGGCGGGGCCGTGCTCTGTGTGGAAGGCAAAGCGGTCGAAGAAATCCCGCTGCCGGTGCTCGGCATCATCTCCGATCTTTCCATGAAAGAACTGGCTGCCAAACTTTCTTCCCTGAACCAGGCTCTTTCCGGCCTGGGATGTCCCTTTCCCGATCCGCTGCTGACCCTGGTCGCCCTGACCGGAGCGGC
>CAYPFH010000570.1:0-1687 GCA_964409825.1 uncultured Desulfobacterales bacterium | reverse complement strand
GGCAAGATTTTCGATTTCTTGGGCGGCTTTATCGGGCAGGCGTATGCTCTTTTGTATTGTGCTCATCTTCGGTTCCCTTGATAAAATCGCTTTGCGATTTTATGCAGTTTTCGCATTCAGCGAAACACAACAAAAAGATGAATCTTGATCCCTTCGCCTCTATCGAACGTCATGACTGAACACTTTTAAATTACAGTGTCATTTATTGTATGTCAATGCATGACAGCAAGGTGCAACCGGCGACAACAGTATCACAGGACCGCTAAAGGAAGGCTGTTGACGCTTAGTATCAAAGTTGGTACATTTACCTACATGGGTCGAAAACGGTACATGGGGTTTATCTTCGTGACTTATGCAGGAGATCATCCGCCTTATCACGTTCATATTTTAAATGAGAACGGCCGCAATATCGGTCGGTTCGATATTGAACATCAGCGACCTATGGATAATTTCAAAATTACCAAACGGTTGGCAAAAGCCTTGATCCACCTTGGATATATGAAAAAAGGGGCCGGCAAATGAGTCTGGCGAAACAACTCTCCGAAGACAGGGACGCCCGTATATGGGCGGCATCCTATGATGCCCATAAAAACGCCGTCCGCGTGGCCATGCAAGACGGACGCATATACTTGTTGAAAAGACCGATACCGGAAGATGACGGCTCTGAAATTCTGGAGCTGTTTCTCGAAGGCGATGGGGAGATTTTTACCGTGATTCAAGCCAGCGGAAACGAGTTTTCTGTACCCTGGGATGCAGTCTCCAACATAGCGAAAGACGGTGGCGACGCTGGCGGTGGATCCATCGGGAAGCGAATCGGACAACGAGTCAAGACATTGCGAAAAACCAGGGGATTGACTCAGGCTCAGCTCGCCGCCGGGGTGGGGCTTCAAAGGCCGAATATCTCACGGTTGGAAACCGGTGCCCATGCCCCGAGTATTTTGCTGCTTGAACGATTAGCTGAAGCGCTTCACGTAAAAATCATCGATCTGATTACCGAATGAATCAAATTTTTTGCGATTATCCGGAATCCTCAAGCTCCAAGTTATGGGAAGCCGGAGGCCGTGGGGTTTGGGCTTGGAGGGCCACGCTCCGTCGTGGCCGTGATTTGGTCGTTAACGCCAACGCGGACTTGACTTGCTACTCTCCGAAAAGCAAAATCAGCACCGTCCCGGCCAGCATCAGCACGGCGCCGGAAAGCCGGATCTTCATGTGGGTTTCCCGGAAAAGCAGCCCCCCGTAAATCACCCCGAACAAAACGCTGAGCCGCTTGATGGCGATCATATACGCCGCCTTGGCCAGGGCGATGGCATAGGCATGGAGCACCCCGTGGGCAAAGAAAAGCAGCCCGGCCATCGCTCCTTTTGCCGGGAACCGAAGGAGCGTGTTGATCTTTACCCGGCCCAGCCAGAGCAGCCCCAGACTCAGCAGGAGGCTGAAGCCGGAAAAAAAAGACAGGGTGAAAAACAGCGGCGAAGAATGGAGAATCCCCTTTTTTCCCACCACCGCCGCAAAGCTGAACAAGAAGGCCACGAAAAACATCTGCCGGGATCCGGGTTCTGCCAGAAACGCCCTCAGGGGGGTAAACAGCCGCCGGTCTGCAGGATCGATGTTCAACACATAGCCGCCGATGCAGGTAACCCCGATGCCGATCGTGCCCCAGATATTGGGCAGCTCTCCCAGAACCAGG
>CAYPFH010000569.1:0-1699 GCA_964409825.1 uncultured Desulfobacterales bacterium | reverse complement strand
GTTGAGACCAAAAGATTCGGATAAATCTCCCGCCGGAGAATCTTGAATCTGGAATTTTGAATCCCTCCGGTCAGCAGAATTCCGGATCTTACAGCACCCGGCTATAATAACTGAATACGGATTCGAGAAGAGGGCAGAATGCAGCCGTATGAACTGACCATTTCCGAAGCGCGAAAGCTGCTGGATCGAAAAAAGATTTCATCGGTCGAGTTGACCCGGGCGGTTTTGGATCGCATCGGTTCGGTCGATGGCCAGGTAAACGCCTTTTTGACCGTATCGGAAGAATCGGCCCTGGCAGAAGCCGAGGATGCCGACCGGGCCATTGCCGCCGGCAAAAGTAGCGCCCTCACCGGCATTCCACTGGCCGTCAAGGACGTCATCTGCACCGAAGGCATCCGGACGACATGCGCCTCGAAAATCCTAGAAAACTTTGTTCCGCCGTACAGCGCCACGGTGATCGAAAATCTGAAAGCCCAGCATGCCGTCCTTGTCGGAAAGACGAACATGGACGAGTTCGCCATGGGCTCTTCCAACGAGCACTCGGCATTTTTCCCGACCCGGAATCCGTGGGACCTGTCCCGAATCCCCGGCGGTTCGAGCGGCGGCTCGGCCGCGGCCGTAGCCGCAGACATGTGCCTGGGCGCCCTGGGATCGGATACCGGCGGATCGATCCGGCAGCCGGCGTCTCATTGCGGGATCGTCGGTCTGAAGCCGACCTACGGCCGAGTCTCCCGGTTCGGCCTGGTGGCCTTTGCCTCATCCCTGGACCAGATCGGCCCCTTGGCCAAATCCGTGGAAGACAGCGCCATCCTCCTGAACGTGCTGGCGGGACACGACAAGAAAGATTCCACGTCGGTTCCCGAGCCGGTACCCGATTACCCGGCCGCCATGGCACAGGACCTTGCCGGGGTCACCCTGGGTCTTCCAAAAGAATATCTGAAAGCGGAAGGAACCGATCCGGAACTCGACCGGGCCGTGGCTGCAGCAATTCAGACCCTGGAAGGGTTGGGCGGCCGGTGCGTCGAGGTTTCTCTTCCCATGACCGAATACGTGGTCGCGGCCTACTACGTGATCGCCCCCTGCGAAGCCAGCTCCAACCTGGCCCGATACGACGGCGTGAAATACGGGGTCCGGGCGGAAAATGCCCAAGACCTGATGGACATGTACCGCAAGACCCGGTCCATGGGCTTCGGTCCCGAGGTCCAGCGCCGGATCATCATCGGCACCTATTCGCTTTCCGCCGGCTATTACGACGCTTACTACGGCAAGGCATCCCAGGTCCGCACCCGGATCATGGAAGATTTTAAGCAGGCCTTTGCCGCATGCGACGCCCTGGTCTGCCCGGTGGCCCCGACGCCGGCATTTGCCATCGGCGAAAAAACCGACGATCCGTTGACCATGTACCTGTCGGACATCTTCACCCTGTCGGCCAATCTGGCCGGAATCCCGGGCCTCTCCGTGCCGTGCGGGTTTTCCGAAGCGGGTCTTCCCATCGGCCTCCAGGTGCTGGCCCCGTATTTCAAGGAAGAAACCCTGATCCGGGTGGGCGGAGGCTTTGAGCAGGCGACGGATTTTCAAAAAAAAAGGCCTATAATATAGTGTTTGGTTGATTGGTGTTTGGTGTTTGGTGTTTGGGAAATCGAGGGGCTAAAAAAATCCCAAGCACCAAATTCCAAATTTCAAACAAGCACCAAGCACC
>CAYPFH010000568.1:0-1772 GCA_964409825.1 uncultured Desulfobacterales bacterium | reverse complement strand
TCGATTCACAACGGGGTTCCCCAGGGACTGTCATCGGCGATTATGACCAACGATCTGCCAGAGTCCGAGACGTTTCTCAGCCACCGGGGAAGCGACTGCGGCATCGCCAATGTCAACATCGGCACTTCCGGGGCCGAGATCGGAGGGGCTTTCGGCGGGGAAAAGGAAACCGGCGGCGGCCGGGAGGCCGGATCCGATGCCTGGAAGGCCTACATGAGGCGCCAGACCTGTACCATCAACTGGTCCGGGGATCTGCCGTTGGCCCAGGGGATCGAATTTACTATTTCATAAAATCCGAAATCCGAATTTCGAAATCCGAAATGGTTCGACAGGTTCGACAAGCTCACTGCAGGCAGGCTCACCACCCTGAGCAACGTCGAAGGGCAAATTCGAAATTAGAATGACCAAATGACCAAAACAAAACCATTCTCTCTGCCTGTGATTTACTTTTGTGATGCAGGCATAGCATCGTCACCGTTTCGAATTTATGTGCCTGGAGCATTTGGGCCTTAGTCACGGGGCGATGTTACCCTTTCGGAGACTTGACATGGACAACAGCCAATGGAACCCTGGAAAGCTTTTGGAGGTCAGCGGCGCCTACTGGCAGACCTGTACCCTTCATGCCGCGGTCAAGCTCGATCTTTTTACCGAGCTGGGCGGCCTTTCCCTGGACGCCCGGCAGGTGGCGGAGGGCAAAGAATTGGATCCCCGGGCCGCGGCCATGCTCCTGGACGCGCTGGCGGCCATGGGACTGCTGATCAAATCGGACAAAAAATATGCCAATACTCCGGCATCCCTAACCTTTTTGTCCAAAGACGCCTCGGACTACGTGGGGCACATGATCCTTCATCACCACCACCTGGTCGAGTCTTGGTCCCGTCTGGACGAATCGGTGAAAAGCGGAAAACCGGTGCGCACCCGCACCTCGTTTTCAGACGGCGAGCGCCGGGAGAGCTTTCTGATGGGGATGTACAACAACGCGATGCTGCTCGCCCCTCAGATCGTGCCGCAGATCGACCTTTCAGGCCGGCGCCATTTGCTCGACATGGGCGGCGGGCCGGGCACCTATGCGATTCATTTTTGCCGGCACAATCCGGGGCTCACCGCGACGGTATTCGACCTGCCGACCACCCGGCCGTTTGCCGAAAAAACCATCGCTTCCTTCGGCCTGGAAGACCGGATCGACTTTCAGCCCGGAAGCTACATCGAGGAGCCGGTGCCCGGCGCTTACGATGCGGCCTGGCTGTCTCATATTCTGCACGGAGAGGGCCCCCGGACCTGCCGGATGCTTATCGAAAAGGCGGCTGCGGCACTTAAACCCGGCGGGTTGATCATGATCCACGAATTCATCCTGGACGACACCCGGGACCGGCCCCTGTTTCCGGCTCTTTTCTCCTTGAACATGCTGCTGGGAACCGATTCGGGCCAGGCATACAGCCGGGGGGAAATCCGGAAAATGCTAGAAGATGCCGGCATCAGCGACATTCAACGGCATCCTTTCCGGGGCCCGACCGATTCGGGGATCATCTTCGGCACCCGGTAGAAAAAGCTTCACCGCAGAGGCGCGGAGAACGCAGAGAAAAAACTTTTGATAAAAAAATTCTCTGCGCCCTTATGTGAAACTTCGACCGAGGCCGGCGGCAATAACCGACCTGCCCCCGCTTTGAGTTTTGGCGCTTGGAGGGCCACGCTCCGTCGTGGCCGGCTTTCATATGAAACAGGCAGTATTCCATAATTTTAGGCATTTAAGCTCATTTTAGGCATTTTAGGCA
>CAYPFH010000567.1:0-1775 GCA_964409825.1 uncultured Desulfobacterales bacterium | reverse complement strand
TCGTATAAATCTCCCGCCGGAGAATCTTGAATCTGGAATCTGGAATTTTGAATCCTGCCGCAGTTCAGCAGCGGGGCTGGAATAAGGCGAAAAACCACATGAACACCCAAAAAGGAACCGTATACCTGATCGGTGCCGGCCCCGGCGATCCGGGCCTGATCACCGTAAAAGGGGCTGAATGCATCCGCCGGGCCGATGTTGTGGTGTACGATTACCTGGCGTCCCCAACCCTGCTTTCCTACGCGAGAAAAGAGGCGCAGAAAATCTATGTGGGCAAAAAGGGCGGAGATCACACCCTGTCCCAGGAAGGGATCAACGACCTTCTGGTGGAAAAAGCCGCCGCAGGCCTGAATGTGGCCCGCCTCAAGGGGGGCGACCCGTTTATTTTCGGCCGCGGGGCAGAAGAGGCCGAGGCCCTGGTACAGGCTGGCATCTGCTTTGAGATCGTTCCGGGCGTCACCTCGGCGGTCGCCGCACCGGCCTATGCAGGGATTCCGCTGACCCATCGGCAGTTCACCTCGACCCTGGTTTTTGTCACCGGCCACGAAGACCCAGGCAAGGAAGAATCGAGCATCGACTGGGCCGCTGTCTCCAAAATCGGCACCCAGGTCTACTTCATGGGGGTAAAAAACCTGCCGAAAATCGTCGCCCGGCTGCTGGCCAACGGCATGCCCCGGCAAACCGGTGCGGCACTGGTGCGGTGGGGCACCACGCCGTTGCAGCAGACCGCGGCCGGCACATTGGAAAACATCGTCGAAAAAGCCGAAGCGGCCGGCATCAAAGCCCCGGCCATCATCGTGGTCGGCGATGTGGTCACACTTCGAGACAGGCTCCGCTGGTTCGAAGACCGCCCCCTTCTGGGCAGGCGGATCGTGGTCACCCGGGCGCGGGAACAGGCCAGTTCGCTGGTGCAGACCCTGACCGATCTCGGCGCCGCGGTGCTGGAATGTCCCACGATCGAGGTGATCCCCCCGGAGAACTGGGAGGCGCTCGATGCGGCCATTGAACAAATCGCCGACTACCAATGGCTCGTGTTCACCAGCGTAAACGGGGTAAAGTACTTTTTTCAAAGGCTTTTTACGCACAGCCGGGATGTTCGCGCCTTAGGCCACCTGAGCACCTGCGCCATCGGCCCGGCAACGGCCGATGCCCTCCTGGCTTTCGGGATAAAGACCGACATTTTGCCCAAAAGCTACCGGGCAGAGTCGATCGTGGCGTCTTTCCGATCCTTGGATGTGGCCGGGAAACGAATCTTGCTGCCCCGGGCAGAGGAAGCCCGGCCGATCCTGCCGTTGGAACTGACCAAAATGGGCGCGCGGGTGGACGAGGTGACCGCCTACCGGACCCGGGCCGCGGAGGAATCAAAGGCGCTGCTGCTCGAATCCCTGGAAGATGGCGCAGTGGACATGGTAACCTTCACCAGCTCTTCCACGGTGAAAAACTTCAAATCGCTTCTGCCGGCAGAGCGGATGTCCGCCCTTATGGCACCCGTAACGACGGCCAGCATCGGCCCGATCACCACCGAAACCGCAGTAAGCGAAGGGTTCACGGTGGACGTGACGGCGGAGACATTCACGGTTCCCGGGCTGGTGGCGGCCATCCTGGATCATTACGGTCAAACAGCGAATTCTTTTCCCAAGGGGCGGGAAACGGCGAAACGCCGCCCGTGAAGCCTTCGTAAAATGTCCGAATTCCCCTTTTTCCGTCATTCCGGCGAAAGCCGGAATCCAGGTTTTTGTGGATCCCGGCTCGGAGTTTATCCCGCACCCCGGATC
>CAYPFH010000566.1:0-1780 GCA_964409825.1 uncultured Desulfobacterales bacterium | reverse complement strand
GACCGAAGTTTCATACGAGCGGGGCCGCTGACCAAAGGGCGGTCAGTTTGATCAAATGTGAAACTTCCCAATCCGTCATCCCGGCCGCAGCGAAGCGGAGAGCCGCGGTTCGACAGATTCGACAAGCTCACTGCAGGCAGGCTCACCGTCCTGAGCGAAGTCGAAGGAGGATCCACAAAAACCTGGATTCCGGGTCAAAAAAGCTTGCCCCGGACTTGATCCGGGGTCCGGAATGACGGACCGGGAACATGAAGTTTCACATAAGATCCTTGGCGTAAAATGCCCCCCCTAAGTAGCGCCTTCAAATCCCTGCGGCAAGCCCGATTCATAATTTCTTTTGGTCATTTGGAAATTTGGTATTACTATTTATTTCTGATTTCAAATTTTTCTTGAGGAGGTGCACCATGGCGCAGCTTCAACCAGGCGATACGGCCCCGGTTTTCACGGCCCCGGACCAGAACGGTGGGAACGTGAAGTCTTCCGATTTTTCGGGCCGCAAACTCTTCGTTTACTTTTATCCCAAGGCCAACACTTCCGGGTGAACCACCCAGGCCCAGGCGGTGCGGGACGCACTGCCCGATCTTGAAAAAAAGGGGGTGGCCGCTGTCGGAATCAGCCCGGACCCGCCGAAGGACCAGAAAAAGTTCGACGATAAATTCGGCCTGGGCTTTGCCCTGCTCAGCGACCAGGACCACTCGATCGCCGAATCTTACGACGTCTGGGGGGAGAAAAAGATGTACGGCAAGACTTTCATGGGGATCGTCCGCTCGGCGTTTCTGATCGACGAAGACGGCAAGATCGCCGCAGCCTGGTACAACATCAGTCCCAAGGACACGATCCCGGAGCTGATGAACTATTTAAAATCGCGCAGCGATTTTAAATAGAAGTTAGGGCTTTTCGGAAAATCACCCGTTAGATGAATTCCTTGGGTTTCCCCCGGCTATGCCGGGGAGAAACGCAAATTTTGATAGTTCCGGGAAAATACGAAAGCCTGCCCGATTGTGAACGGCAAGACACCGCGACGCAGAGCCATTTACTACAAAATCAGCGTGCTTCGGAATTCGGAAATACAGTCTTTGGCCCATTTCATTTCCATCCCGACCGGCATCGGTTAGCTTGCCATCATGTGAGGAAAAATGCGCTAAGATTTCTATAGTTTTGAATCAGTTGCAACTTTTTAAAATTGCGCCAGCAATTTTAAAAAGGAAGGGAGGAAGCCATGGCACTCTATCTGGTGCAGCATGGAAAGAGCCTGCCCAAGGATGCGGACCCGGAGAAGGGGTTGTCCGAGGAGGGAAGACAGGAGGTGGCGCTGATCGCCGACATGGCGGCAAAGGCGGGCATTTCAGTCTCGGCGATCTTGCACAGCGGAAAAAAGCGGGCTGCGCAGACCGCCGAAATCTTTGCCGCCGCCCTGTCACCCGCCGGCGGCGTGAAACAGACCGACGGCCTGGCGCCGCTGGATGACGTGGCCGCTTTTGCCGAAGCGATCGACGCGGGCCGGGACACGATGCTGGTGGGCCACCTGCCGTTCATGGAGAAGATGACCTCCTACCTTGTCGCCGGCGATGCGGAAAGAACCGTGTTCAAGTTCCAGAACGGCGGGATCGTCGCCCTGGAAAAGGAGAAAGACAGCGGCCGATGGATGATCACCGGGGCGCTGCTGCCGTCATTCCGGGCTTGACAAGCCTGCCCCGGACTTCGATCCGGGGGAATCCAGGATTTACTTATGTGAAACTTCGACCGAGGCCGGGGTTTTTGTAGGGCACGACCTCCGTGT
>CAYPFH010000565.1:0-1789 GCA_964409825.1 uncultured Desulfobacterales bacterium | reverse complement strand
TCCCGGGAGATGTTCACGGCGGTCACCTTACAGCCGAACCGCTCGGCCGCGTAGCGGGCCAGGCCGCCCCACCCGCAGCCGATATCCAGCAGATGGTCCGAGGCTTTCAGGTTCAGTTTACATCCGATCAAGTCCAGCTTGTTTTGCTGGGCCTGGTCCAGATGGTCGGTATCCTGGAAATAGCCGCAGCTGTATTGCCTGTAGGAATCCAGAAAGGCGAAAAACAGCTCGTTGCCCAGGTCGTAGTGGCGGCGGGCGATGATGCGGGCGCGGGCGCGGGATTGGAGGTTGAACAGCACGGTCGGCAGAAAGCGGACCAGGTATTTGGGGTTGGCGCGGATCTTTTCTTCCAAACCGCCGAGCAGCAATCGGCAGATCATTTCATCGATCCGCTCGCAGTCCCACCAGCCGTCCATGTAGGACTCTCCCAGTCCCAGGTTCCGGTCGCGGACCACGCGGCGGTAAAAACGCCGGTCATGTACCTGGATGTCCCAGGGGTTCGGGCCGCCGATGACGATGCCGGCCTGCTGCAACAATTCGCGCACAATGGGTTCTGTCATGCCTTCTCTCCACCGGTTTCAGGATAATCGTCGAAGGCCGCGGCCAGGCTTTCCACCGGACAAAAACGGTTCGGACAATCGGTATGCAGACAAAAGGCGTCCAGCAATCCGCCGTCGATCTCGTTTCCGAAAAGAGCGCACTTGGCGCTGGCAACGGTTTCGGGCAGGTAGCGGCCATATAATTTGATCGGCAATTCGGCTACCGAGACAGTCGGTGCGGCGGCCAGCGCGAGCAGGTATTCGATTAGATAAGCCGCGTTCTGGGCGATGGGCCCGCTGTAGTTTTGGCGCTGGCGCAGCCGCAGCACCCGCAGCTCGTGCAGGGAGCGTCCGAATTCCGATTCCATGAGTTCCGCATAGGTGGTCAAAATGATTTCCATGCGCACCGTACCCGCCCCCAGAGCCAGGTAATCCCGGAATCCTTCTTTCGCCGCGCCGGGATTTAGGCCTCTCCGGCGGGCCAGGGACCAGTCGAACCCCTTCAGGCGCGCCACGGTCTCATCCGGCGATGGCAAGGCGATCTCCACCAGCAAATTGACGGCGTTGTAATCGCCGCTATGGGTTTCGGTTTCCAGAAGGGTGATATCGGCATCCTGGTCCAGCAATGCGGGAACCTGTTCGAGCAGTTCCGGTGCGCCGATGATTTTGAAGCCGAGCAGATCGTTGACGGTCAGGGCCTTCCGGGAGATCCCCACGTTTCCCTGCCGAAACCGCGCGGCCACCGTTTTTTCCGCCTCAGCGAAATCGCTTTGCATCCGGCTTTCGGAGCTGAGTAGATCGGACAGCGCCACGCCCGTCGCGGCGGCCCGATGGCCGGCGATGCGCCGGGCCTCGGTCTGGATTTCCTTGAAGAGGGTCTCCACCATCCGGAAAGACACCTTCTCGGCCACCCGGGACAGGCGCTTGATCCGGCCGATGGCGGCCAGTTGCGAAGTCGGGGTGGTGACCAGCAGCGCATCGATGGGCAGGCGCGGGAAGAAATACTCCGGATCGGCCTCGAACCGCTCGATCAGTTGCCGGTTGCGTTCCCCGGTTTGGGGCAGGTACTCGATCAACCGGCGGCGCAGCGCCTGCTTCCTTCTGACCCTTTCCATTCGCAAGGAGCCTTTGAAGCGTTTTTCCAGAAAATCGATCATCCGATCGACGACCACCGCGCATACGGCGCTTTCGTATAGAAAGATTCGGCTGATGGTTTCCCCGTCCCCCGGGGCCAAGTCGTCGTTGAGCCA
>CAYPFH010000564.1:0-1791 GCA_964409825.1 uncultured Desulfobacterales bacterium | reverse complement strand
CCAGCAACCAGCAACCAGCAACCAGTATCCAGCATCCAGAACAATCATGAAGCCTGAGGAAATTTTCTCCTGTTCGATGTGCGGGCAGTGCTGCCGAGGCTACGGCGGAACATACGTCTCCGAAGGAGAGGTCGCGGCCATTGCCGGGTATATCGGCGTCGGCCCACACCTTTTTGTCGAAACCTACTGCCGATGGTCGGCCCGAAAGCCATTGCTGGCCCAGAAAGAAGACGGCTACTGTATTTTCTGGAACGAGAAATGCACCATCCACCCGGTCAAGCCGCGCATGTGCCGATCCTGGCCGTTTATCCGCGCCGTTCTTGTCGATCCCGGAAACTGGTACGCCATGGCGGACTCCTGCCCCGGCATGAGAACGGACGTTACCGAAGAGCAGATTCTATACGCGGTCACAGAAGCTCTTCGGTCTGCGAAGCGGTAGAAGAAGGGGATGATTCCAGCCCGGCATCTTTCATTTTCTTTATGCGGCGCAACCGCTTTCAGTAAAAGCGCGCAGCGCTTTTACCGCCACTCGTGGGGTTGGGCCACCAGAAAGATATCGCCGTCTGCTTCGTTTGCGTCTTTTTGCAAAATCCTCTTCTCGACCAGTTCCTCGAGAGATGTTTCCAGTGCATCCTCCGAGCTGTTCCATCGCTCCCGAATCCGTTCGAGGGATGCGGCCAGCCCCGCATCGACCAGTCCGCAGCAAAGCAGATACAAGGAAATCGCTTCCATCTTCAGGCCGGTGTTGAATATCTGCTGGTTCATGGTGGGGGAGGGGCCCAACGCTCCTGTCATAAACAACCTCCGTAAGTTTGACTTGACCAAAAAGATGGGGCACTCTTCGGCCTGGGTCAAGGCTTTTCCGGCCCGGATCTTTACCCGCCCGGCGGGGGGTCAAGGCCCCGGCAAATTCCGCGTAGCTGAAGAACCTTGGAGGGACGCGCTTTGTCGCGTCCGACCGCTCAAGATTGGAGGGACGCGCTTTGTCGCGTCCGACCGGGGCGGCCACGACGGAGCGTGGCCCTCCATTTTTGAACCTTGACGGGGACGTGGGCGGGGGCCCCTTCGGCCTTGAACATACAACAAATTCGACAAAGGGGATTTTTCCAATGAAAGCGACCCGAGTCCTGTCGGTATTGACAATGGCGCTCCTGTCCGCAGGCATTTTGAGCTCGGCGCATGCCCAGAGCAAGGCCCTCGATGTCGCCGGCGTCGCGCTGCGGCTGGGGATGTCCCTCGAGGAAGTGCAGAAACGCTTGGAACCGACGCGATACGAACTGCAGAAGCTTGCCGGTACCTACGGATCGTATGCCATTTCCGCTTCGGACGGGCCTCCCTACGAATCGCCGGGAAACCTGACCTTTAAGGACGGAAAACTCTGGTGGATCGGAAAAAACTGGGGCCATTATTTCGGTCCGGACGCCGCATCCATTTTCAACTCCCTTTACGGAATCGTTGCCAAGGAAGGAAAACGTGCCGTCGAAGCGACGATTGAACCGAAGGTCTTGAGAGAACCGGGCGTCGTTCGCCACGAAATCAGGATCGATCTCGCTGACGGGAGATCGATTTCCATCTCTTATACCGAAACAAAAAAAACTGCGGCCAACGTTTCGATTCTGGAAAATGTCGCCTGGCATTAGCCGATGCATCAACAAGTCGCCCATTTCGCTCTATGAGAGCAGAACCCGAAAGTTGAGTTTGCCATTACCCTGACGGCAGCTTATGTGAAACTTCGGTCGAAGCCGGGGTTTTTGTAGGGCACGACCTCCGTGTCGTGCCTTCATGAACGGC
>CAYPFH010000563.1:0-1792 GCA_964409825.1 uncultured Desulfobacterales bacterium | reverse complement strand
CGTAAAAAGTCCGAATATGTCATCCCGAGCGAAGCGAGGGATCTCCCTCAAGAGAAAATTATGTATGATTCTTTGTATTTGAGATTCCTCGTCGCAAGCTCCTCGGAATGACAGGGGTGTTTTTCGGACTTTTTACGAGACTGTCAAATTTGGTGCTTGGGATTTTTGACACTCATACTGCCTCCTGCAGGCCGATAGTAGGGATGCACCGTATATACGGGGCCGCTGCTTTATTTTATGCATAGAGTATCGGCTCGATAATAACGATTCAAACAAAGGAGGACATCTTGGCTGAAGCGAACGAAGTCTACAAATGCGAGATTTGCGGCAACGTTGTTTTTGTTCTGGAAGGCGGCGACGGCGATCTTGTCTGCTGTGGTGAAGAGATGAAGCTTCTCTCCGGCGACGACCGGAAGCCTTTCGAGGGCCGTCTTCCCAAACCCGGTTCACCGTAGGCCGGATTTTGGAAATCCTGGCCCTCAAGATCAGGTCAGAGGCATTTGGATCTGCCGTAGGGGATGAAGAGGGAGAAATTCGAAGCACGAAACCCGAATTTCGTATTTACTGAAATTTCCGGGATGGTGGCGGCCTTCTGCCGCCGGGACCCCTTTTTATCGCACAGCACATTCTGAACGTGTAAAGGCCGACAGTAAAAAGGGCCTGAGCTGCTGAACGGCGGCATCCGGCCCTTTTTCCGCTGGCAGCGGCGGGATTCAAAATTCCAGATTCAATATTCAAGATTCTCCGGCGGGATATTTTCGAGGTGATTGCATCTTCAAACCCTTTTTGCCGTTGCCGGCGGCGCAATCCGGTCCAAACCCCACTATATAGGAGAAGACATGATACTATCGACTCAGACCGCTGAGCCGCTGAGCCTATACCTGAGAGACATTCAGGGCCATCCCATGCTTTCCAGAGACGAAGAAACTCGGCTGATGGCAAAGTTCAAGAAAAAAAACGACCCTCAAGCCGCACAGAAGCTCATCCACTCCCACCTGCGTCTTGTGATCAAAATCGCTAAAAGCCTGAACCGCGGCAGGCGGGAACAGCTTGCCGACCTGATCCAGGAAGGGAATATGGGGCTTGTCCAGGCGCTGGGAAAATACGACCCTGAAAAGGGGACGAAATTTTCCTATTACTCCGCATTCTGGATCAGGGCTTACATCTACAAATACCTCATCAACAACTGGAGCCAGGTCAAGGTGGGCACCACCCAGGCGCAGCGCAAACTGTTCTACAACCTGGGGCGGGTCAAAAAGACGCTGCAGAAGAAGGGGCTGAAACCCACCGCCGAGAGAATCGCCGACCGCATCGGCGTCAACGAGCAGGAAGTGCTCGATATGGAAAAACGGCTCGAAAACCGGGACTCCTCCTTGAACGCGCCCCTGCGTTCCCGCTCGACAGGCGAGCAGCTCGACGTGCTTTCCGACGATTCGGTCGATACCGAGGAGGAGGTTGCCCGCCAGCAGCTCAAAGACCTGGTTCGCGAAAACGCGGACCAGTTCAAAAAGCAGCTCGACAGAAGGGAGCGGGTGATTTTCGAAAAACGGATTTTTTCCGCCAGCCCGCAAACCCTTCAGACGCTGGCCGAACGCTTCGACATTTCCAGAGAGCGGGTACGCCAGATCGAAGAAAAGATTCTGCGGAAATTGAGGCGGTTCTTCATGGACCAGGTGCCGGACTACGAAGCTTACGTGAACTAATCGATTCGCTATCGCGAATCGATTAGTAGCGCGGCGCCCCGAGGAAGCAAGCACCGAGCACCAAATACCAAAAAAAAACACGAAGCGAT
>CAYPFH010000562.1:0-1797 GCA_964409825.1 uncultured Desulfobacterales bacterium | reverse complement strand
GCTGTATCAGCTGATCGCCTGGCTGGTGCTTGGAAAAGAATCCAGGGCCATGGGTTCGCTTCTGGAAAGACACTACAACGAACCTTACAAGACGGAAGGCAAATCCGATCATCCCCTGCAGCAAACCGAGGCGGGCTACCATGCCGCGGGGCGCTATCTCCTGGACAAGATCACGGAAGAAGACCTTTTAACCGTTTCTTCGAATGCCGATCATCGCTGCATCGCTGCCTACTTCATCGGGTTTTCCAGCCGGTTGAAGAAAGACTACCGAAGCTGCACCCGGTGGTACCAGATCTGCCGCAGCACCCTTGCCCGGGATCGTCTGGAGTATGGGTGGGCGACCCGGAAGCTGGCTCGATGGCAAAAAAACGGAATCGATCACCGTGAGCGGCTGTGGGAAGCCCCTTTTGGCCTGCGCTGAGGTTAGGTATCGTTTGAGGCGAGTTCGTATACCGGCAGCAAATTATAAATATTTCCTCTTCTCGTCCTCTGCGCCCTCAGCGCCTCGGCGGTGAAACCATCGTCACCATAAATGCGCCCACATGTGCTTAGCACCGGATCATTTCGCCGGCCAGGCGCCCCAACGCGTCGACAACGGCCTTCACCGTGACGGCTTCGAGGCATCGACGATGCCGGCAATCGTGATCAGGGGTCTCAACGCAGGGCGGACAGTCGATTCCCCCGGCAAAAACAGAAACGGCCGCCCGTCCCTTCGGCGCCCAGCGCACCGGATCCGAAGGCCCGAACACCGCCACTGTCGAAAGGCCGACAAAAGCGGCCAGGTGGCTGACCCCTGAATCGTTTCCCACCAGAGAGCCTGCCTTCTGAAGGCATTCCAACAATGAGGCGGCATCTTCGACGATGGTCAACGGTTTTTCTTCCCGGCCGATGAGCGCGGCAAGATCGGTTTCTGCCGGTCCCAGCAGGAACCGGGGCGAAAGGCCCGCCGCTTCCAGCCGCTGTGCCAGTTCGAAAAAGCGCGGCATCGGCCATCTTTTTTTCCGGCTGCCGGCCCCGGGATGGATCAGGATTTTGGTAAAATCGGCGGATTTGTCCCGTCGATCGGCAAACCCGGCCGCAGAAAGTCGGGCAGCGCCGCGGCCGGGGTCTTTTATCAGCCCGCTTCGGACAAGCCCTGCTGCGAGATGATCGGCGACGTGAATGCGGACTTTCGGATCCGGGCGCGGGAGGATTCGAACGACGTTGGCAGAAGCCTGCGCCCTCAGGCGCTTTTCCAGCTCTTCGGAGATCGAAAACAGCAATATGGTGTCAAAGTCAGCCAGCCAGGCTGAAAAACGCGGCGACGGCGGGCCGTAGAAGCCTGTAAAAAGAGCAGACTCCAGGGCAAAAGAGCGGTCTGCGATTCCCAAACGTCGGGCGATCCTGCCGATTTCTCCCTGACAGGCCAGGTGCACAGACGAAAAGCAGCCAGCCAGCCTTTCTATTGAAAAAAAGCTCAGCACCACATCGCCAAGCGCGCCGGGATGGATGGCGAGAATGGAATTTTTTTTATCCATTTGGGTTTATCTCGAGTAGATCCTGGTCTCTGGATGCCGGTCTTCGCTCCTTCGGAGCTACGCCCCGGCAAGCTGGATGCTGGATTCCCGAAGGCAAATGAGTCAGGGCGGAAAAATGCCAAATTCCATGCGCCAAATCTGATGCGGTCGTAAAAAGTCCGAAAAACACCCCTGTCATTCCGAGGAGCTCGCGACGAGGAATCTCAAATATCCGGAATCATACATAATTTGTTCTTGAGGGAGATCCCTCGCTTCGCTCGGGATGACATATTCGGCCTTT
>CAYPFH010000561.1:0-1807 GCA_964409825.1 uncultured Desulfobacterales bacterium | reverse complement strand
GAAAGATGAACGGCGTTGGTCCCTACCAGAAAGAAGATATCGATACATACCGATCCAGAGGATGGTGGCTCAATCTGACCCTTTCGGATCTGTTCGACAAGGCGTGTGACCTATATCCGAGAAAAGAGGCGATCGTTGAGGGCAAGTCGCGCTACACCTACGCCGAGCTGAAAGAAACCGTCGAAAACACGGCGGTCGGCTTTCTGCAAAACGGAATCGAACCCGGCGACCGGGTGATGATTCAACTGCCCAACTGCGCCGAGTTTATCTTTGTCTACTATGCGCTTCAGAAAATCGGTGCAATCCCCCTCGTGCTGGTGCCGCGGCACAACTACCATGAAATCAGCCACCTGTGCACGCTCATCGGCGCCCGGGGCTGGGTGCTGCCGTGGCGATACGGAAAGATCCAGTACGAAGAACTTATCGAAGACGTCAAAAAAGTCAGTCCCCAACTGGCCCGCATTTTCATTCAGGGAGAAGGCGGTTCCAAAGAGACGATCCACCTGGAAGCGATGGTCGAGAGCGTCGCTGCGGGCACGGCCGATCCGATAGACCTGGCCCAATTCAGACCGGATCCGCTGGCGGTGTGCACGATCATCCCCACCGGCGGAACGACCGGATTTCCAAAGGCCGTCCCCCGCACCCACGAATGCTATTTCAACAACGCCGAATATCTTGCCAAGGCTTACGAACTCAACAGCCTCGACACGATGCTGCTGACGACCCCGGTGGGGCACAACCTGGCCATGGTGATCGGGGTCGTCGGCTGTATTTCCAGCTTCACCAAAATGGTGCTGCTCGATTCTGCCGATCCAGCGGATATCTGCGGCACTGTCGAGCGGGAGAACGTCACCGCAACGGCAATGGTGCCGGTTCTGGTATCGCGAATCCTCGATTTCAAGGACACCGATCAATACGATCTGTCGAGCCTTCGAATGGTGTACGCCGGCGGCGCCCACAGCCCGGCGGAACTGGTCAAGGCCCTAAAGCAGAAATTGGGATGCCAATATGTCAACGGTTTCGGCATGAGCGAGGGGCCGGTGACCCAAACAAGGCTCTACGATCCGGATGAACGGATCGAAAACACGATCGGAGAACCGTGCTGCCCGTACGATCAATTCAGGATTCTGGGCGAAGACGGCCGTTTCCTCGAAAACGGCCGCGACGGGGAACTTGTGGTCAAGGGACCCGGCGTGTTCACCGGCTATCTGAACGCCCCGGCGGAGAACGAGAAATCCTTCACGAAAGAAGGCTATTTTCGAACCGGCGATATGGCCAGAATCAACTCGGACGGCACCATCAGCATCACCGGAAGAATCAAGGACATCATCATCCGCGGCGGCGAAAACATCAGCGCCGTGGAGGTGGAAGAATCCGTCATCGTCCATCCGGACATTGAACAGGTGTCGGCCGTGGGCATGCCGGACAAGCAAATGGGAGAGCGGGTCTGCGTTTATGTGAAGACAAGAAACGGCAGTCGCATCGAACTCGCCGAGCTCGTGGATTTTTTAAAAGCCCGCAAGGTGTCGGTGCTCCGGATTCCGGAGCGTATCGAACACATCGATTCCTTTCCGATGACAAAGGCGGAAAAGATCGACAAAAAACTTCTTCGAGAAGACATCCGAAAGAAGCTTCTCGCCGAAGGCGTCTTGTACTGAAAACGGTGTTGTCGGCCGTTGAACTTCATCCATAACCAGGCGACGTCGAGAATAGGAGAAAAATGAAGCTCAAGGGAAAGAAAGCAGTGGTGACCGGAGCCGGAAGAGGAATCGGAAGATCGGTGGCCATGGCCTTTGCAAGGGAAGGC
>CAYPFH010000560.1:0-1809 GCA_964409825.1 uncultured Desulfobacterales bacterium | reverse complement strand
CCGTCCCAGGCGCCGTTGGTGAGCCTGTGGATGCGGGCGGCGGTTTCCATCACCCGGGTAAAATCGGTTGAGACGGCAAAGCTTTTCCCGGTCCGGTCGAAGCGGTTAAAGCGGCTGATTTCGCTGTCGGGCCGGTAGGTCGAAAAGATCTGGTTCAGTTCTTCGAGGCGAAGTTCGATTTTTTCCTTCAGCGCCTCTGCGGAGATTCCCCGACCGGTATAGGCCTTTACCTGATAGGCGGTGCCCATGGTCCGACCGGAGATCACGATTTCTTTTTCATCGCCGCAGGCAAGGACGATGGCCGTTAAAAAAAAGACAAGCAGGAGCCGTAGGAGGCACGATCCTGGATGCTGGATCCTGGATGCTGGATGCCAGGCGACGAGGCCTGTTTCGCACTCTGAGCTTCTTTGGAAAAGTTTTGGGCGCCGCATGATCAAAAAATAATTGAAAATATCGTGGATTACCCTTTTTTTGTCCAGAACCCAGGATCCAGCATCCAGCATCTGTTGGCTGCCGAAATGGCGTTCCAAGAAATCGAGGGCTTGCATTCGCCCGGGAATCGTCAGCAGATTCTGGGCAGCTGTTCTCCGGCCAGCATGTCCACGATCCGGCTGCCGCCGATCCCGGTCTTCATGACCACTTTTTTGGGGTGATCCGCCACCACCTCGCCGATGATGCATGCCTCTTTGCCATAGGTGTCCCTTTTTACGGCGGCCAGTACGCGGTCGGCGTGGTCCGGCTTGACGAATGCGAGCAATTTTCCTTCGTTGGCCAGGTAGAGCGGATCGAATCCGAGCAGTTCGCAGATCCCGGCCACTTCCTTTGCGACCGGGATCCTGTCTTCTTCGATGCGGATGCCGACCCGCGACTGGAGTGCGATTTCGTTCAGGGCCGTTCCTACCCCTCCCCGGGTCGGGTCGCGGAGCACA
Organism: uncultured Desulfobacterales bacterium; assembly: GCA_964409825.1. Taxonomy (GTDB): domain Bacteria; phylum Desulfobacterota; class Desulfobacteria; order Desulfobacterales; family CAFBRK01; genus JAIPEL01. The sequence goes on along the minus strand of CAYPFH010000560.1, from coordinate 880 downwards.
TGGATGTCCCGGCTGGCCATGAACATTTTTTTGACCATGTGGTTCAAGGGGGCGGAGTCGCTTTTGACCGGCGAGTCGAAATGGATTTTCTCTCTGCGGGTGAGGATGGTCACACCGTGATCTGCCATGGTGCCCGAGAGGATGATCCGGTCTCCGGGTTTGGCGCGGCTGGCGCTGACCCGGATATGCGGGTGCAGGAGTCCGATGCCGGAAGTGTTGATGAACAGCTTGTCTGCGGCTCCCCTGGGAACGACTTTTGTGTCGCCCGTCACGACGGTCACTCCGGCGGCGGCGGCGGCCCGTTTCATGCTCTCTAAAACCTTCCGGAGTTCTTCCATGGCCAGCCCCTCTTCTAAAATCAACCCGACGCTCAGATACAGCGGGTTTGCCCCGCACATGGAAAGGTCGTTGACCGTGCCGTTTACGGCCAGATCGCCGATATCGCCGCCGGGGAAAAACAGCGGATCCACGGTGTAGGTGTCCGTGGAAAACGCCAGCCGCAAGCCCTGCACGTCGAGAACGGCGCCGTCGTCTAGACAGGCGAGAACATCGTTTTGAAACATCGGAAGAAGCAGATCGGTGGTCAACCGGTGGGACAGTTTCCCCCCGCTGCCGTGGTCGAGCAGAATTTTGTCGTTTTTTTTCTGCATCTTGGGATACCTTCCTGCCCCCCGCTGACCGAGAGGTGATGAGATTGATCAACAATGAAACTTTTATCGAAGCCTCTGCCGGTGGAGGGACGCGCTCTGTCGCGTCCGTGTCGCCGGTGATGCACAAATGCCGGCCACGACGGAGCGTGGCCCTCCAACCGCCAAAACCCAAGGCGGGGCAGGTCGGTTATTGCCGCCGGCCTCGGTCGAAGTTTCACATAAGCCCCGCC
>CAYPFH010000559.1:0-1813 GCA_964409825.1 uncultured Desulfobacterales bacterium | reverse complement strand
TTTGGGATTTGGTGCTTGGGATTTGGTATTTTTCTGCCCCGAGCCTCTGCTTGCGCAAGGCCGGACACCGTATCCGCCCTACGGAACCCCCGGCTTCGACCGAAGTTTCACATAAGCCCCGACGGCCAGCAGCGGGGTTTGAAGGGAAATTACCGGCCCAGCTGGTACTTGCGCACCGCTGCGTTGTGCTCCCGGTAAGTGGTGGAAAAATGGTGGGTTCCGTCCTTTTTCGAGACAAAATACAGGTATGGGCTTTCGGCCGGAAACAAAGCGGCCTCGATCGAGGCTCTGCCGGGGCTTGCAATGGGGCCGGGAGGCAGCCCCCTCATTCTGTATGTGTTGTAAGCAGTTGGGGTCCGAAGGTGCTTTCTGGTCAGGTTCCCGTCGAACGACTCGATTCCGTATATCACCGTCGGATCGCTCTCCAGGCGCATCCCCTTGGCAAGGCGGTTGTGAAACACCGACGCGATCAGGGGGCGCTCTTCTGCGGCGCCGGTCTCCTTTTCGATGATGGAAGCCAGGGTCACGATTTCATGTACCGAAAAGCCGATCTGCTCGGCCCGGCGCTGCCAGGGCGGTAAAAACACCGCCCGGAAGCGCTCCACCATGGCGGAGATCATCTGCTTGGCGGACAGATTCCGCGGGAAATAGTAAGTCTCCGGAAAGAGATACCCTTCGAAGCTCTCCGCCTCGAACCCCATTTTTCGGACCAGGGCTTGGTCGTAGGCCTTCGACAAAAACTCTTCTTCGCTTGCGAGGCCTGCAGCGGCAGATGCGGCGGCGATCTGTACCAGATTGTAGCCCTCCGGAATGGTGAGCCTGCGAAGACGCACCTTTCCTTCTACCATCGTCGACAGAATCTGCCTGGGCGCCATGGCGGCCGAAAGCTCGTATTCGCCGGCCTTGACTTGCTTGTCGAACCCTCGCAGCCGGGCATACCGCCTGAATTTTTGCGGCATCTCGATCAACCCCCGGTCAAAGAGGCGCCCGGCCAAGGCGGAAAAAGGCTCCCCCGGGGAGACGGCGAAAACCTCTGCTTCAGCGGTTTTCTTTGCCGGGGTTGCAGCGTATGCCAGCAGGTCGAGCACTACGGCGGTTCCTGCGGCAGCGGCGGCAAGCACGAGCAGCAATATAAGAATGGCAATACGTTTCATGGCATAATTAAGCTGCTAAGCTGATAAGCCACTAAGCTGATAAGATAAAACCGGATGCCGCATGTCAGTCCCTCCGATTGCCCGCCGGGGCTGACCTATTTGATCGATGGTGAAACTTCTGTCGAAGCCTCTGCCAGTGTAGTGAACGGCCTCTGTGCCGTTCAAACCGGCACGACACGGAGGTCGTGCCCTACAAAAACCGCGACTTCGACCGAAGTTACAAACAGGCATGAAGTTCAATTTTTCGCTTTCTTTTCTGGATGCTGCCATCAGACATCCGGATAGTCTCACATAGCTTAACGGATAGCAGCTCATATTGGCACATCAGCGCCCCCGACCTTACCCCAGATCGATCTCCGGTTCAAGCAGGGCCGGGATGGTTGATTTTCTGGCTGCGACTGCTTAGAATGAACCGTATTGAAGGAGAAAAAAGGACTCGAGCCTCGTTAATTGGAATCCATTCGAGGCATCGGGTTGATCACCGGCAAAATCGGAAATCCCGCCCCGCCGCTGACCGCGGCGGGATTCAAAATTCCAGATTCAAGATTCTCCGGCGGGAGATTTATACGAATCTTTTGATCTCAACCGGCCAGTTTGATCAACCGTGAAACTTTTGTCGAAGCCTCTGCCGGTGGAGGGACGCGCGCAGTCTAGTCCGT
>CAYPFH010000558.1:0-1819 GCA_964409825.1 uncultured Desulfobacterales bacterium | reverse complement strand
AGCGCACTTGAATGGGGTTCAAGGGGTCGGAGGTTCAAATCCTCTCGCCCCGACCAAAACAAATAAAAAACGGCGGTCCGGAAAACGCATCCGGGCCGCCGTTTTTTTATTTGTAGGGCGCTGCCGCGCAGCCTTTCAATTCATAATGATAGGGTTTGTTCCCCAACTTCTCCACAACCCACTAATATTGCCCCCGGCACCAATCGTGCCAATTGTGGTTTCAATGAAAAACTGTGTCGTCTTTAGCCGATTCGAAAGGTAATGTATAACAGGCGGAACAAGGAGACCGAGTCATGAGCGCAGATACCGAGGTACTTAAAACATACATAAGTGTAGACGGAGAAGAATACTACTGCCCGGTCGAAGACGGCAGCCACAGCCGAGGGGCCGCCCCGGATACAGACGACTGCGTGGAAGCTTCCACGGCAGGCCGCTACTCCGGGAACCTGAATGTGGTCCACCGGTTCGGCCGGTAAAGGGAAAAACAAAAAAACTTGGAGGTGTGTGATGAAGATCAATCTGAAATGCTTTGCGGACCTTGCCGAGCGGTTTGCCTGCGACTACCGGGACCCGACAGCAGTGGAAATTGACGACGACTCCACGGTAGGGGCCGTTATTCGACAGAGCGGCATCCCGGAAAAAGACGTCAAGATCGTGTTCGTCAACGGCAGGATCGCCGGACCGGAACAGGCATTGACCCAAGGCGACCGGGTCACCCTGGTGCCGGCCACCGGCGGCATGTAATAACATGTGCAGTGATCCCCCTGAAGGCCCCTCGAAACGGGATGAAGGTTCGCATTGACGGGCGCACCTTCATCAACTATGCAGAATATGAATCCGGAATTGCAGTACCCGGCCATGTTTCCAGTCAAGCCGGCCGGCCCTGTAAGACCTTTTTCCCAAACGACAGCATGATCTGCAACTTTGCCTGATCGATGCGACCCGGGCCTTCGTTCAAGCAAAAACCTTGCGCATCCCAAGGAAGAAGAGGCCATGTGTCGGCTAATCCCGGTTTTTGATCCTCGGTGACGATGCCCATTGTATAACGAAAAGCCACCCGACTTTGATGCAAAAAATAGCGATGAGGGAAACGGAAAACACCACACTGCTGGTCATCCGGCACGGAGAGACGGTCTGGAACCGGCAGAACCGTTTTCAGGGCCACGGCGACAGCCCGCTGAGCCGGGTCGGCCGTGACCAGGCCCGGGCCGTGGGCGCACGGCTGAAGCAGATATCCATCGACACCATGATCTGCAGCGATCTGGGCAGGGCCGTTGAGACGGCGACGATTATCGCCGATTCTACCGGCCACGGGATTCATACCGACCCGCGGCTCCGCGAGCGCAGCTTCGGGGTCCTGGAGGGGTTGACCGCCGAAGAAATCCGGGCCGGTCATCCGGACGTTTTCGAGCGCCTCTATGCAGACGATCCGGACTATGCCCCCCCTGAAGGAGAAAGCCTCCGGCAGCACTACCTTCGCAACATCTCATTTTTAAAAGAGTTCATTGCAGACTGCACCGATACCGCGGCCCTGGTGGTTCACGGCGGCGTTTTGGACAGCTTCTTCCGGTACATCGCCCGGATGCCGCTGGACCGGCCCCGTTGTTTTATCATCCCCAATGCGGGATTGAACCGCATCGTCTACGGCACCTTTTACCGCACCCGGCGATGGGTGATCGAAACCTGGGGAGACGTAAACCACCTGGACGGCATCCAGCAGCATACGGGGCTTGGATAGGCGGCTGCCGGACCTTGAGGCTTGTATGAAACTTCGACCGAAGGCAAATGCGACAGGGAAGAAAAGGTTCAAATCTCAAGC
>CAYPFH010000557.1:0-1821 GCA_964409825.1 uncultured Desulfobacterales bacterium | reverse complement strand
AAAAAAGAACTTATAATAAGCCCAGAGGAAGTTAAAGATAAAAGGGAAGAAAAATACGGGCTGGCCGTGCTGTCTGCGATTCCCCTGGAAAAGATCAAATTCGGCCGGCTGCCCGCCGTTGCAGCTAAAAAGCCGAGGGAGATTCGGGGCGTGATGTGGATTCGACTACAAACCCGCCAAGGGCCGGTGAATTTGCTCAACACGCACTTGGGGCTGCGTGCCGGAGAGCGGCGGCTTCAGATCGGAGAGCTGATGGGGGACAAGTGGATAGGCGCCCTGGACGAGAAAGAACCGATCGTCTTTTGCGGGGATCTCAATGCCGGCAGGCGTTCCTACGTCTATCGCCAGGTCTGCAAACGGTTTTCCGACGTACAGCGGCTGCGCGGCGGGCCGGCGTCGCCCCGGCCCACGTTTCTTTCATTTTACCCGATATGGTGCCTGGATCACATCTTCGTATCGGCGCATTTTTCGGTGGTGCAGGCGGCGGTGCCGTCCAACCGGCTGGCGCGCCGGGCCTCGGATCATCTCCCGGTATTTGCCGAAGTGTCGTTGATCGCTGGGAAGGTGGGGGCCCTATGAAACGGAAAAACGCGCTGAAACTTGGAATCCCAGCACTCCTGGTTCTGCTGCTTGGCGGCGCGGTATACTGGCGTTTGGGCGATGAAATCGCCGCCTTCATGAATTATGTGCTCCGCGAGGAAACTCACCCGGGCCTGTTTTTGCTGATGTTTGTCGTTCTTCCCCCGATTGGCTTTCCCATCAGCGCCTTTCTCGTCTTGATCGGGGCAAAGTTCGGCGCGTGGGCCGGAGTACTGATCATGGCCGCCGGGATACCGATTCACCTTTTGGTTGCTTTTTTCGTTGCCCATTCCTTTCTCCGGGCCATGATTCGCAGGTACCTGGAAAAGATCGATTATGAGCTGCCCGAGGTGCCGCAGGACAAGGTCGTCTGGTTCAGCTGTTTTTTCATGGCGGTCCCGGGACTTTCCTACACCTTGAAAAATTATACCCTGGCCCTTTCCGGAGTGCCATTCAAATATTTTTTTCTGAGCGGCTATCTGATCCAGGCCGCAATGGGGATTCCCTTCGTGATTGCCGGCGAGGCATTGGCCGGAAAGAGTCTGCTGCTTTTGGCGGCGGTGCTGATCGTGCTGCTTGTCATCTATTTTATCGTATACAAGATCCGAAAACGGCGTACATGGCATACTTCCTGAAAGGAGGAAACAAATGAGTTCACTGGTTATCGCCACATTCAACGATCCGAACAGGGCCGAAGATATTCGAAAGGAGCTGCTCAAAAAAGCCCGGGAGGACGTGGTAACTCCGGAAGAGGCCGTGGTTGTCGTGGTGGATGAAAGACGTGAGGTGAGGATCAATCACACCACCCATCTGACCGCACCCACGGCCCTCAGCGGGGGTTTCCTGGGGACCCTGGCGGGGCTGATGCTCTTAAACCCCGTCACGGCGGTGATCGGCGGAATTACCGGAACGGCGCTGGGGACCATCTTAGGGACGCTGAAGGAGGCCGGCATCGACGAGGCCTTCATGGAGGACCTGGCCGGCGAGCTGAAGCCGAATTCGTCGGCCCTGTTTGTCCGGACCAAAAAGGACAACCCAAAAGAAGTCGTCTCGCTGCTCGAGCCCTCCGCCGGCAGGGTGCTGCAATCCAGCCTCGAGCACGACGACGAGGCAAAACTCAAGGAGGCGCTGCAAAAAGCCGAATGACGAAAATCGTGCAACGATTTTCGTCATTGGCGGCGGCTGCGCCGCCGGAAGAGAGAATGAGCTTATGTGAAACTTCGGTCGAAGCAGGCGGTAAAA
>CAYPFH010000556.1:0-1834 GCA_964409825.1 uncultured Desulfobacterales bacterium | reverse complement strand
GACGAGATGATCCGCACCTACGAGCTGATCGACGGTGACGGACGCTACAACCGGTTCGATCCCTCATCGGCGAGCCTTTCTTTGAAAAAACTGTTCGATCGGATTCTTGTGCGGGCTGCCGGTACCGTCCAGTGCTGCCGGATCGCTCTGGAGACCGGCTTCTGCTTCTACTTCGGCGGCGGCATGCACCATGCCCAAAAAGACCACGGCCGCGGATTTTGCCCGGTCAACGACATCGTGATCGCCGTGCGCAAACTCCAGGCCGAGGGCCGGATCGCCTCTGCGTGGGTGATCGACACCGACGCCCACAAAGGAGACGGTACCTCGGCGCTGACCCGTGGAGACGACTCCATCCGCACCCTTTCGATCCACATGGCCCGCGGCTGGCCCCTGGACGAAAGCCCCACGGATTCTGCTGGACGCATTCGGCCCTCTTTCATACTGAGCGACATCGACATCCCGGTATCCCCCGGAGAAGAAGCAGCGTATGTCGAGCGGCTCAAAGAGGGGCTGGCGCAGCTGGAACGTTTTCCGGCACCCGACCTTGCAGTGGTGGTATACGGAGCCGATCCCTATGAAAAGGATGCCCTGGCCTCCACCCAGCAGTTGAAGCTGAACCGGGACCAGCTGATGCAAAGAGACCGGGCGGTCTACGATTTTCTCGATCGCGCCAAGATCCCTATGGCCTATCTGATGGCCGGCGGATACGGGCCCCACGCCTGGGAGGTGTATGCGCAGTTTCTTTTGGAAGTGCTGCCGGAGAGGCTGGGGCAGGGTTGATTGGTTCATTCGTCGAATAGTTGATTGGGAAAGAAAAAATTCGCCCTTTTCCAGAACTTGCCTGGATGACGCCTCCACTGGCATGACAAAAAACTCCTCGATCTCTGAACGACTTAACCATTCAACCAACTAACCAATCAACCAATCGACCCATGCCGACAAGAAGACAATTCATCAAATGGCTGACCACCGCGGCCGGCCTGACCCTGGCCGGCTGGACCCGGGTGCGGACGGCGCTGGCCGAAATTGCCAAAAAGATCCTCCCACCCGGCACCGATCCGGGAAGTTTGTTTCATGAAAACCCCGAATACCTGGACACCCGCAACCTGCAGGTCATGCCCGTCAACCGGTTCGGCACCATGGGAGACACCGACCAGCAGATCGACCCGGACACCTGGCGCCTGGAGGTGGACGGCAAGGTGGCCCGGCAACTGTCTCTGTCCCTGGAGCAGCTTCATGGGCTGCCGGCCGTGGAGCGAAACGTCCTGCTGATCTGCCCCGGTTTTTTTTCCAACCACGGCGCATGGCGGGGGGTCTCGCTGGCCGCCCTGCTGAAAGAAGCCGGAGTCCTTCCGGGGGCGGACCGGCTCCGCATCTACGGAAAGAGCCCGTTCGGAGATAAAAAAGAGGTGTTTAGCCGGGCCGAGGCAGAGACCGATCAGGTGTTTCTCGCTTATTCGGTCAACGGGCAGCTCCTGCCGGTCGAGCACGGATTTCCGCTTCGGGTCGTGGCCGAAGGCCACTGGGGGGCAGAGTGGGTCAAGTATGTGTATCGGATAAAGGTCGAAGGGTAGCAAACTGTGGAGAGTGGTCATCAGTCATCAGTCATTGCAAGAAGTGAATCGATAACTGATCGTCGATAATGGATGACCAGTGGCCGATGACTAATGACTATTGACCGATCAAATCTCGACCAAATGCACCCGTCAACGAATCGACCCATCATCGCATTCTCTCGATCTTGGGATTGAGCTCTTCCCTGAGCCAGTCGGCAAACAGGTTGATCCCCACCACCAGCAGCACCAGTGCGACGCCGGGGAAAACCACCATCCAC
>CAYPFH010000555.1:0-1848 GCA_964409825.1 uncultured Desulfobacterales bacterium | reverse complement strand
AGGTCGCGCTTGTCCGGCGGGCCCCATACGAGGATTGTGTTGGTCGCGGCCTCGGGAAAAACGCAGCGGGCGGCCCAAAAACCCGAAAGCCTTCCGCCTGTTGGAGCGGCTCGGCACCAACACGAAGGTCTATTACCTGTCGAGCCGGGAGTGGGTGCGGCGCGCCGGAGACAACTACCTGGAGGGGGAAGGAAGGCTCAAAAGGCATTAATCGCGGTCGCCGATCTTAGGCAGCCGCAGACGGTAAGGAGCACCGAACCTATGGATACTGCACTGATACCCGAGGGCGTAAAACGGGATCCTTTGTGGAAATTCCTCCTGAAGCTCGGCCCGGTCGTCGCCGTGCTGGTCTGGGGCGTCATCGCCATGCTGCTCATCTGGATCAAGGGGCTGAACCAGACCAACATGAACGACTACTACGGGTTCGCGCTCTGGATATGGGCCGACCTGGCGGTTATCGCCCTCGGCGGCGGCGCATTTTTCACCGGGCTGCTCAAGTACATCTTCGGCAAAGACGAGCTCAAGAATATCATCAACTTCGCCGTGCTGGTCGGATTCATCTGCTACAGCAGCGCCCTGTTGATCCTGGCCATCGACATCGGCCAGCCTTTGAGGGGATGGTACATCTTCTGGCACGCCAACGTCCACTCGATGCTCACGGAGGTGGCCTTTTGCCTGTCTTGCTACTTCGGGGTGCTGACCATCGAATATCTGCCGCTGATCCTGGAAAACCGTCAGCTCGACCGGGTTCCCTTCATCCGAAACCTGAGCCACAACATGCATGAAGTCATGGCCGTGTTTGCCGCCACAGGCGCCTTTCTGTCCTTTTTTCACCAGGGTTCTCTGGGAGGCGTGGCCGGCGTGCTGTTCGGCCGGCCGTTCGCCTTCCGCGAAGGGCTCTTCATCTGGCCGTGGACGTTTTTTCTGTTTACCTGGTCTGCGGCGGCATGCGGTCCCTGCTTTACGATCATGCTGCTCAAAATCACCGAAAAAATCACCGGAAAGAAACTCGTCAAAGACGACGTGGTCCGGCTTTTGGCCAAAATCGCCGGCTGGATGCTGTTTACCTATATCATCGCCAAGATCGTGGACACCTGGTACTGGGCGGCCGTGACCGCCCCCTCCATGGGCTTCAGCCTGATGGAGTTTTATACCAACAATGCGTTTTACGGAATCTGGATCCTGATCCTGGAGGTTGTCGTCGGCGGAGTGATTCCTGCCCTGATCTTGATTACGGCCAAGGGCCGCAGCAATCCCAAGGCCCTCACCCTGGCGGTGGTGCTGGCCGTGATCGGCGTTTCGGTCAACCGCTGGGTGATGGTGCTCCAGGTCATGGCGGTGCCGGTGATGTCTTTTGACCAGTGGGCGCTGTACTACCCGAGCTGGCAGGAAGTCGCCACCACCCTTTTGCCGGTGGCCTATGGCATCATTTTAATCGCCCTGTCCCACCGGTACCTGCCGGTATGGCCCCAGGAAAAAGAGCTTAATCCCGTCGAACCGCCGGCCGCCCCTTCAGCGGCGCAGAAAGCCGAATCGGGAGAAGAAGAGGCTTCGGGCGAACCGGAGATGGCCCCGGCGAGGGCCTAGCCCGGGCAAAGGAGGATAGCAATGTTTCCATTCAATTTCGAGTGGATCTGGGACATGTCCCATGTGGTGTTCATGGGCGGGCTCTGGTTCGCGTTGACCGTTCTCGGACTGGGGATGACCTACTGCGTTATCAAGGCGGTCATCGATACGGCCAGGGGCAAGGGCGCCCACCACGAAGAGCACTGATTGCCTCATAGCGAAAAAAGGCGCGCGCCCTTCCATCGGAAGGCCGCGCGCCTTTTTTGTTGATTGACCTTTTTG
>CAYPFH010000554.1:0-1874 GCA_964409825.1 uncultured Desulfobacterales bacterium | reverse complement strand
TCCGTGTTGCCGGCAATGACCCAATACCGGCCACGACGGAGCGTGGCCCTCCAACTGCCAAAACCCAAGGCGGAGGCAGGTCGGTTTTTGCCGCCGACTTCGACCGAAGTTTCACATGAGCCTTGATAAAGACCGCCGCCGTTATTGTCAAGCCGGTAGGAGCAACCCCGAAACCAGTCTTCTTTGCGCCGGTTTTTATTTCTCCGGGCAATACCGGCCTCAGGAGCGGAATCGATGCAGGACCCTCCCGATGAAAATTGGGTTTGACAAGGAAGGCTCGATTTGTGCAGATAACTTTTTGCGCCTATCCGGAATCTCCAGGTAGGGTCCGCCGGATGCCGGTGGGTTGGGATTTGGAGGGCCACGCTCCGTCGTGGCCGGGATTTGGTCGTTGCCGGCAACGTGGACGCGACCGAGCGTGTCCCTTCACCGCATCCGGCTTGAACCTCCTTGAGCTTCATAGATAACCGGATAACTTACTAGGCGCTGAGCCTGCCCCAGGGGGAAGAAAGTGCTCACGGGGCCGAATTCAATGGTATGCTGATCAGCAAAAAGGAGGAGGAGGCCCGATGAAGGATCGCCGTATTTTCAATTTCAACCCGGGGCCGGCCGCGCTGCCGCTTCCGGTACTCGAGGAAATCCAGGAAAATTTTCTGAACTTTGCCGACACGGGGATGTCGATCACGGAGATGAGCCACCGCTCTTCCGCCTTCGACGAGGTGATCAACGATGCCGCTGCCCGCATCCGGCGCCTGCTCGGCCTGGACGACCGGTTCAAGGTGCTGTTCATGCAGGGGGGTGCCAGCCTGCAGTTTGCCCTGATTCCGATGAACTTTCTGCGGAGCGGGGACACGGCCGACTATGTCAACACCGGCACCTGGTCGACCAAGGCCATCAAGGAGGCGCAAATCCTGGGCAAGTCGATCCGGGTGGCCGCGTCCTCAGAAGACCGCGATTTCGCCTATATCCCGAAAGGGGTCCAATACAGCCCCGATGCCGCCTACGTCCACATCACCTCCAACAACACCATCAAGGGAACCCAGTGGGGGGAGTTTCCCGACACGGGCGGCGCACCGCTGGTGGCGGACATGTCCTCGGACATTTTGAGCCGGCGGTTCGATGCCTCCGGCTTCGGTCTGATCTACGCCGGCGCTCAGAAGAACATCGGCCCGGCCGGGGTCTGCCTGGCCATCATCCGGGACGACATGCTCGCAAAGGTGCCCGGCGATCTGCCGTCGATGCTCAAATACACCACCTACGCCGCCAAGAATTCCCTGTACAACACCCCGCCGTGCTTTGCCATTTACACGGTGCAGCTCGTGCTCAAATGGTTGGAGGAGACCGTCGGGGGGCTAGACAAAATGGAGGCCGTCAACCGGGAAAAGGCCGAGATGCTCTACGGATTCATCGACGGATCCGGGTTTTACCGGGGAACAGCCGATGTCGACAGCCGTTCCATGATGAACGTGACCTTCCGGCTTCCCAGCGAGGCGCTGGAGAAGGCATTCGTGGCCGACGCCCTGGAAAACGATTTCGGCGGTCTGAAGGGGCACCGTTCGGTGGGCGGATGCCGGGCCTCGATCTACAACCCGATGCCTAAAGAAGGTGTCCAGGCGCTGGTCGATTTCATGAAGGAGTTTGAAAGGAAGAACGGATAAAGAAAGTGCCTAGAGTGCCTAAAGTGACTAGAGTGCCTAGAGTTGATGTATGCTGTCGATTGTAAAAAGGCGGAGCGAAGCGACACCACACCTCTATGCACTCTATTTACCCATAACTATAGGCACTATATTTTGTATGCGCTTATCCGGAATCCTCCAGCCTGGGGCCGCCGGAGGCCGATGGATTTGGGCTTGGAGGGCCACGCTCCGTCGTGG
>CAYPFH010000553.1:0-1888 GCA_964409825.1 uncultured Desulfobacterales bacterium | reverse complement strand
CTCAAGGTCATAGATCGGCTGTTTGACAATCCCTATATGTAAAATCAAGTCGATTTTTTTTGCCAATCGGCCGGTTGAGTGCTTAGTGTCTAATATTGATAAAACCACGAATTGGGGGATTCATGATGCCCCGAAATGGACAATTTACTGCCGCTTTTGCGGAGGCGTTATGGGGTTGAAAAAATTGCTGGCGGCCTTCGGTGCTGCTATGCTCATCGCTGCCGGGGTGCTTCATTCCAGCCCGGCAGGCGCGATCACCGTCGGCGAAGAAGAAGCGCTTTCCCGGGAATTTCTGGCGATGGTCTCCCAGCAGCTGGACCTGATCCGGGATCCGTCGGTGGTGGACTACGTCAATCGCGTCGGAAAAAGAATTCTGGACCATGTGCCGCCGCAGCCGTTTTCCTACCGGTTTTATGTGGTCGATGAACCGGTCTACAATGCCTTTGCCAGTCCGGCGGGCCACATCTTCATCAACAGCGGCCTGCTGGAGGCCCTCGACCATGAAGAAGCGCTCGCCGGAATCCTGGCCCACGAAATCGCCCATGTGACCGCACGGCATATTTCAGACCGGATCGAACGATCCAAGAAGATCAGCGCCGCCACCTTAGCCGGCATGGTGGCCGCCGCGCTGATCGGACCGGCGGCCGGGGCAGCCGCAGGCCAGGCATTGGCTGTCGGCTCCATGGCCGCCGGCCAATCCATGGCCCTGGCTTACAGCCGCCAGGACGAACTGCAGGCGGATCAGCTCGGCCTGCAATACCTGGACAGCGCAGGCTACAGCGCAAAGGGTCTGCTGGAAGCCCTTAAAAAGATTCGTTCCAAGCAGTGGTTCGGAGACGTACCCACCTACCTGACGACCCATCCGGCCTCTGAAGCCCGTATGGCGTTGATCGACACCTGGCTCGAAAACAATGACAAGACCTCCGTAGATGTCGACGAATTTTCCTTTCGAAAAATGCAGGTTCGACTGACAACCCTTTACGGGGACGCCGATAACGCACTTCAGCAGTATGATCGAAGGCTGAGAGAAAATCCGGATGACCCCCTGGTCCAGTATGGATACGGCCTGCTCAGGGCGCGCACCGGCCATCGGGACCAGGCGATCGCTCATCTGAAAAAAGCGGCAGCCAAACGGCCCTTTGACCCAGACTTTTTAACCGACCTGGGCCGGGTCTATTACCAGAGCGGAAGATATGAAAGGGCCCTGGAAATTCTCCAAAGCGCCGCGAATCTGCCGCCGTTCGACCCGGAACGTGCCTACTACCTGAGTCAGGCCCTCATGCAGACGGGGGATCTTACCCGCGCCGCCCGGACCCTGGAAAATCTCGTCGCCCAGAGGCCGGAGTACCCCCAAGCCTACTATGCGCTGGGCGAAGTATACAGCCGCATGGACAACCCCGGAACTGCGCACTACTATCTGGGCGTGCATTACCGGCAAAAAGGCGACTTACGAAATGCCGTTTTTCACCTGAATCGCGCCAGAGAATCGAGCCGGGACGAAGAGATCCGGAAAAAAGCGGCCGAACTTCTCGGAAAGCTACAAGGAAAAGCAACGAAAACAGGAGAATAGAGCAGCATTTGGAAGTTTAGAATATAGAATTGCGTTTATCCGGGATTCTCACGCATAGTTTATCAGCCGGAGACCTATGGATATCGCCTCTACTGCCGGCCAGAACTCGCCGTCAAGGCCGCGTAGAAACGGCCGCCGGTAATGAGCCAGTGAAAAAGCAGCGGCCAATGGGAATGGCCGGAGAAATGTCAAGCAAAGGCGTTGCGGCCGTTTCAACGCGGCCTAAACAGCTCAAACAGCTGCCCGGCATCCGAGCCGACACCCATCGACCTCCGGCTTGAGCTCCTTTGAGCCTTATAGCGTTTTTGAAATCGACAA
>CAYPFH010000552.1:0-1890 GCA_964409825.1 uncultured Desulfobacterales bacterium | reverse complement strand
AGTATTCCATAATTTTAGGCATTTAAGCTCATTTTAGGCATTTTAGGCATTTCCAGTCTCCGCGACGGTGAGCACTGCCGGCTGCCCATCGGTTCAGTCAGTCGACTGAGTCCGGAAACGCATTCTTGGCGGGTTCGGCGATCCGGGGGTCGTCGTAGTCGAGCAGTTCGCCGCTCCAATCGGCGGGGGCGTACAAGGCGAGCCAGGCGGCCGAACGGGCCGGCACGGACGGAGGCTCCAGCTTCCCGCTGTCTTTCAGATCCTGGAAGTAGGCCGCCTTATCCGGCGGCATCCTTTCCGGACCCACCTGGCGGATCCTTTTCTGCATGGCCGTGTCCACCACGCCGGGCCTCAGCGAGACCGCGATGATTTGCCGCTCCTCGGCTGCAAGCACGCGGGTCAGATGGGCAAAACCGGCCTTGGCCGCACAATAGGCGCTCCATCCCTCGATCACCTTGACGGCGGCCCCGGTGCTGATGTTGACCACCCTTCCGCCAACGGCCCGCAGGCAGGGCAGGGCGGCACGGATCAGGTAAAAGGGCCCCAGAAGATTGACGGCGATGTTGTGCTGCCATTGATCAGGATCGGCGTCGGCCAGCGGAGCGACCGGATCCAGAACTCCGGCGTTGTTCACCAGGGCGTCGATTCGCCCGAAGGTGGAGACGGTCTTTTCAACCGTCTCTTCGCATTCCTGGCGCCTTGACACATCCAGAGAAACAGGAACGGCACGGCCGCCGTCGCGTCGGATCGATTCTGCCAGCTTCCCGAGGCTATCGGCGGAACGCGCTGTACACACCACCGCCGCGCCGGCCGAAGCCAGCCACCGGGCGATCTCCCTTCCCATGCCCTTCGAGGCGCCTGTGACGATGACAACCGGTATGGGTTCAGAGTTCAAGGGTTCAGGGTTCAGAGTTCAAGGGTTCAAAGGTTCAACGGATGAAGGCCCGGGTAGCGGAGCATTCAAGCTGCCCCTACCCGAGGCGGTTGTTTTCCGGGCGTCGTTCTAAAATTTTTTGTTTTTTCCAAAGAAATTGGACAGAGTCCGGCGCCAGCCGGATTCAGTCCAATTTCTCGAAATATTCTTTTTCCGCCCCGCACAGGGGACAGACCCATTCGTCCGGAAGATCCTCGAAGGCCGTTCCCACCGGGATCCCACGTTCTGCATCGCCTTCGGCCGGATCGTACACGTATCCGCACGGGCATTCCCATTTTTCCATGACCGGTTCCTTTCTGGGTAAGCGTTTGTATTGCCTTGTAGATTTTTTACGGCGGCGCAGCCGATTTTTTCGCAGGACGCCAAAATCCTCTGCAAGTCTTTATACCGCTTGTTCAATTTTTTTCCGGCGGCAACGCCGCCGCCAGTAAACGCGCGCCAGCGCGTTTACTTGACCTCGAAAAACGCTTGTGCCTTTGCCCCGCAGACCGGGCAGGTTTCCGGCGGCTCGTTTTCGCAGGTGTATCCGCAGACGCTGCACACGTGGTAATCGACCTCTTCCAAGGCGTCAAGATTGTCCAGGGCCTTCTGATAGAGGCCGGCATGGATCTTTTCCACCTCGTTGGCGTAGGTGAAGCTTCGCTCGGCGGCGGTATTGCCTTCGGCCTTGGCGTGTTCGATCATGTCCGGGTACATGGCTTTGAACTCGTGGGTTTCACCGGCGACCGCCACCTTGAGATTTTCCACTGTGCTTTTGACGGCCTTGAGCGTCCTCAGATGGGCATGGGCATGGACGGTTTCGGCTTCGGCTGCGGCCCGAAACAGTTTGGCCGCTTGGGGGTATCCTTCCCGATCGGCCTTCTGGGCAAAAGCAAGGTATTTTCGATTCGCCTGGGATTCTCCGGCAAACGCTTCCCACAGGTCCTGTTCCGTCTGACTCATGTTTCCTCCTTTGT
>CAYPFH010000551.1:0-1891 GCA_964409825.1 uncultured Desulfobacterales bacterium | reverse complement strand
GGCCGGTTGAGATCAAAAGATTCGTATAAATCTCCCGCCGGAGAATCTTGAATCTTGAATCTGGAATTTTGAATCCCACCGGTCAGCGGCGAGGCTCGTATATTGTCGCCGCCATCCTTACGCTCACATGTGCTTAGCGGCGAAGGAACAGCCATGATCGGGTATCTGGAAGGAAAGATCCTGAAAAAGGAAGAAGACCGGATTCTGCTGCTGGCCGGACCGGTGGGCTACGAGGTGATGCTTCCCGCGGTGGTCATGGAAGCGCTTTCCGGAAAGTCGACCGGGGATGAAATCTCCCTTTACATTTATTTTCATCAAACCGAACGCCAGCCAAAGCCGGTGTTGATCGGATTCAATCTGGAAGCCGAGCGCGAGTTTTTTCAGCGGTTCATCACCGTTGAGGACATCGGGCCGATGAAGGCCGTCAGGGCGCTTCAGCTGCCGGTGCGTGAGATCGCCGTCGCGATCGAGACAGACGATACCGGGCGGCTGAAACGGCTCAAGGGCATCGGCCCCAGAACCGCGCAAAAGATCGTGGCCACCCTTCGGGGCAAGATGGAAAAGTTTGCGCTGATCCGGGCGGTCGAACCCTTCCAAGCCCCGCCCGACGAGGATCTGTTTGCCCAGGTGTCGAAGGTGCTGACGGAACAGCTCGGCCACAGCAAGACAGAGGCAAGGCGCATGGTCACCGAGGCCGTGGAGCGCAATCCGGGCATCAACACCGCCGAGGCGCTGTTTGAAGAGGTCTACCGCGGAGAGGTTCAATCGTGACAGACGATTTTCTGACCCGTTCCGCCCCGGAGCAGGGACTTCTGTCCCGCGCCCAGCAGCCCGAGGACCGGGAGCCGGAGATTCTTTCGCTTCGCCCCGGCATGCTGGCCGAATACATCGGACAGCGGGAGGTGGTCGAGGCCCTGCAAATCGCGATCGAGGCTGCCAAGAAGCGAAAAGAACCCCTGGAGCACATTCTTTTCCACGGCCCCCCAGGCTTGGGGAAAACCACCCTGGCTCACATCATCGCCAACGAAATGGGCGGAAGCCTGACCGTCACTTCCGGTCCCGCCCTGGAAAAGGGCGGCGACCTTTTGGGCATTTTGACCCGCCTGGAAGAGGGCGACGTTCTTTTCGTCGACGAAATCCACCGAACCCCCAGAACCGTCGAAGAATTCCTCTACCCGGCCATGGAAGATTATGCGGTCGATTTCATTTTCGACAAGGGGGTTCACGCCAGGAGCCACCGGTACCGGCTCAAGCGTTTCGTGCTGGTGGGCGCCACGACACGGGTGGGACTGCTGTCTGCGCCGCTGCGCGACCGCTTCGGGATCTTTCGCAGCCTCGACTTCTACGGCGAAGAAGACCTGGTCGAAATCACCCTTCGCTCGGCTGCCTTGCTGGAGGTGAATATCGACCCCGCTGCCGCAGCGGAGCTGGCCCGGAGAAGCCGGGGAACCCCCAGGATCGTCAACCGCCTTCTGAAGCGGGTACGGGACTATGCCCAGGTGCGGGGAGACGGCAGCATCCAGCCGGACACCGTTCAAGCCGCCCTGATCCTTGAAGGGGTGGATGAACGGGGACTGACCGATCTGGACCGGCGTTACCTGAAAACGATCATCGATTTTTACGGAGGCGGTCCGGTAGGGATCGAGGCCATTGCTGCAACCCTTCAGGAAGAGACCGACACCCTCGTGGATGTGGTGGAGCCGTACCTGCTCAAGATCGGTTTTCTCGTGCGCACCTCTTCCGGGCGGAAGGCCGCCGATTCAGCCTGCCGGCATCTGGGCGTCCCGGTGCAGGGGAAGATCTTTTAGATGCTGGATGCTGGAAGGCAGAGGTCAGATCCAGTATCCAGAGGAGCTGAAATGGCCGTCATCAGCCTGTTGACCGATTTCGG
>CAYPFH010000550.1:0-1899 GCA_964409825.1 uncultured Desulfobacterales bacterium | reverse complement strand
GTGCAGCCGTGATATCTGCTCGCTGGTCATGGCCGAAATCCCGCCATGCAACGCTTCGATCTGGACCGGCATCAGCAGCACGCCGCCGCCGTATTTTCTTCCGGACTCTTCCGGCCTCTGCTCTGGTTTTTGCCAGACGACAGTGGCCGGCAGCTCTGCCGGATCACAGGACGCGCGGCAGCGCAATACCGTCCGGCCGATATCGGTCATATATCCGTTGGATGTTCGGATCACGGACAGCGCAGAGACCATGTTGGCAATTATCCGCTCTCGAATCGGATCGCTCATCTAAAGCTTATCCAGCATAAAATCGATTTCGTGTTTCAAGTTGCCGGTCAACTTGTCTTTTGCGTCGGCCAAAATGGGAATCATTACCTCGTCGTCTGCGAGAATGTCCGGTATTCTCGGCCCGGTCAGGTTTTTCAGCGGCCAGCGATATTCGTAGGGCAGGGCGGCATAGCGGCGCCCGGGCGTAGCGGGTTTTCTCGGACCGGAATATTTTCTCCAGTAGACCTGCGGCCCCTTTTTGCTCTGCGTGGTCCCGGAAAATCTCGGATCGTTTCTGTAGACCTTGCCGCCGCCGATATCCGCAATGAATGCGTGCCGCAGCAGCGCTCTCGGCTTGTTTTTTTTCACCTGAACGGTGATGCCCTTTTTGGTCTGCCGGGCCCGGTAGTGGATCAGATTCAGCGGTCGGCCCGAGCACTCCAGCCAGCCGATAGGATTTGTCTTGTAGGCTTTTTTTTGCTTGATGTGGGCCTTGATCGTGCTGATTTTCGGAGTGATGTCTTCGCCGATCTTCCTCGCGCACTGCGCCCGAACGCTGGTCAGCGTGCGATTTACCGCCCTTGCCATAACGGTGTCGGCTTTTTTGCCGCCGAGGCCCATCATCATCAGCGTTGTTCTGGTGATGTCGCCGTGCCGGACATGCGCCTTCATCGTTTCACCACTGCCGTTGCAAATTGACCGTCGTTTCCGATAATCCTGACCACGGTATAGGCAGCCCCGCCGGTTTCAAAAACCCCGCCTTTTTCAGGCTCTGCGCCTATTTCCGATAACAGGACCTCGATGGTGGTCGAACGATCCCAGGTTTGTGCATCAATCGACGGCGGAACGGTTTCAACGTCATGCTCCAGGATAAGCGTACAGGAAACCGGAGCGCCGCCGGGCGCAGTATAGGTTCCGGCGCTGCCCATCTCGGCCAGGATATCTTCTGCGGCCTCTTCGAACGCATCGTTCATGGATCAGGCCCCCGCAGCGGATGCAATGTATACGCTGTAGGTCTTGTCCGCATCAAAGCCCACCGGGGTGAACTTCCATTCGGCGACAATGCCTCGCCATTGCGGCATCAAGTCCGCCTCGGTCGTCGATGTCAGATCGACTTCTCCTATTTTTTTAAAGGCAGCGGCCGGCGCTCCCGGCTGTCGAACCGACACCTCCAGCGCCCCGGAGGTCGGCGTTGCGCTGACAACAACCGCGAGCTGGTGCTCGCGCATCCGGTCCGCCACGCCGGATTCGATGGCCTGTGCGCCGTCCGCCTGGGCTTTGTCCTCGACGGACGCGGTAAACAGATTCGGCATCGGTCTATCCTCTTTTTGCACCGGGTACGGATTCAGCCCCGCAAGGCGCCCGAAGCCGAATCCTTGTCCCGGTTTTGGTTAGGTGCTCTTCTTGAGCTCGACCAGCAGCGAGGGCCGGGCGCACATCGGCAGCGGATTGCTCTGGGCGTGCAGATCGACCCCGCGGTTGAACTTTCGCGGTTCCTGTTTGGCGTAAAGCTCGATGCCCAGGGTATTGGCCGTCTCCAAAAAATCCGCCGGGGCGTAGTATGTCCGGAAGGTGCCCATGGTGCCGACCGGAAACGCGATCGCCTGGTTGGCCGGAATGAACAGCCGGGTG
>CAYPFH010000549.1:0-1926 GCA_964409825.1 uncultured Desulfobacterales bacterium | reverse complement strand
CAGCTTTTGTGCTTCAGCGATAATGGCGATAATCGATGTCATATTTTTTCACCTTGTAGCCGAACTTGCGCACCGTGGTCTTGAGGATATCGGTCGCAGCCGAGATGTTGCCCCGGGTGTTTTTCAAGGCATCGATGAGCATTTCCTTTTCCAAGTTTTCCACCGCCTCCTCCAGGGACATGGCCGGCAGGGTTCCGGATTCTTTCCCGGTCTGCAGCGTCGGGGGAAGATGGTAGCTGTGAATCACCCCCTCCTCGCAGAGAAGCACCGCCCGCTCGATGCAGTTTTCAAGCTCCCGGACGTTGCCGGGCCAGTGGTAGTCCATCATCATGTCGATGGCCGGGGTGGAAAAACGGCGGATGTCCTTATGGTTCTCCTTGGTGTATTTTTCCAGGAAGTAGTCGGCCAGAAGAAGAATGTCGGTCTTTCGCTCCCGCAGCGGGGGCAGATAGATGGGAAACACATTGAGCCGGTAGTAGAGGTCGCCGCGGAAAGTCTGATCCTCGACGGCCTGTTCCAGGTTCTTGTTGGTGGCGGCGATCACCCGGACATCCGTGGAGAGAGTCTTCTGCCCCCCGACCCGCTCGAATTCCTTTTCCTGGAGCACCCGCAGCAGGTTGGCCTGAATGTCGAGGCCGATGGAGCCGATCTCGTCTAAAAAAATGGTGCCCTTGTCGGCCATCTCGAATTTTCCCAGTTTTTGCTTGATGGCGCCGGTAAAGGCGCCCTTTTCGTGGCCGAAGAGCTCGCTTTCGATGAGAGTGGGCGGCAGGGCCGCGCAGTTGACCTTGATCATGGGCCCCTTGGACCGGAGGCTGTTGTAATGGATGGAATTGGCCACCAGCTCCTTTCCGGTGCCGCTTTCTCCCCGGATCAGCACCGTAGCGTTGCTGCGGGAGACCTGGGAGACCATCTGGAACACCTCCCGCATTTTGTTGCTGTTTCCCACGATGTTGGTAAACCGGTATTTGTTTTCCAGCTCTCCGCGCAGCCGGCGGTTTTCCTCCCGGAGCTGGTCTTTTTCGATCCGGATTTTTTCCAGGTTGATCACGTGCTGGGCGATCATGGTGGCCACCACCGATAGAAGTTTTTCCGCCTCCTTCAGCGGGTAGGCGTTGTCCGTGGGCCGGTCGGCGCTCAAAGCGCCGATGACCTGCTTGCCCTTTTTGATCGGCACGCAGATAAAGGAAAGGTCCCGGTCCTTGGGTGATTTTCGGGAAGCTGTGCGGTCCAGAAAGGTCGGGTCCTCGCTGATCTTGGGGATGGTGACCGCCTTGCCGGTTTCGATCACCTTTCCGGTGACGCCCTCGCCGAGCTTGTATCTGCCCCGCTGCATGGCGGTGCGGCTCATCCCGTGGGCCACCTCGATGGCGATCTCGTCTCTGAGGGGATCGCGGATGGCCACCGTCCCCCGAACCATATCCATGGAGTTGGACAGGATTTCCAAAACCTTATATATGGATTTGTGGAGATCGAGATGCTCGTTTAGGCTCTTGCTGATCTCGTACAGGAGGGTGACTTCCTCGATTTTTTTCATGGGGTCGATCCTTTTGACTGTTTTTGTATCCCTGTATTCAACTTATAACAATTTTGTTATAAATTCGCTACTGCGAATTTATTATAAGCGGCTTTGCCGCCGTCTTCAGACAAATACACCTTTATCTTCAAGGAGAGCAGGAATGCCAACGGCACTGCCATTCACCTCTTGCTTCTGCAGGGTTGAGGAACCCTTTGTCATCCCCGTCCTTCGCGCCCGCAGGGTGCCTGATTTTCTCTGCCGGGGCAGAGAAAATTCATGATCCTTCATATCGACATGGACGCGTTTTACGCTTCGGTGGAACAGCGCGACGACCCCGGGCTAAGGGGAAAGTGCGTCATCGTGGGGGGCGCCGGCAGTCGGGGGGTGGTTTGCGCCGCCAGCTACGA
>CAYPFH010000548.1:0-1927 GCA_964409825.1 uncultured Desulfobacterales bacterium | reverse complement strand
GCGGCAAGCTCCGAATCGGTTACCTCGAACAGCCACTTTACCATGCTGCTGGTGTCGAAGTAGGTAATCACCGCCGATCCTCGATAACGAGATCCGACACCGAGCCGCTGTAGCCGCGTCGATGTGGGATTCTTCGGCTTTTTCTGACCCTGCCGCTACCGCCTTCCAGCAGTCCTTTGTCTGCGAGCCGCTTCCGGGTTTCCTGAGCCCTGTCTTTTGGGATCGGCTGGAGTTCAGCGACAGCAACTCCGTGCCGAACAATCCTTATCACTTGCCCCTTTTCCACGCTTCGAATGACCTTGCTGAGCCGGTCGCGAAGCTCCTTGACACCTAAAGTTTCCATTACACCCCTCTGTTGTGGTCACTTTTATAAAAAAGTATAGCCACAAAAAGCGAGTCGGTCAATGCGATATCCATATTTCTTGAAATTCCGCAATTGTCCGCGTTGGGATATTCAAGGATTTTCAAAACATCATTTAACAGTCGGGCATCACGAACGTCTCGGAAACATTCCGCCTATTTTAGATCATGGTCTCTTGGCAAGAAAACGGCTCGATCTCAATTCATCGGTTTCAAGTCCGTTGGTATGCAGTGAACCGAAGCGCCATGGAAAAAGAATTGACAAATCGCTCATACCGTGAAAATTGAATATTCAAAATTCATTCTTCACAGAATATGCCATGATCATTCCCCGCCATCTCGAACCCAAACTCAAGGAGTCTGCCAGGTTTTATCCCGTGGTCAGCCTTACCGGCCCAAGGCAGTCCGGCAAGACCGTTCTGGTACGCCATGTTTTTCGCGATCATGACTACGTCTCCCTCGAAGACCCGGAACAACGCCACTTCGCCTTGGACGATCCGCGTGGTTTTCTAAGCCAGTTCGGGGGCGATGTCATCATCGATGAAGTCCAGCAGGTCCCGGATCTGTTTTCCTACATTCAGGGCATCGTGGATGGAGAAAACAGGCCCGGCCGTTTTATTCTCACCGGGTCGCAGCACTTTTTGCTGCTGTCCAAAATCGCCCAAACACTGGCCGGCCGCTGCGCCGTACTCCACCTTCTGCCCTTCACTCTGGATGAATTGCTGCAGCGCAAGCCGTTGCCGCCTGAGACTTTGGGTATCGACCTGCCCACCAACCGCGCCAAACCCGCCTTGGATCTTTGGCCTGCCCTTCACACTGGTTTTTACCCCCGCATCCACGACCAAGGATTTCCGGCTCAAGACTGGCTCAAAAACTACAGCATGACATATGTTGCCCGCGATGTTCGCGATATCGTCCAAGTTGGCGACCTGGAAACGTTTGAACGCTTTTTGGCGCTTTGCGCAGGACGAAATGGAGCTCTTCTGAACTTGAGCTCTCTTTCTGCCGACTGCGGGATTTCACACACTACAGTCAGGCGCTGGATTTCCATTCTTGAGGCCAGTTTTCTGGTCATGCTGCTGCGCCCCCATCATGCCAACTTCAACAAACGCCTGGTCAAGTCCCCCAAACTATATTTTCTCGATACCGGGCTGCTGTGCTACCTGCTGCGCATTCGCAAGGTCGAAGACCTTTTGATCCATCCGGCCAGGGGATCAATCTTTGAAAGCTTTGTAATCAGCGAACTTCACAAGCGGCTGCTGAACCGGGCCGAACCCTCCGACATCTATTTCTGGCGGGATTTCACCGGCCACGAAGTCGATGTGGTTTTCTATCAAGGACCTAAAACCACCGGAATCGAAGTCAAATCCGGCATGACCATCGCAACCGACTTCTTTGCCAATTTAACCTATTGGCGCAAACTGCACAGCCAGCCGCACCCCACCGTTCTGATCTATGGCGGAGACCGCACCATTCGCCGGGAAAATACCAACGTCCATGCCTGGTGGAATTTTTAAATATGCAGACGCTCCAGGCCGGAAACGTTCCATGCACATTGCCATTGAGG
>CAYPFH010000547.1:0-1938 GCA_964409825.1 uncultured Desulfobacterales bacterium | reverse complement strand
CACCGTCCTGAGCGAAGTCGAAGGAGGATCCACAAAAACCTGGATTCCGGGTCAAGCCCGGAATGACGGACCGGGAACATGAAGTTTCACATAAGGAAATTCAAAACCTTGCGGGAAATGACAAAATAAGGAATGCGTCTGTATGCATTCCTTATCAGTAGTACTTCTTTCGTATTTCTACGGCCATTGATTTTAAACCGAACATCAGTGTATAAAGAAATTACTTTTCCTTTTTTCATTTCAATCCATCTTCCGGTCAGAAGAGGGTGACATGCGATTCTTTTCCGGGCTATTTTCAATTCTCCAGGCATTTTTGGTAATGATGATCCTGATGACGCCGGGCCTGCTCCAGGCCCAAGACGCGGAAAGTGAATTTTTTCTGGCGGTGGAGCAGGGCAACCTGGAAAAAGTCCGGGCATTGCTCGGACAGGGCGTCGCGGTAGACATCCGCGACGACGCCAAGTGGACGCCGCTGCTCCGGGCGGCGTTCAACGGTCATTTCGACATCGTCGCCGAGCTCGTGAGAAGAGGCGCAGACGTCAATGCCCGCGGGGATGCCGGTTGGACGGCCCTCATGCAGGCCGCCCAGTTCGGGCATTTGAAAATCGTCCGTCTTCTTCTTGCTCAGGGCGCCCGGATCGACGAACAGAGCCGAAACGGATCCACCGGGCTCATATTCGCCGCCACCAACGGGCATCGCGCCGTGGTCCAAGAACTCCTTGGCGTAGGGGCCGATGTCCATTTAAAGGACCTATTGGCGCGCACCGCCCTGCATCTGGCCGCATCCGAGGGGCACGGGCAGATCGTGAAAGACCTTGTCGACGCCGGCGCCGATCCCAAGGCCAAGGACAGCAGCGGATGGACGCCCCGGAGATACGCAGAGTCGGCCGGACACACCCAGGTCGCCGAATTTCTGGCTGCAGATCAATAAAAGGCATAGTTTCGTATCCGACAGATCTGGCTGTTTGGACGGCCAGCGGCCATCAACCATGAAAGCAGGTGTTGTTGACACGGATTCTTCTTTGTTGTACAATTTTTTGTACATGTAAGGCGGTGGATCATGAAAGCGATCACATACAGCGCGGCGCGTCAGAATCTTGCAAAAACCATGGAGGATGTCTGCCAGGATCATTCCCCGGTGATCATTACCCGCAAAAAAAGCGATTCAGTGGTGATAATGTCCCTGGAAGACTACGCGGCTTTAGAGGAAACAGCGTACCTGTTGCGGTCCCCCAAAAACACGAGACGATTGATCGAATCGATCGTTCAATTGGATGACGGAAAAGGCAAGGAAAGGGAGCTTGTCCAGTGAAGCTGATATTCTCCGATCATGCATGGGAGGATTACCTATACTGGCAAAAGAGCGACACAAAAATTCTTCAGCGGATAAACACTTTGATCAAGGAAATAAAAAGAAATCCCTTTGAAGGGATTGGAAAACCCGAGCCTCTCAAACATGCCCTTGCAGGATACTGGTCCCGTCGGATCAACGAGGAGCATAGAATTGTTTACAAAGCTTCCGACGATGCGAACCTGATTGCCCTGCTGCGCTACCATTACTGATAAAATCGCTGAATCCCGGCTGCAGTTCACCCGCGCCTCGATCCGGACGAACCCCGCGCAGCGGGTTGAGATCCGGAATCCAGAAAATCAGCCATCTCCCGCGTCCGCCGCACGGTCTATTGCCGGGGTTTTTGTAGGGCACGCCCTCTGTGGCGTGCCTTTCGGAACGGCACGGAGGCCGTTCCCTACAGAGGCAGAGCCTTCGGGGGAAGCTTCATTCTTGATCAAATCCCGTTCAGAGAACGGAACGGCGGGGCTTTTCTGGGGTCATAGTTCTAAAATTTCCCCAACAGTTTTTGTATTTTTCTATACCTTTTATTTTTAGGGGCGGCTTGCCGCCCCTAAAAATAAAAGGTTGTTTTTACTTTAAAATAC
>CAYPFH010000546.1:0-1942 GCA_964409825.1 uncultured Desulfobacterales bacterium | reverse complement strand
CGGCACCCACGCCACCCTGGACGCGGCCGTCATGCGCGGCGACTCCCCGCTGCTGGTAGACGAGGCCCTGCCGGGCTCCTTTCCGGTCAATATGGGCTTTACGCCGGTGACCTACTTCAACAAGGGCTCCTCGGACCTGGTCAAGTGCGTGCGCGACGCCGGTAACGCCGGTTACGGGGCTGTTGGCTACGCCGACGCCGACAAGAACGGTGCAGGCTACAACTCCTACGCCAAAGTCAGCAACTGCCAGCGTCTCCAGTACATGGGCGCCGACGCCGGCGCCTCCACCATCAAAAACGGCATCTACGACTTCTGGAGCGCCCAATGGCTGTACTTCCGCGCCGATGAAGATCCTGATGTCAAAGCCAAGGTGCTCGAACTGTGCGCCTTTGCCGCCGACGGCGCCAACATGCCGGCCAGCCGCGCCGGTTTCTGGGCCGCCGAGGGCGATATGAAAGTGCAGAAGGCAACCGACTTCACCTTCCCGACCTGGAAGTAGCGAGCGGCCAATAGGCGGCGGAATATTTTTCCCGACGCCGGCTGCAGCAGTGGTGGACCCCCGCTTCGGCGGGGGTCCATTTTTTTCTGAAACCCCGTCTTTGCTAATAAAGACCGAACACAAATTTGGGAAAAGAGTTCCATCGTCGTCCGCGGATTAAAACTTTAGGCACCCATCAACGAAACGTTTCGAGGTAAACCCGATGAGAAACCGTTCCAGCGCAATCGCAGCGATCGTCTCGACGGCACTGGTGGTGCTGCTTTTTGCGGAAGCGTCTGCCGCCGGGCCGATCCGGTCCGGCGAAACCGCCCGCGTACACTACACCTGCCGCCAGCCCGACGGTAAGATCCTGGCCACCACGCAGATGGCGGTCGCCGAACTGTCCGCGGCAACCAAGTCGCCGGTGTTCATCCCTTCGGCCGCCTTCGAGCCGGTGCAGATGGTGGCCGGGGCACCGTATCGGGCAGACAAGCGGGGGCCCACCGGCGTTCAGGGGGCCATCGAAGGCCTTCTGGCCGAACGGATTGCCGGCCTTGAACCCAAAAAAACGCACCTCCTGGAGTTGCGCACCGAAGCGCCGCCCATGCCCGATTCGGAGCGCTATCTCACGCTCGCGCGCGTCATGCAGCGACCGCTGGAACGCTGGTTCGATCTGCCGTATTTCCGGAATGCCACGGGACAGGAACCCGAGCCGGGAATGATCGTGTTCCGCGACTCGGAGATGCCCTGGGAGGTGACGGCGGTCAACGAGGAAAAGGTGCAGGTGCGGTTTCTGCTCAAAGACGGAGACACCATCCGGATGCCCTTCGGGCCGGGAATCGTCCGCGTAAAGGAAGACCACTTCGATGTGCATCTTCAGGTAAAAGAGGGTGATCTGCTCCGCACGGCCGGCTACGTGGGCCGGATCGTGAAAATGGGTGAAAAGACCTTCGAGGTCGACTTCGGCCACCCCTTCGGCGGCCAGGACCTCACCTGTGAAGTGTTCGCAGAGAATGCCGACACCACCCGATCCGCCGCCGGATCGGCAAAAGAAAGCAAGGGACGCCATGAGAAGTAGCCGTTTCAGCAAAAAATTCCTGCCCGCTGTTCTGATATTTCTCGTGTGGGCCTCCTCGCCCGGCAAGGCGTGGGCGGAAGCCGACGGGATCGACGCCGCCGGCTCGAAGACGAAAGAACCGATAGAGATTGTGGATCACCGCCCTGAAGCGGCCCCCGACCCGGAGCAGGAGCAAATCATCCGGGAACACCTCCGGCAGGCTTTGGAAAAAGCCGAAACAGAGGGCCGGTCCAAGGTGACGGTGGTGCTGGGCGAGCTGCCGGACCAGGTTCAATTCAACGATGTGGTCAGCGTTCATTATACGGTTACGCTCGAAAACGGCGCCGTGGTTGCGACCACCCGCCCGGCGGCGGCCGATCGGGCGGCGGGGATGCTTCCCCCGGGAG
>CAYPFH010000545.1:0-1947 GCA_964409825.1 uncultured Desulfobacterales bacterium | reverse complement strand
TTCGATATTCGAATTTCGGATTTAAGCTAACCATAGTGATTCATGCCCTCTGTGCCCGGATCTTTATCTGTTCTGCTGTTCCTCGAGAAACAGGCTTTTATGGGCCCATCCGGTCCAACCGTTTCTCATCCCGATGCGCAGCCAGTCACCCTGCTGTTCGAAAAGCCGAACCTTCATTTTTTCGACCACCCGGAAGGCTCGCGGCGCATCGGCAGAAGGCGCCGTGCGCACCATTCCGACATCGACCCCGACCGTCAAGGTTGGAGAGTGGCCCGGCCATTCGGAGACGCTGCCGCCGGTGCCTTCTTTTTGGGCCGGCAAAAACAGGCTTTCGTGGGCCCATCCGATCCAGCCGTTTACCCGTCTGATCTGCAGAAATTGATTTTCTGCCGACAGGACGTCCACTTTTTCCTGTCCGTAGAGACGGAAGCGAATCGGGGCCTGGGAGGACGGCTCCTGTCGCACCATGGCCACATCGACGGCAACCGTCCGCTTGGTGTCCCCCGATGGGCGAGTGCCTGCCGGGGCAGGGGAGATCGATTCTTTTATATCGATGATCGTTGGCGGCGTTTCGGCTTCCTTTTCCGGCTCGAAAAGGCTCTGATGGGCCCAGCCCTCTGCGCTGCCACCGCCGGTCACCTGATACCAGGCCCCTTTTTCCGCGATGGACTGCATCTGTTCGTTTTTTTGAACCAGAAAGAGAACGGGCGAATCGAGAGATGGCCGGGTTCGAATCCGGCCGATGTCCGCAGCAACGGTCAGCATGGCCGGCCTGTCCTCGATCCCGATCGGGGAGCCAGGCTCGGGCGGTTTGAATTGCACGGAAGCTTCGTCGGCAGAAAGATCTGAGGGTCGGGGCGGCGCACTTGCTTGAATCATCTCTCGGCCCGAAGCGGTTTCCACCATCGCCGGAGGCAGTTTTGAACCGGAGACGGCTTTTTCGTGGGTCAAAGGCCCGGCGGCGCCGGTGGGTCCGGAGCGGCCTGTTGGTCTCCGGCTGGACAAAAAGTCCTCCTCCGTGACCCATCCGACGATGCCGTTTTCAAGAGCGACCACCAGCCAGTCGTTTTCCTGGTGGATGACCGACAGCAAATCGTCCGGAAGGACGCGGTGTATGACCGGTGCATCTTTTCTCGGCAGTTCATGAATTGTGAACCCGGCCGGGGCGGGGATAGCGGCGATTCGGGTTCGGTCCGGCGCGGCGCCGGCCGTAACCGTGCCATTCGGCTGCCGAACAGGCGCAGGCGAAGCCTTTGGCAAGGCGCCCACATCCGGTCGGGCCGATGAAGCGGCATCCTTTTCAGGAGGGATGACCCGGGCGCTTTGCGGGGTTCGACTGTTCTGGCTCAGAAAAGGTTCGGTCCGGGAAGGCTCATGATCCCACCGGGAATAGAGCTGAACGCCTCCTGCCACAAGAAGCAGGCAGGCGCCGATCAGGTATATCGCCTTGAGAAGCGGGCTTCTGAAGCCCCAGAAGCCGTTCCAGCAGTTCTGGCAACGGTGGCGGATGACCGGTGAAAAAGAGACCAAATATCGGGCCGCGCCCTTGACCCTGGACTCGTAAATTTCACCGCTGCTGCAGATGGGGCATTTCATGGAAAATCCGAAACTTTATGGCCGCGTCTGAAAAACGCCCGGTATCGGTTGGTCTCTTGAAAATCCGCTCGTTGTTCCTAGTCATGCAACAGCCATGGGACCATCGTCAATAACAAACCGAATCTATAGGGATTGTCATAATTTTAAAACGTTTGAAGCGATTGTGTCGAGTCATATCAGATATCAGCCCCGCCGTCCCGTTCTCGAACGGGATTTGATCAATGATGAAACTTCCCCCGAAGCCTCTGCCGGTGGAGGGACGAGCGAAGTCTAGTCCGTGTTGCCAGCAATGACCCAATACCGGCCACGACGGAGCGTGGCCCTCCAACCGCCAAAACCCAAGGCGGGGGC
>CAYPFH010000544.1:0-1955 GCA_964409825.1 uncultured Desulfobacterales bacterium | reverse complement strand
TCACGCTGGGCGGGCAGCCAAGAAAAGCGGTGATGGGGCGCGTCAGGTGTTTGGTCACAGAATGCATGGAAGTCTGCGCTGTGTGAATCAGGGAGACCGCATGGTGCCCGCGTCCGATGCGCATCGATTCCCCCTGTAGGAGCGCGCCATGCGCGCGATGCGACCTGTTAAAAGGCAGGAAACCCTGGATTTCAGGCGCCTGGATCGAGGGTGTTGTCGGCGTCTTGAAACGCCGGCCGGTGGCGGTGCCAGGGGTTGGCGATTTGCCATTCGGGCGGGTCGGGCCGTGTTCGAGCGGCGGCCTGGGTGACCTCGTCGAACAGGGCCGTGCGGGCCGCGAGGCGGTATCCGGTGGGCGTCGCATTCTCCATTTGACCGAAAATTTTTGAAAAGTACGAAGAACTGGTAAAGCCGACGGCCTGGTAAATGTCGGAGATCGGGGTGTCTTCATCCCGCAGCATTCGCTTGGCCTCCTGCACCCGCACAAAGTTCAGGTACTGGCGAAACGAAAACCCGGTTTTTTCCTTAAAAAGGTGGGAAAGATGAAACCGGCTGACACCTGCGGCGGTTGCCACCTCGTCCAGGTCCAGGGGATGGGCGAAGAAGGACTCGATATACTCGACGGCACCGCGGATGATGCGGGGTCGTCTTCCGTTCTGGACCTGAAGGGAAAGCTGCTTGTCCCCGCACAGACAAAGGTTGATCTGCGTCAGCCGTTGCAGGGCCGAGGAAAGATAATATTCCCGGACATCAAAATGCGCTTTTGCAGTTTCGAGAAATCGCTCCGGTTTCTGCACGTAGCAGAGGCAGGGTTCCGTGCATACCGCGCTCATGGGCGACTTTCCGCCGCATACCAGAACGCTTTCACCAAAGATGTCGAAATCCTGAAAATATCCGAGGCGCAGGTCCTTTCCGCGGGCGTCTTTCAACTCCACCGACGCCGTACCGGCATAGATAAATCCCACCCTTTTTACCGGTTCGCGCTGCTTTGCCAGAAATGCGCCCTTGGCGTAGACTTTTCGTTCGAACTGCGACCAAAGAGTTTTGCGGTCTTCGTCGCTCAGGGTGCTAAATGGCGTGACGTCTTCCAGCGCACGAATGATTTCCTGCTGTTTCATAAGAATCAGGATAGAAGAAATTTGCTCAAAAGGCTGTCAATTTTTTGCGCATCACTTACACGATGCTGCGGTTTTCCGGCATCTCTCCGGCCGAAGGTGTTGCCTCCGATTCGAGAAAACCAAGGTGCGGGAAAAGAAAACACCGTCTCTTCCCACTTTCAGGTGCGCCGAAGAGGACGACCTGTCAGCCGCTGAGGCGCATTTCCCGGCCGGTGAAGCATAGCTGGCCGGCTTCGTCGAAAAAGGCGGATTTGCAGACGATGTGGTTCATGCCCCGTACGGTCAGGGCGTGCCAGGCGTCGTCGATGTCGAAGTGTCCGGATCGTGAGGTGATGAATTCAAACGCATCGATCTGCCCAGCCTCTTTTTTCACGGTTTCTTCCGCCTCTTCGGACCAGTTTTCCGGCGCCAGGCCGGCCACGTAGACGATCACACCATTTTTCATTTTCTCCTCCTTTTAGTTCGGTTGGATAAACGGAAGCTGGACTGTTTTTCCGCTCAATTCCAGTTTTCCAGAATCGGTGAATTCGGCTATCTTGATCACGACGTGCATGATCCCCGAGGAAAGCAGCGTCATCCAGAGATGCTGGAGCTGATACGGCATGATTTTAGGCGTCGTGATCTTCACCGCATCGAAGCCGGCCAACTGGTCTCGGAAATCGGCGTCGTCTTTCCAACTCCAATCTTTCGGCGCGTTACCGGCAACACAGATGATCACTCCGGTTTTGACCCCGGTGGTATTCGGTTGGCTCTTTTCGATCATGACGCTCCCTCAAACGGTTCGTCATTCCGGACGAGCGAAGCGAGTCCGGAATGACGGAACAAAAAAAGCCCTTC
>CAYPFH010000543.1:0-1960 GCA_964409825.1 uncultured Desulfobacterales bacterium | reverse complement strand
TCACAACTATGAAACCCTGGTGGAAAATGGCGGTGTCGTCACTTCCATCCTGGCTGTTGCGGACAAACACGGTTGCGATCTTATCGTCATGGGTGCCCGTGAAGGATTCCTGAAAAATAATGCCATCGGCTCGACCGTCAAAGGGGTGATGCGCCTAACCAAAATTCCGGTTTTGTTCGTTCCGCCGCGGTTTTCAGAGAACGCAAATTGACTTTGCCGGGCCTCCAAGCGCTGAAATTGCCGATACCGTGACATACCAATTTTAGCCTTCTGCTAAAGATCGATGCGTGGATAGCTCAGGCGGATCGTGGGCCGGCCGTATACTTTCGCCGCCGGCTTGTGACCCACCGCCCGGTTCAAATACAGCGGGAGCAATGCATGAACTCATCCATGTGCAGGAGAATTTGTATAGCGGCGGTAGCTGCCGTCCTTTTTGTCCTTTGCGCTTCGGCAAGCGTTGCGCAAACTCGGCAGGAGCACGTCCATCGGATGTCGCACCATGTCATGCCCTTTGACATCGCAAAGACGCGGCACATCTTCCAGATGACCGAGTCGGGCGGCGTGCAGAAGGTCGTTGCAAGAGACCCCGAGGATTCCGAACAGATCGCGCTCATCCGAAAACATCTCAAGCAAGAGGCGGAAAGATTCCAGCGCGGGGATTTCTCCGATCCGGCGGCGCTGCATGGTGCAGACATGCCGGGTCTGGCAGCGCTTCGCGACGGGGCATCCGATGTCGCCATCGATTATTCGGAAATTCCTGCGGGCGGCCAAATCACGTTTGAAGCGGAAGACCTCCGCCTGATCACCGCCGTTCATCGCTGGTTCGGCGCCCAGCTATCCGAGCACGGCGCCGACGCCAAGGCGGAGTGAGCCTAAGCCATCTAAACTGAGTTACTTCAAAAGCCCCCGAAGCGCGGTGCGAACTGAAAGAAACCGACTTTGAACATGATGTTTCCCCTCGTTTTGCCGGCAGAATGGGGCCATGCGCGGCGGTAAAAATGCCCCCGGCCGTCGGGCCCCATGGCGGTGCGGCTGTTGGCACATGGTTGTCAGCGAATCACACCTTTGATAGATTGCCCCCATGAACTATCTTGCCCACTTACTCCTGGCCGGCGACGGCGATGACGCCCGGCTCGGCAGCGTTCTCGGAGACTTTGTCAAGGGCGACCCGGCCGGCCGCTTCGATGCCGGGATCTGCGAGGGGATCTTTCAGCGCCGGAGAATCGACCGCTACACCGACGCCCACCAGGTGACGATACAGAGCCGGGCAAGATTCAGCCAACAGCGCCGGCGGTTTTCCGGGGTCATCGTGGACGTGTGCTGGGATCATTTTCTTTCCCGGCACTGGCATCGGTTCAGTTCCAGGGACCGGGCCTCGTTCATCGAAGAGGCCTACAGCTCCTTTTTTTCAAACCACCGGAACAGCAGCACCGCGCCGATGATAAACAACGGGATGATCACCCAATGGCTCACCCCCAGCACCTGGGGGATGGTGATTTTGCCCAGGTCGCCCCAGGTGTAGACCGTTTTCTGGAGCGCGGGGTAGGCTTCGGCAAACAGCCCCGCCCCGACGATCATGCCCAGAATGCCCCACAAAGAGTCCCATCTCCCCTCGCCGAGGGCGCCCATGGAGGTGCCCGGGCAGTACCCCAAAAGACCCCAGCCGAGTCCGAAAACAAGCGCCCCGATGATGACGGGCCCCAGCACGGTGGCTTTGATGGAAAGTTTGACCAGTTCCAGGTCGTTGAGCAGATAAATCCCCACCATGCCCACGATGACGCTGGAGAGCATGAACTTGACGATGGTCATGTCTTTTAGCCGCAGGGCGCCGAGCTGCTTATCGTAGCGCAGCACCCGTCCCTTTTGCAGGAAACGTTTACCAACCTTTTCCCTGAATATAAACTGAAATCGTATCCGTTCAGGGATCGGCTTATGTGAAACTTCGGTCGAAGCCGGCGGC
>CAYPFH010000542.1:0-1966 GCA_964409825.1 uncultured Desulfobacterales bacterium | reverse complement strand
GGGGTTCCAAGAAGCCAAGTACGTGAAGAAAACGAATGGCCACGTGTTCGCTGGACAAGGGCGCCAACTTGATCTTGATGCACCCCTATTACCCGAATTCGGCCTTTTACGACAGCCGGGTAATAGACGGCCTGCCGGTGGTCTCGGATATTCAATTGTACCTCGATCTATATGGGTACCCGGTAAGAGGACGCGAACAGGCGGAGCATCTGTTTCAGAAACGTTTGAAAAACGATTTGAGACCGGAGCAAGTCGATGAGTGAGCTGTCCGTGTGATTTGCTTGCGCCTGCCGTTCATTAATTCTCTCTTTCTCGTATTTATGGATCAAAAATGCAGATTATCATAGCTTCCCGGGAAGGATCGACAGCACTTGCATCAGGGGCAATCAATGACGGAAGGATTATCGAATGCGTTGTCGGCGCTACCCAAAATGCCGGTTGACAAGTTTTTCAAGGTTGATAATATTACCAACACAAACCAACAAGTGAAGGTATTTTTATCCATATGCCTGCAGACCAGAAAAAGCAGGGTTCCCGGTTCGACAGGGCCGTGGAACTGTTTAAAACATCCGGCGGTATCCTGCGCACATCGGAAGCACTTGAATCAGGCATTCATCCAAGTACGCTTTATGCCATGCGCGATGCCGGAACGCTGGAGATGATCAGCCGCGGGGTATATCGCCTTGCCGGCAGCGAGCCACTTGGAAATCCCGACCTGATCACCGTTGCCACCCGAATTCAAGAGGGGGTCATTTGTCTGATCTCAGCACTTGCATTTCACGAGATTACCACACAGGTCCCCCATGAGGTGCACGTGGCGCTCAAAAGAGGCTCTGAGGCCCCTCGGCTGGATTATCCGCCGATTAAAACCTACTGGTTCTCGGGCAAGGCATTTGCGGCCGGGGTGGAGATCCATGAACTCGACGGTGTGGGCGTTCGCATCTACGGCCCTGAGAAAACCCTCGCTGACTGTTTCAAGTTCCGAAACAAAATCGGACTCGATACCGCAGTAGAGGCGATTCGCCTCTATCGCGATCGAAGAAGGGTCGAGGTGGATGCCCTCATGCGCTATGCGGCAATTTGCAGAGTGGAAAAGATTATTCGGCCCTACCTGGAGGCCATCCTGTAATGCTTAAAAACGTCACAAACCTCTCCGCCTCTGTTCATCAGCGCCTTCTCAACAAAGCCAAAGAATCGTCCCGCCCATTTAACGAACTCCTTCAGTACTACGCCATCGAGCGGTTCATTTACCGGCTGTCTAAAAGCCCTTACGCAGAGCGGTTTATTCTCAAGGGAGCCCTCTTGTTCTCTACGCCGAATGAAAGATTTTTATGACATCTGGATCATGTCACGTATTTGCGACTTCAAAGGCGAGGTGCTGGCAGAGGCAGTGGAAAAAACATTCGAGAGGAGAAAAACGCCGGTCAACCTGAACGCCGCGATATTCAACGCCGCTTTCGGTAGCGACAGGGACAAAGAGGTTCAATGGAGAAGCTTTCTCAGAAAGTCCAAATTGGGCACGGCACCGGAATCCTTCGAAGAAGTCGTAGCCAAAGTTACAGATTTCTTGAAGCCTGTAGCGATCTCCGTTGCTGATCGGAAAAAATTCATCATGAACTGGACTGCACCAGGATCCTGGCGCTGATCCTTATTCCTGGAATCGACCCGCATTGCATCCCACCAGTACATCAAACAGGAAGCGTGTGACTACTTTGTACTCTCCTTTTTAGGATGCATAGTCTTCCCCAAAAGGCACCGGACTTTTGCCCCGTCATCCAGCATTACCAGTACCGAAGCGGAACACTGTCTCGACTTGTGCCTGAGCGGAACTTCGACTCGAAGAGTGCCGAAGGAGAACATCGGCTCGAAGGGTGCCGAAGCCGGTCTTCGACTCGTTATGTTTTTTCGTACCTTGTCAGTCCATAGTTTTTCGGCCGTCATGCGGCCAGCGGCATCCAGTCGTACT
>CAYPFH010000541.1:0-2010 GCA_964409825.1 uncultured Desulfobacterales bacterium | reverse complement strand
CGCCGACGACCGTGGTTGGAAAAGTCACCCGGGAGTTGTATTGCTTTACCTGCCCGATCACGCGCTTTCGCTCTTCGTTTTCCAGCAGGTCCACGTTGATGCTTTCATATTCGATATTTCGGTTGTCCAGAAATTTCTTTACATCCTTGCAATGGCTGCAGGTGCTCAACGCATAGAGAAAAACCCTGGAGGAGGATTCAGAAGGATTTTCAGCGGCCATGGTAAACTCTCTTTCAGATTGGGAAAATCGCGTTTTCGCTGCTTTCCGGCAGTTACGACAGATCTGCATCCATTAAAAAGGCAAGGGGGGCGTTTTGCCCCCCCTCCTCTTTTTTCAGGATATCCGATCCGCCAGTTATTCTGCTGCCGGTCGAACCGGTTCGGTTTCCGGATGACGTTTCGTGGACGTCGGCACTACGGCGTGCCCGGTTTGGGCATCATGTCCATCATGCGTTTGGCTTCGTCTCCACCGACTTTTTCCATCTCCTGGTCGCAGCAGACCAGGGTTCCGTCGCCGGCTTTCAGCGCAACGACCGCTGATCCACAGACATTGCATTTGTAATAGGTGTTTTCTTCTACAGTCATGATCCGACTCCTTTCATGGGGCATTCCCCGCCATGCTTCGAATTTGTACTTCGACCCGTGCCGCTGTCTATTGCCCTGCCGGGTAGACCAACCCGTCGATGACATGCCCACTGTCGGTGGTGTGCCATCGAACCTTTACCTGCTCACCCTTTTGAAATGCATCGAGGCTGACGGATCGGCCGTTCTTGTTTAGCTTGGTTTCCGAGTGAATCGGTCCGCCGACTGTGAACAAGTCATCTCCAACAGGAACTTCCACCACGACGGTTTCGTACTTGGTGTCGATGTGGGTGATTTTTCCGATCATTGCCCGGCTCTGTTTGCCGGAGACCGATGGCGCAGTCATCGCACCTGCCAGCAGCAGAACAATCGCTACAGCGAAAATTTTTTTTAAATACCGTGGAAGCATTATTTCCTCCTTTCCATGTTCATGTTTTACGGGCGTTCCGTGGGACGCGAGCGGTCACCATCT
Organism: uncultured Desulfobacterales bacterium; assembly: GCA_964409825.1. Taxonomy (GTDB): domain Bacteria; phylum Desulfobacterota; class Desulfobacteria; order Desulfobacterales; family CAFBRK01; genus JAIPEL01. The sequence goes on along the minus strand of CAYPFH010000541.1, from coordinate 956 downwards.
CCCGGCGGGGATATCGTGATACTATTCCGGCCCGATCTGCCGCCGGTGCTGTTCTTTGCGCACCTGATCCGTCAAGTCTTGTAAAGAGGCGCCGATCTGCACTGTGTACCGATCCGGGCTTTCGATACGTTTGACCGGTTCTTCCAGCGCCTCGATTTCGTCCAGGAACCGCTGCCGTATGTCATCCAGAGCTTCCGGCTCCTGCAGCCGTTTTCCCCTTTCCATCACCTGAAGCAGCAGGGGCTCTCCGGGGTGGATTTCCTTTCTCCTGTCGACGACGTCCTTTGCGAGCCGATTTCCATCTTTCACCCGGAAAACCTGTTTTTTGCCCGGCAGACTCTGTTTTCCGGTACTCAGTTTCAATACGGGCCGATCCGCATATTCCACCAGCTTGTAGGCCATATCGGTGTATGGGGCATCGGCAGAAACGCCCATCTTCGTTCCCACTCCGAAGACATCGATCCTGGCGCCGTTTTGCACGGCATCGTGGATCTTGAACTCGTTCTTGAAAAACAGCCGGCCTTCCGGGATAGCGAAAACGTCCCCGGTGAATCGCATCCGGGCCAGATAATCTATAAATTTTTCGGAAAACAGGTTCGTGGAACGAATGTAATCGATGTTTTCCGATGAAAAGCGGAAATTTTCCAGAAAAACAAGGACGTCTTCGAGTCCGGCGGCGACGAAATATCCCCGGTTGGCAGGATATTTTCGAATAAACAGGCTGAAGGTGGCCGGTTCGAACATGCCCTGGTCGAAATAAGCCTGCCCCATGGTCAGTTCGTAGAGATCGGTCAGCATCGCTGGCGGCGTCGGTCTGATGGTGATTCCTCCTTTTGATCACACTGACCGCCGGGGCGGTCAGTTTGATCAAGAGGGAAACTTCCCCCGAAGCCTCTGCCGATGGAGGGACGCGCTCTGTCGCGTCCGTGTTGCCGGTGATGCACAAATGCCGGCTT
>CAYPFH010000540.1:0-2012 GCA_964409825.1 uncultured Desulfobacterales bacterium | reverse complement strand
AAACCGACCTGCCCCCGCCTTGGGTTTTGGCGGTTGGAGGGCCACGCGCAGTCTAAGCCGGCTTTTGTGCATCACCGGCAACACGGACGCGACTGAGCGCGTCCCTCCACCGGCGGAGGCTTCGGGGGAAGTTTCACGGTTGATCAAACTGGTCGGCTCAGGCCAAAAAGTTCCTATAGAATTCCTTCCGGCAAACCCTGAACCCTGAACCCCGAACCCTGAACGCCGCGCCAGCGGCGGGGCTTATGTGAAACTTCATCATCGCTTTTACTGCGCCGCCAGGGGAAGCTGGAACCCGTCTTCCCTGAACAGGGAAAGACAGGCGTCGACAGCGTCCGGGTCGTATAGCCGGCCCCGGTTTTTTTCCAGCTCGGACAGGCTCAGGTCGATTCCCAACGCCGGCCGATAGGGCCGGTGGGAAGCCATTGCCTCCAACACGTCGGCTACGGCGATGATCTTGGATTCCAGCAGCAGGTCCTCATCCTTCAGCCCACGGGGATAGCCGGAACCATCGATCCGCTCGTGGTGCTGGTAAACGATCTCTGCAATGGGCCATTCGAAGTCGATCTCCTTTAAAATCATGTATCCGGTTTCCGAGTGGGTCTTGATCAGCTCGAATTCGGGCGCAGACAGCCGGGTCGGTTTGCTCAGGATCTCGGCCGGCACAGAAATCTTTCCAAGATCGTGTACGATCCCAGCCATTCGAAGGGCCTCGAGCTGTTCGTTTCCCAGACCCATCTTGGCGGCGATGGCCGTGGCCAGCTCCCCTACCCGCTGCTGATGACCGGCCGTGTACGGGTCTCTCGACTCGATGGCCAGGGCCATGGCATGGATGATGCCGTCCATCGCTTTTTTCAGGCGGGTGGAAAACTGCACCAGTTCCTCGGTCTGCCGGGAGATCTCGCCTTTCATGGTTTCCGATCTGGCCCGGGCGGTGATATCCTGCGCCCGGCGCTTAAGGGCGCCGGAGATCCGGATCAGCAGGTCCGTGGGGTTGAACGGTTTGGTGACATACCCGTAGATGCCCCGGCTCAGGGCATCTTCTGCGATTTCGATGTCTCCGACCCCGGTGACCATGATCAAGGCGGTATCCGGGTATTTGTCCTGAACCCATCGGGCAAAGGACAGTCCGGACTCGCCGGGTAGATTGATATCCGAAAGGACCAACTCGAAGGACTGTTTTTGGATCGCAGCCCGGGCTGCGGCGGCATCGGATGCAGCGGCGCTCTCGTAGCCGCCCTTTGCCAGGATCCGCGCCAGGATGTTCTGGATCGGTTTTTCGTCTTCCAGGATCAGGATCCGGGCCTTGCCGGCTTCACGGGTGTTGACGGCAGAATCGACGACCGGACTTGCGGTAGTTGCCATGGTCAGACTCCTTTTTCGTTTTCCTTGTTCGGTAAGGGATATAGCTGTTTTTCACAATCCGGACAGATGCCGTGGGTGAACCGCGCTTCAGAGTGGTTTTGGATGTATCGTTCGATCTTTTCCCAGTAGCCGCTGTCGGTGCGGATATTCTTGCAAAGGGAGCAGATCGGCAGAAGACCCCTGAGGGTATTGACTTTCTCCAGCGCCTGTTCGAGTTCGGCGATCACAGCCGCCTGCTGCTCCTGAGCCTTTTGCCGCTCCAGGATCTCCAGCTCCAGGCACCGCTTTGCCGCTTCCAATTCGAAGGTCCGTTCCCGGATCCGCTGATCGAGACGCTCGTTTGCCTGTTTCAGGGCCGTTTCTGCCTCGTCGCGCTCTCGAATTCTGCGCCCGAGAATGACGCTAAACCCGGAAACAACCAGAAGACCGGCAAGCCACTGGCCCCCGACGCCGGCACTCATCACCCGAAAGGCCGAATCCTGAAGGGGGCTGTCCACATACCGCCACCCCAGCACTAGGGTCGCCGCCGATATCAGCGTGCAGAGCAGGATGGGGCTGAAAAGGTATCGCAGCAGGATTTTTCGGCGAACGCTGTTTCGTTTTTCTCGCATCATAAAGGAAATCCGTTTTTTCGCCGTCAGATCGGA
>CAYPFH010000539.1:0-2036 GCA_964409825.1 uncultured Desulfobacterales bacterium | reverse complement strand
CCGCCAAAACCCAAGGCGGGGGCAGGTCGGTTATTGCCGCCGGCTTCGACCGAAGCTTCACATAAGAAACACCTGGCTTTGCCGTAGAGGATGAAAAACGTAATTTAATCATTTATTCCGGCCGGGTGACGGTCAGCACGGGGCATTTCGCGTGGCGGATCACACGTTCGGTCACCGACCCGGTGAAAAGGTCCTTCCAGTTCGATTCTCCATGGGTGGCGATCACGATCAGGTCGGCGTTTTCTTTTTCCGCCAGGTCGGCGATCTGTTCGGCCGGCTTGCCGTTGAGAACCCGAAATCCCGAGGGAATCGTTTCCGGAACCGCCTCTTTGAGAAGGTCTTCCGCCAAACCGGCGGCTTCCACGGCTATTTTTTCTTCGACGGTAGGAAGATCGTACCCGGCCACGGTCGGGGCCCCGGCGGCGCTTTTCAGCGGCACCAGCACGTGAACGAGAATCAACTCGGCGCCGAATGCTTCGGCCAGTTCCACCGCGGTTTTGACCCCTTCCCGTGACGGGTCGCTGAAATCTGTGGTCGTGACGATTTTTTTGATGGGTAACATAATTTCCTCCTTTGTCGATTGGAACGGCAAACGTTCGTGGCTTTCTGTATTTTCAAAACAAGCACATTTCCCCGGCAAGCAATAAAATTGCGTCGGCAATTTTATTGCTCGAACTCGACCTTCATGGATAGAAAATCAAGCAGGTCTTTTAACGAAATGATCCCTTTCAAACGGCCGTCGCTCACCACCATCATCCGGCTGGCACTGTTTTTCTGCATGGCGGCAAGGGCGTCGACGGCGTCGGTTTCCGGTGAAACGGTATTGTCTGCCGAGCAGTCCACCGCAAGTTGATCGGCGGTGGTAGTGGGCCATTGCTCCCGGGATATTGCTTTGACCTGCCGGGTGGTAATGCAGCCGACCAGTTTATCCCCTTCGACAACCGGGTACAGTTTGTGATGGTAGCGGTAGATGTAGTCTTCTACCAGCTTGTCAAGGGTGATGGAGGGAGACACCGTGATTGGATCGGCATTCATAAAACGGCTAACCGGCTCTCCTTCCAGAGCCCGCCGGGTCAGTAGCTGCTGGTAGCTCGCCCTGGCAGCGCCCCGGATGAACATGCCGATGAGAAACAGCCACATGCCCCCGATAACGAAACCGGTAAGGACGCGAAAGACACCGAGAATGATCAAGGCGATGCCGAAACCCGAGCCGATCTGCGAAGAAACCCGGGTGGCCCATCGGATGTTTTTCTTCCACCCCCAGAGGATGGCGCGAAGAATCCGGCCTCCGTCCAGGGGATAGGCCGGAATCAAGTTGAACACGGCCAAAATGAAGTTGATCAGGGCCAGATATCCCACCACCGCCGTGATGTAAATCGGCCAGTCGACGGCGTTTCCAAGCCCCTCCAGGCCATAGAAAAACCCGGCAGCGACAAAGCTGGAAACAGGCCCGGCCACCGCCATCCAAAATTCCTCCCGGGCCCCTGGCGGCTCTTCGCCCATCTCCGCCACCCCGCCGAAAATAAACAAGGTGATCCCTTTCATGGGCATGCCGCTGCGTCGTGCCACCAAGGAATGGGAAAACTCGTGAAAAATGATGGACAAAAAGAGCCCCGCAGCGCCGATGATCCCCATGATCCAGTAAGCTTCAGTGGACAGGTTCCGATAGTAAAAGGGAAAATATCCGGTGGACAGGGACCAGGCCACCAAAATGGCGAGAATAATCCAGGTCGGATCGATGCCGACCTCGAATCCGAACAGGCGAAAAAGCGTAAATTTTCTTCCAAACACAATAATCTCCTTCGATTCACTTTCGGATTTTCGTTTTCCATTTCACGGTATGGCAAATCCGGAAAGTTGAGTTATGGATTGTGACGCTGCCACTTTGCGGAAGATTTCCATTAGAAAATTCGATCTGAATGAGGGCAGGATCGGTTTTCGGATCGCGGCCCACCACTTTCGCATCGAATTCCCGCTTCTGTGAAACTTCGGTCGAAGCCGCGGTTTTTGTAGGGCACGACCTCCGTGTCGTGCCT
>CAYPFH010000538.1:0-2044 GCA_964409825.1 uncultured Desulfobacterales bacterium | reverse complement strand
CCGTGTTGCCGGTGATGCACAAATGCCGGCTTAGACTGCGCGTGGCCCTCCAACCGCCAAAACCCAAGGCGGGGGCAGGTCGGTTATATCCGCGTTTAAAAAGCCCACGTCGGTTTCCACGACCACGAACCGGACACGACCGCCGCTGTCCATGACCAGATCGTCGATCTTCCCGATCGGCTTCTCTGTACGGCTTTCCACCTTCAAGTCCTAAATCCCATCCGTACCGATAAAGATCATCACTTTTGATACGGATGGATGAAATCCTTCAACGTTTCAGGTTCAATGTCGTAAACCAGCCCGCGTTCCGTGATGATTAGCTTCTGGCTTTTGACTCCATTTCCGCCACCTTTTGTTTGACTTCGATGACGCTGTCCGGATTCAGGGAGATGGAATCGATTCCAGCCTCGACCAGAAAAGCGGCAAAATCAGGGTGGTCGCTGGGCGCCTGGCCGCAGATGCCGACCTTCCGACCTGCCTTGTGGGCCGATTCGATAAGGTTTCGAATGCTCCGCTTGACCGCCTCGTTTTTCTCGTCGAACAGATCGGCCAGCTTTTCCGAGTCCCGGTCCACGCCGAGGACGAGCTGGGTCAGGTCGTTTGACCCGATGGAAAACCCGTCGAATACCTCGGCGAACTGTTCGGCCAGGATGATGTTCGACGGAATCTCGGCCATGACATAGACCTCCAGGTCGTTGCGGCCGCGTTTCAGACCGTTTTCCGCCATCACCTCGAGCACCTTTTCGGCTTCTTTTACCGTCCGGCAAAAGGGGATCATCACCACCACGTTGGCTAGTCCGATGGTTTCCCGGACTTTGCCGATTCCTCGTAATCGAGAATGCCGTCGTAGACGATTCCCTGGTCGCCTTCGGCGCAGGAGAGGGTGATTTCCCGGCCGCTTTCCAGCGCTTCCGTGGCGTCGCCGCAGCCCACCACCGCGGCGATGCCCAGCTCACGGCTTACGATGGCAGCATGGCTCGTTCGGCCGCCGTAATCGGTGATGATTCCGGCGGCCTGCTTCATGATCGGGACCCAGTCGGGATCGGTCATCTCCGTCACCAGCACGGTTCCTTTTTCGAATTTCGAGATCTGGTCCGCACTTCGGATCATGGAGACCTTGCCGGCGGCAATCGCCTGGCCGATGGCCAGCCCGGAAGTGATTCGCTCTCCTTTTTCCTTCAACCGGTAGCTTTTCAGGCTGCCGGCCGCCTTTTGGGATTGAACGGTCTCGGGCCGGGCCTGAACGATGAACAATTCGCCGGAATTGCCGTCCTTGGCCCACTCGATGTCCATAGGCTTGCCGTAATGGTCTTCGATGGCGCAGGCCCAGCGGGCGAGCTTCAGAATTTCGTCGTCTTCCAGCACGATGTGCAGACGCTCCTCTTTGGGCGTATCCATGTTTTTGGTGGTGGCACTGTCGCCGGCGGCATACACCATTTTCTTTTCTTTCCGGCCCAATGTTTTTTCGATGATGGGCGAATAGCGCCCGGATTCCAGCAGCGGTTTGAAGACCACGTATTCATCGGGGGTGATCGTGCCCTGGACCACGTTTTCGCCCAGTCCCCAGGCGGCATCGATGACCACCACATCCGGAAAACCCGAATCGGTGTCGAGAAGGTTTCCTGCTGGCCGGCAAAGCTGGCCTCCGGCAGGTCCTCGGCCGTGGCGCTGCTTCTTGCGGCAACATCCACTTCCTCTTCGTCATACTGCCGGCTCAACTTCTGGTAGGCGCTTCGAATCTCTTCAGCCACCGCTTCGGGGATGTCCCCATGACGAAACAGCCGCCGGATCGATTCTCCCACCTTTTCGAGAGGCTTGCTTTCCGATTTATACTCGTCGATCAAAGACCGGATCCGGTCCTCCATGTCGTTTTCTTCAACGAATGCGTGGTAGGCTGTTGCCGTGGTGGCAAACCCGTTGGGAACCCGGATGTTTTCCTCCCGAAGGTTTTGGATCATCTCTCCCAGGGAGGCGTTTTTGCCGCCCACTTCGGGGGTGTCGTTAGAATCGAGGTCTTTAAACCAGCGGATGTATTCGGGCATCG
>CAYPFH010000537.1:0-2061 GCA_964409825.1 uncultured Desulfobacterales bacterium | reverse complement strand
GCGGGCAACCCCGGCCCGGAAAATCTTTTCCAGTGCTTTGAGGTAGGTTTCCATGGAAGGAACTTTATCCAAATTTGGTTTTACTGAGGCGGCGAAGCCGCCTTTTATAAATTCGCGCCGGCGAATTTATCACCACACCCGGCACAGCAGCCCTTTCAGGTAGTGTCCTTCGGGAAAGTTCAGCGCCACGGGATGGTCGGCCGGCTGGTTGAGGCGGCCAAGGATCTGTACCTGGCGGCCGGCGTCCTGGGCGGCGCCGGCGACCACTTTTTGAAAAAGCTCGGGATCCATGGCCCCGGAGCAGGAAAAGGTGAACAGCACCCCGCCGGTGCGGATGTTTTTCATGGCGAACAGGTTGATGTCCTTGTAGCCCCGGGCGGCCCGTTCGAGCTGGTTCTTGGTCTCGGCGAATTTGGGCGGGTCCAGGACGACGACGTCGAATTCTTTGCCGGCGTCCCGGAAGCCGCGGAGCGTGTTGAATACGTCTCCCCGGATGGTTTCCAGCCGGTCTGCGGCGATGCGGTTGAGGCCGGCATTGTATTTGACGAGTTCGAGGGCGTCGGACGAAACATCCACGCAGGTGACCTTGGATGCCCCCGCCACCAGGGCGGAGACGGCAAAACCGCCGGTGTAGCTGAAGCAGTCGAGCACGTCGGCGCTTTCGGCATAGTCTCTTAGCCGGGCGCGGTTGTCCCGCTGGTCCAGGTAAAAGCCGGTCTTGTGACCGTTTCGAACGTCGACGGCGAACCGACAGGGGCCCTCTTCGATTTCCAAAAGCCCGGGCGGCTCGCTTCCATCGATCGGGCCGGTGACCGGGTGAAGCCCTTCTTTTTGCCGGACGGTCACATCCGATCGCTCAAAGATGCCGGTGGGAGAAAGCTGGCTTTTGAACTCGGCCACCAGCGGCTCCTGCCAGCGTTCGGCGCCGGCAGTCAGAAACTGGCATACGAGGTAGTTGCCGTACTGGTCGACGATGGTGCCGGGAAGACCGTCTGCTTCCGCATGGATCAAGCGCCGTGCGCTCGAACCGATCGGAGGGCGGATCAGATCCCGGCCCAACACGGCCTGCCGGATCCTGCTTCTAAAAAAGGCCGGGTCGATGGCTTCAGAGGGGTCCCAGGTCAACAGGCGGACGGCGATCTGGGAGCGGGGAGAAAAGGTGCCCCGGGCGAGCCAGCGGCCCTTGGCGTCGATCACCTCCACGACCTCGCCGGGCCTCTTGGCGCCGTCGACCTTCTGGATGGCGCCCTCGAAGATCCATGGATGGCGACGAAGTGTCGAGCGGTCCCGACCGGGTTTCAAAAAGATTTTTGTTGTCATGGTCCGGAGCTTTTATCGGATTGAAGCCGTTCTGGCAAGGGGGGATGCATGTCTTATGCAGTCTCACAATCGTGGTCTTCAGGACCAGGGCAGAGGCAATTGGCTCTGCCTTTCAGCCCGAAGGGAAAAAATTCGAAGCACGGATTTCGAATTTAAATTTACATGCCCTCCGGGCCTTAACCCAAAGCCGAGTCCTCCGGGCCACCGCCCTTGGCTCTTCATGATGCTTCGTCGCTTCGGTCAGGAAGTGCCGGCCGGACCTTGAGAATCTTTTCCTTGCGAATCGATACGGTGCCGGGTTTTGCCCCCCTGGGTTTTGAAACGTACCTGGCCAGGGTGCAGGCCACCGGCACCGTTCCGCCCGAGCGGGCCTTGCTGTGCCAGGCGGCGATTGCTGCCGCCGCTTCCAGGGTTTTTCGGTCCGGCTGCCGGTTCTTTTCCGCCCGCAAAATCACGTGGCTGCCGGCCATCCCCCGCACGTGAAACCAATGGTCGGAAGGCCGGGCCGTTTTCAGACTCAGCAGATCGTTGTCCGCGTCGGTTTTTCCGGCGAGCACGGTCCAGCCTCCCGGCAGTTCGTATTCGTATACATTCGGCTCCGGCGGATTGTAGTGGCTGTCAGCAGGCATCGCCACTCCTTTTTTGGGCTTCGATCAAATCCCGTTCGCGAACGGGACGGCAGGGCTTATGTGAAACTTCGGTCGAAGCCGGGGTTTTTGCAGGACACGACCTCCGTGTCGT
>CAYPFH010000536.1:0-2063 GCA_964409825.1 uncultured Desulfobacterales bacterium | reverse complement strand
ATTTGATCAAACTGACCGCCCTTTGGTCAGCGGCCCCGCTCGTATGAAACTTCGGCCTAAGTCAGGGCTTTTTGTAGGGCACGACCGTCGCCTGCCCGTGCGTAGCCGGAGGCGAAGCCGGGTGTCGTGCCTGCATGAACGGCACGGAGGCCGTTCACTACATCGGCTGAGGCTTCGGGGGAAGTTTCACCCTTGATCAAACTGATCGCTGGGCGGTCAGCGGCGGGGCTGAATTCCGGCTGCAGTTTACCCCGGACTCTGATCCGGGGCCTGAATGACGCCGGAAAATATCGGAACATTCTTCTGAAAAACGCTCTAACCATAAGGCCGGCCGATCCACCGGCTCACCTGCGGCCCCGCCAACGGAGTCATTGCCATGATTCAATTCCGGTATTGCCCGCACTGCGGAGGAAGGCTGGAAAAGCAAAATCACCGGCTTTTCTGCCTCCGGTGCCAAAAGACACACTACCGCAATCCCACCGTGGGGGTGGCCGGGGTGGTCTTTGAAGAGGACCGCCTGCTGCTGGTGCGCCGAACCGGGTCCTATGCGGGAAGCTGGTGCATTCCCTGCGGACACGTGGAGTGGGGCGAGGACGTGCGGGAAGCGGCTCGAAGGGAAATCAAAGAAGAAACCGGGCTTTTCGTCGATATCGGCCCGGTGTTTGCCGTGCACTCCAACTTTCATGACCCGGAGATGTTGACCGCCGGCATCTGGTTCTGGGCGACCTCCTTTCAGGGCACCCCGGCGGCCGGCAGCGATGCGGATCGGGTGCGCTTTTTTCCCCTCCACGGGCTTCCGGAGAACCTGGCCTTTCCCACGGACCGGCTCGTCGTCGACAAGCTGAAACGCTGCCTGGCTGCAGGGGAGCTGAATACTTGGCTGGGCTTGTGCGTTTCACGGTCAAAATAGAGCTTCTTTCTTTTGGGTTTTACTCTATGCCCTATGCGCCATGCCCCCCATGCGTCCAAAAAACAAGGCGGCCCAAAATGAATAACACCCTTCGGCAGGAGATGATCCGGCTGCTGGAGCAAGAGCCCCGCGACGCCCGCGAGCTCTCCCAGCTTCTGGGCATCAAGGAAAAAGAAGTCTACGAACACCTGGCCCATATCGCCAAATCGGTCAAGGCGCAGAAAAAGAAACTGGTCGTGCTTCCTTTTCGGTGTCTTTCCTGCGGGTTTGTCTTCGAAGAGCGGCGGCGCTACACCCGCCCGGGCCGCTGCCCTATCTGCAAGGACTCGCGGGTGGAATATCCGCTATATAAAGTAGGTTAAAAAGGTTCAGGGGTTCAGCGGATCAAGGGTTTAGGATCGGGTCCGTCGGATCGGCCCACCGGAATCAGGTACAGGGGGTGCTCGTCTTCGTCCAGGGAAAGCACCTGCTGCACCTGCCGGTCGCGAAACGCGCCGATGACCACCGAGCCAAGACCCATGGCGACGGCCTGAAGACACAGGTTCTGTGCGGCATGGCCGGCTTCCATGTGAACATAGCGAATCCCACGCTCGCCGTAGCGCGCAAGGGTCCGTTCATACACGGCGGTGAGGACGAACGCCACCGGCGCCCCGGCGACCGCGGACTGGTTCAATGCGGCGCGGTGAAGCTCCGACCGGGGATCGCCTTTGGATATTTTTTCCAGGTCATGGCCCGCGGGCAGATATCGGTATGTGCCCGGCTCGAGGCCGTCGACCTTGCCCACCGCCGCGAGCAGTTCCAGCGGATAGGTCGCGCCGGCAGACGGGGCCGTGCGGTAGCCGCGGCGGCCGCTGAGCCCCTGGCCGGCCCACAGCAGTTGGGCGATCTGGGGCAGGGTGAGGGGTGCGTCGGCAAAGGATCGCACCGAGCGCCGCTGCTGGAAAGTGCTCTCCAGCGATTGCGGGCCTTCGGTGCGGGCCGGCGGCAGCTCGATCCGTTTGGCATTTTCGGCCATGAGAGCACCTCCGCTGCTGAAAAGTAGAAAAAGACAGGCGGGCGCTCGAAGCCGGCGGCAATAACCGACCTGCCCCCGCCTTAGGTTTTGGCGGTTGGAGGGCCACGCGCAGTCTAAGCCGGCTTTTGTTCATTACCG
>CAYPFH010000535.1:0-2075 GCA_964409825.1 uncultured Desulfobacterales bacterium | reverse complement strand
TGAATAAAATCGTGAAACGATTTTATTTGACGCGACGATGTCGCTCCGGGGCGAAAGACTCAATTTTTAATGAAAACCGGTTCCGGAATCGAGCAAACAACCGATTCGAACGGGGGCTCAATTTTATCACCGAATCTCCGCCAGGTACTGCAGCAGATACACGGCTTCCTCGATTCCGACCTGCCTGTCCGCGTTGATGTCGATTTCAATCGACAGCGCTTCTTGAACCGATAGATCCGAAAGCATCTTCAAGATTTCCATGGCATCGGCAAGCGTATAGAGGACCTGGGTTCCGGCAAGATCGATGCCCAGGAGCCCGGCGACGGTTTCGGGGCGATCGTCTGCAGCCGGACAGCCTACCAGCATGCTGTACTGATCGTTTTTCCCCGGGTCGAACGCATAATAGGATCCGCCCTCTCCGGGATTTTGCTCCAAAGAGGCCCCCAAAAAGTAAATTCCGGGGGCAAACTCGCCGGAAATGGTCTGATTATCCGCCGCCGCCACAACCTTCTGGTTCGAATCGAACACTGAACTGTAGAAGGCCTGACTCGATCATCGGTCGTGGAAAACGATTCATTCGAGGCGACAATTTGATCGTCTGCATCATGGACGGAGACAAAAAAGGCCCAGCTGGTATAACCGCGGCTTCCCGTGAGGGTGGTCTGTCCTTTGAGATACAACGGGTAATAATCGACGTCTTCGTCATAGTCGAAACTTCCGGAGATCTGCGCCCCGTTCAGCGCGTCGCCGGCCTCCCGATCCGCATGGCAAGTCAACCCCGCACAGGGTTTTATCCCGTAGATGATCTCCAGGTCCGGTTCAAAAGAAAAGCTGCCGTCATTGGGGTCCGGCACGATGGTGTCGTCCAGAAAGTAAAAATCGTTGTGGTTCGCCCCCCATCCCAGATTGAGGTGAATGGTTTTTCCCACCGCATCGTCCACATAGCCGTCGGCAACGCCCATGTGACCGGGAAAGGAGATCAGCACCGGGCGCTCGGCATCGATTTCGTTTCGCAGGGTGGAAAAAAACGCTTCTTTGTCTACGCTGTTGTCCGTCATCTCCAAGGTGCTGGCATAGCCGAAATGTTCGATCAGCGCCGTCATGCGAAAAATCGCGCCTGAATTGTCGACGCCGTATGCGGTATTGTTGACGAACCCCAGGTCCCGGAGAAGAAGCGCCGCCTCGTCGATTTGAAGCTCGGGCATCGCCGGCCGCAATTCGTCCGGCATCCGGTCCCAGCCATAGTCGCGAAACAGGATCGTCTGCAAACCCCGATCGTTCCAAGTGTAGGTGGAAATCCCGTTGCCCGTTGCTGGATGCCGGTGATATTTCATCAGCTGGCCGACGGCCACGCTCACACAGCCTGCGAGCACCCGTTCTCCATCGACCTCCGGCAGAAACTTATTGTACGGATAATCCTGGTTCCATTTCGAGGTCAGCAGCCATTGCCCCGGGGTGTAGGCCGGCACCCGGTAGTTTTCCGGGTGGAGCAAAAAGTCCCAGCGCCGCTCGGTTTCGCTTTTCTCATCGGTCTGCGGGGTAATGGCTGCGGCAGCAAGTTTCCGGATTCTGTACTCTTCTTCCAACAGCAGAAACTCCCGGTAAGGCGGCGGCAGGGTGTGAAAATCGCCGCTGAGAGAATAGGCCTTGATGGGCGTCAAGGACTTGTCTGCAGCCACCAGAAGATATCCGGCTTTGGAAAGCTGAAACAGATATCCAAACGCTACGGGATCGGCGCCGGGATCGAGCCGATTTCCGGAGAGGATCGATTCTTCGACGATCGACTTTTCGCTGCCGATGTATTTCAGGAAATTTTGTGCAGCGGTGCGGGCGGTATCGAGTTCGACCGCTTCGGCCCCGAACGGTAACAGCAGCACAAACAGCAGGACCAACAGACGGAGAATCCTTTCGACGCATCTTCGATTCTTCAAACAGCCTCCGTAAAAAAATCCTCGGTTCGTCATTCAGGGCCTGACAAGCCTGCCCCGGACCCCGATCCGAGGGAAATCAGCCCCGCCGCCGATCTCAGGGCAGTCAGTTTGATCAACCGTGAAACTTTTGTCGAAGCCCCTGAC
>CAYPFH010000534.1:0-2101 GCA_964409825.1 uncultured Desulfobacterales bacterium | reverse complement strand
AAGCCGATTACCTGGAAGAGCCTGACCAACAGCGGTAAGGCATACGAGACATCGGTGAAGCTTCGGGGCATGGGCGACAACGTGTTTTGCCTGGTGCCCTCCCCCTACTACGAAAAAGAAGAGGCCGTCTATATCCAGCAGGTGACCAAAATGGTGGTCAACACCGCGGGGTTTCCCACGGACTGGGATGCGGAAATCGGCCTGCCGGCCGAAATCGTTCCCTTAGACAAGCCTTACGCCCTTTGGACCGGCAACGTGTTTCGCGGCGTCGTCAAGAGCAACGGGCGTCCCGTGTCAAACGCCGAAATCGAAGTCGAGTACCTGAACCACGCCCCGGAGATGGGGCAAAATGCCTTTGCAAAGGCTGCCGGGGTGGACGCGCCGCAGGACGCCTTTGTCACCATGACCATCAAGGCCGACGTCAACGGGCAATTTACCTTCGGCATCCCCCGGGCCGGCTGGTGGGGATTTTGCGCCCTCGGCGTGGGGCCCGACACGGAGCACAAAGGCAAGGAACTGTCCCAGGATGCGGTGATCTGGGTCCAGGCCCGGGACATGAAATAAAAGGAGAAGATCGATGAAAAACAGCGTATTTGGTTTTGTTGTTATGGCCATCTGCATGGTCTTTTGTGCGACCGGCGTCCATGCCGAAGCGCTGTCCAACCAGGAGTTGTCCGAAAGGGTCGCACAGCTTGAAAAGAAGCTGGGCGCCGAAGGCGGAATACTGCCCGACGCCTGGAGCGACCGCATCACCCTGAGCGGAACCATCGAGGTGGAGGCCGGCTACGTCAAAAGCGACCCGAAAGGGGGGGGAAGTTCGGACGAAAGCGACATTGCCGTGGCCACGGTGGAACTGGGCGTCGAAGCCCAGATCGCCAAGCACGTCTCCGGAAACATCCTGTTTCTGTACGAAGACGGTGAAGATATCGTTATTGACGAAGCCATCATCACCCTTAACGGAGAAGACGTCATCCCGCTTTATCTGAACGCTGGTGAAATGTATGTTCCCTTCGGCAACTTCGAGTCCCACATGATCTCCGATCCCCTGACCCTGGAAATCGCCGAGACCCGTGAGGCCGCACTCCAGGCGGGCTTTGAGGCTGGCGGGTTCTACGGCTCGGCGTTCACCTTCAACGGCGACGCGGACGAAGCAGACGAGGATGAAAGCCACATCGACAATTTCGGAGCCAATATCGGCTTCGCCATGGAGAGCGGCGCTTTTAGCATCGATGCCGGTATGAGCTACATCAACAACCTGATCGACGCGGACGGGTGGGAGGCTTTCCTGGAAACGGATGCCAATGGCAACGGAGTCCCGGATTTTCGGTTGAAGGAGTATGTGGGCGGTATGGGCGCCTATGCCATCGTCGGCTTCGGGCCGGTTACCCTCATCGGTGAATATGTGAAAGCCCTGGATGACATCGAAGGCCTCGATGAGGCCGCCTCGCTGGTCTCCTTAGACAAAATATCCGCCTATAACCTGGAGGTCGGGTATGCCTTCGCCATTGGTGACAGAGAAGCCGTGGTGGCCGCGGCCTACCAGGGCACTGATGAAGCCGAATATATTCTTCCCGAAACCCGCTACCTGGGCACCTTCGGCATCGGCATCTTCGAGAGTACGAACCTGGCCTTCGAATACGCGCACAGCAAATTCGAAAACGACGACGAGGAGGATGCCTTGACCGTCCAGCTGGCCATTGAATTCTAAACGACTGCGTACCAACACCCCGCCAGGGCGGGGGTGCCGAAGACCGATGCCCTCCTTCATGACATCCGGCACCCCCGCCCGTCTTTTATCGGCCTGGAGCAGTAAAACCGAAGCGAAGAAAAGACCGAAAGGGGAAAGCCCCATGGAAATCATTGCCGTTGCCGTCTTTTTCGCAGCCGCCCTCTGGTATCTCTACCGGCGGCTGGTCTCCGCCTTCAAAACCGACCGCCCCGCCTGCGGCTGCGGCGGATGCGAAGGCTGCTCCATAGCGCCGAAACCCGATTCGGGGGAGAAGCGGCCCGATGAAGAGAAGCGGTGACCGATCGTGCTGTAATAAGCCTCGTATGAAACTTCGTCCAATGCCGGGGTTTTTGTAGGGCACGACCTCCGTGT
>CAYPFH010000533.1:0-2102 GCA_964409825.1 uncultured Desulfobacterales bacterium | reverse complement strand
GGCGCTCGTATGAAACTTCCCCAAAAACCGAGTGTTTCATGGAGGAAAGACAAAACGATCGAACCATGAAGATTTCATGAAATATTCGGCCCAAAAGCATCGGGAATTCGTATCCAAAATCGTTCCATATACATATTCTCCCCTATTTACCGATCCGGCCGCAGCCTTTATGATTTTTGATAAACGATAAAAAGGAGGATCCCATGAAGCTGACCAGCAAGGAATTCGCCCACAACGAATCGATTCCGAAAAAATTCACCTGCCAGGGAGAAGATATCAGCCCCGAGCTGACCATCGAAGAGATTCCCAGCGGGGCCAAGAGCCTGGCCCTGATCGTGGAAGATCCGGACGCCCCGGGAAAAACCTTCGATCACTGGGTGGCCTATGACATACCGGTAGACGGAAAGATCCCCGAGGGGGCGACACCGGGCACCCAGGGGGTCAACGACTTCGGAAAAAGCGGCTACGGCGGGCCCTGCCCACCTTCAGGCACCCACCGATACTTTTTCAAGGTCTTTGCCCTCGATAAGCGCCTCGACCTGCCTGAAGGGCTTGGAAAAAACGATGTGCAACGTGCAATGGAAAACCACATTCTGGACCAGGCCGAACTGATCGGCCTCTATGCCAAGTCTTAGGCTCCGTTATGGATCTTCACACACGGCGATCGGATATGGTGCGGGACCAGCTTCGGCGGCGGGGGGTCAAAGACCCTGCCGTCCTGGCGGCCATGGAGGCGGTCCCTCGCGAGGCGTTTGTTCCGGACAGGCTGCGGGAGGCGTCCTATCAGGATTCACCGCTGCCCATCGGTGAAGGGCAGACCATCTCCCAGCCCTTTATCGTGGCCCGGATGATCGAACGCCTGGAACTTACCCCCGAAGACACGGTCCTGGAAATCGGCACGGGCTCAGGGTACGGTGCGGCGATTCTGAGCCTGATCGCCAAAACCGTCATCACGGTGGAGCGCCATGCGTCCTTGGCCGAAGCGGCCCGGGAGAAGCTCGAGAAGCTCGGCTACGATAATATCCGCGTCGTAGTAGGCGACGGCAGCCTCGGCTGGCCGGAACATGCCCCCTATGACGGCATCGTGGGAACGGCCGGCGCCCCGAAGGTTCCCGAACCGCTCAAGGAGCAGCTTTCCGTCGGCGGAAGGCTCGTGCTTCCGGTGGGAACGGTCCCGGAGCAGCAGGTACTGATCCGTCTTCGAAAAACGGCCGAAGACCGGTTCGAGCAGGAAGAAATGGAGGCGGTCCGGTTCGTTCCCCTGGTGGGTGAAGCCGGCTGGCGATGAAGCTCGTCTTCTCCGGCACCCGCGGCTATATCGAATCCCGAAGCCGCCGGCATTTCATGCATACCGCGCTGGATATTTCATACCGCAAAGATACCGTCCGCATCGACTGCGGCACCGACTGGCTCGAACAAGCGGGTTCGATCAAAGCCGCGGCCATTGCCATCACCCATGCCCATCCGGACCATGCCGGAGGCCTGAAAAACGGCGCGCCGCGCCCGGTGTATGCCACAGAACAAGCCTGGGAATCCATGGCATCGTACCCGATCCAAGAGCGCCGGAAGGTGAATCTCCGAGAGCCGTTTCAGATCGGGAAAATCCGGTTCGAAGCCTTTCCGGTGATTCACTCCACCCGCGCACCGGCGGTCGGCTACCGGGTCGACGCCGGAAGGGTTTCGATCTTCTATGTGCCGGATGTGGTGTACATCGAAAACAGGCAGGACGCGCTGTCCGGCGTTCACGTCTATATCGGCGACGGCGCCACCGTGACCCGATCCTTTGTCCGAAAAGTAAGCGGATCGCTCATCGGCCATGCGCCGGTCCAGACCCAGCTCACCTGGTGCCGAAAAGAAGGCGTGCCCCGGGCGGTCATCACCCACTGCGGCTCGGAGATCTTGGAGGGAGACGAACGGACTCTGGGGGCAAAAATCCGGAACCTGGGCAAAGAGCGCGGCGTCGAAGCCCGGATTGCGCATGACGGGATGGAGATGGTGCTGAGGCGATAGGGCGCAGGGTTCAAAATTGATTAAATCGTAAAAAGTGCCCGAAGCGTCATGCCGAACCGGGAACATGAAGTTTCATACGAGCGGGGCCTCGG
>CAYPFH010000532.1:0-2107 GCA_964409825.1 uncultured Desulfobacterales bacterium | reverse complement strand
CTCCGTGCCGTTCATGAAGGCACGACACGGAGGTCGTGCCCTACAAAAACCCCGGTTTTGGCCGAAGTTTCACATAAGAGACGATGAAAAGTAGGCAAGAAAAGGTCGTCCAGCTTAAGGGCTTAACAGCTTACAGCTCAGCAGCTAAACAGCTTTGACCCTGCTGTACACGTCTGCATCCAGCCCCTCCCGCTGCCCGGCTTGAATGCGGTGGTAGGCGGCGGCGGCGATCATGGCGGCATTGTCGCCGCAGAGGGACACCGGCGGAATGTGCAGGTAAAGACCGCGGTTGTCTGCTTCTGAGCCGAGACGCTCTCGCAGCCGCCGGTTGGCGGCCACCCCGCCGACCACGGCCACATGCCGGCAGCGGCGAGCGGCCGCAGCGCGCATCAGCTTTTCTGCCAGCACGTCCACCACCGCCTCCTGGAAACCGGCGGCGATGTCGTTCGCTTGGTTTGTTCTGCTTTCCGGGTGGTCTTTTATATAGCGTTTGACTGCTGTTTTTATCCCGCTAAAGGAAAAGTCGAACCGGTCCCGGTCCAGATAGGACCTTGGAAAAGCGATGCGGCCCGGATCGCCGGCGGCGGCCATGCGGTCTATGACCTCCCCTCCCGGATAGCCCAGCCCCAGCATTTTCGAAACCTTGTCGTAGGCCTCGCCGGCGGCGTCGTCCAGGGTCTGGCCCAGCAGGGTCGTGCGGGTGAAGCCTTTTACTTCATAGATGCAGGTGTGGCCGCCGGAGGCCAGCAGTGCCACGAAGGGAAACGGCGGCGGGTCCTTGCTGAGAAAGACGGAATGGATGTGGCCTTCCAGATGGTTGATGCCTGCAAATGGCAGGCCGAGGCCGTAGGCGAACGCCTTTGAAAAGGAAAAGCCGACCAGCAGCGCACCGACCAGCCCGGGGCCCTGGGTGGCGGCCACGGCGTCGAGATCGGTTTTGCCGATGCCGGCGGCGTCGATCGCCTGATCCACCACTGCGGTAATTTTTTCGATGTGCTTTCTGGATGCCAGCTCCGGCACCACCCCCCCATAGGGATGATGGACCTTTGCCTGGGAGGCGACTACCGAGGAAAGGACCTTACGGCCATCTACGACCACGGCTGCGGCGGTTTCATCACAGGACGATTCGATGCCCAAGACCTTCATATGTCAAAAGATTTTTCCGATCATTTCCTCGACCTTCGATCCGGCCGGGGAAGTGACATCATACGGGGACAACCCGTTCAGGTCCGCCTCGATCAGGGCGTCGTCGTAGGGGAGAAACCCTAAAAATTCGAAATCCGGCAGATATTTTTTCAGAAACGCTTCATCTTTTTCGCTGCGGATCTTGTTTCCGACTACGGCAACGGCATCCAGGCGGATTTCAGAAGCCAGCTTCCGGATGTGTTCGGCCGTATCGATGCTGCGCCGTCCGGGTTCGACCACCACGATAAGCTTGTCTACGGCCTTGGCCGTGCCCCGCCCCAGATGTTCGATGCCCGCCTCCATGTCCATCACCACCACTTCGTTTCTGGCCAGCACGATGTGGGTAACCAGGGCTTTGAGCAGGGTGCTTTCCGGACAGATGCAGCCCGCACCGCCTTTTTTCACGCCACCCAGCCGCATGAGCTTGATGTTTTCGAATTTGACCGAAAGAGAGTCGGGCAGGTCGTCCACTTTGGGATTGAGCTTGAAAAACCCCCCGATGCTACCGGGTTTTGCCTCGGTCCGCTCGAAGATCATGTCCTTCATCTCGGAGATGGGCACTACCTTGTCGGCGCCGGGTATGCCCACTGCCGCGGCCAGATTGGCATCCGGGTCCGCATCGATGGCGAGCACCTTTTTCCCCCGTGCGCTGAGGGCCCGGATGAGCATCGCAGAAAATGTGGTCTTTCCCACTCCGCCTTTACCGCTGATTGCCAGTTTCATGAATACGATCCTTTTACCAAATCATCTTGGGTAGCGAGACTATGTCTCAGTTACCGGAATCGTTATTCCGGACGAACGAGGTGAGATCCAGAATCGAGCCCTGCCGTCCCGTTCTCGAACGGGATTTGATCAAATATGAAACTGATGTCGAAGCCCCTGACGGTGGAGGGACGCGCTCTGTCGCGTCCGTGTTGCCGGT
>CAYPFH010000531.1:0-2107 GCA_964409825.1 uncultured Desulfobacterales bacterium | reverse complement strand
GCCCTACAAAAACCCCGGCATTGGACGAAGTTTCATACAAGCGGTCTAAAACCCGATAGGGGTTTTTTTTCGCAGAACGGAAACGCTTTATCCAATCGCGGCAGCGATCTGATCGGGAGAACAGCCCATGGAAACATCATCGAATCATCTTGAAAAGGCCACCTTTGCCGGGGGATGCTTCTGGTGCACCGAATCGGATTTCAAAAAGGTGGACGGCGTGGTCGAGGTCATTTCCGGCTACACCGGCGGAGACAAGGACAACCCGACCTACGAGGAGGTCTGCTCCGGGAGAACCGGCCACTACGAGGCGGTTCAGGTGGTCTACGATCCGGAAAAAATCAGCTACCGCGGGCTTCTGGAGATCTTCTGGCGTCACATCGACCCCACCGATGCCGGCGGCCAGTTCGTGGACCGGGGAAGCCAATACCGCAGCGCGATCTTCACCCACGATGAAAACCAGAAACAGGCCGCCGAAGAATCGAAGCGGGCGCTGGCCGCGGCCGACGTTTTCAGACGTCCGATCGTCACCGAAATCCTTCCCCTGGACCGCTTCTACAAAGCCGAAGAATACCACCAGGACTACTCCAAAAAGAGTCCGACCCGGTATCAGATGTACCGGTACGGCTCCGGCCGGGACCGCTTCCTGGAGAGGGTCTGGGCCCAGATCGAAAAGGACCAGAAGGAGAAAGCCGCCCCGTCGAAATACCAAAGACCGGACAAAGAGGCCCTCCGATCGAAATTGACCGGCCTCCAGTACCGGGTGACCCAGAAAGACGCCACGGAACCCCCCTTCAGAAACGAATACTGGGACAACAAACAGCCGGGGATCTACGTGGACGTGGTTTCCGGCGAGCCGCTGTTCAGTTCCGCGGACAAGTTCGACTCGGGCACCGGATGGCCCAGCTTCACCCGGCCCCTGGAGCCGGAGCACATCGTCGAAAAAAAGGACCGCAAGCTGTTCATGACCCGCACCGAGGTGCGCAGCCGCCACGGCGACTCCCACCTGGGCCATGTCTTTTCCGACGGCCCTGCCCCCACCGGCCTTCGCTACTGCATCAACTCGGCCGCCCTCAGGTTCGTCCCCGAAGAGGACCTGGAAAAGGAAGGCTACGGCGATTACTCGGACCAAGTATAGCGAGCCCGAGCCTATCATACCCAATGAACCAAGGCCTCGTAGGGGCGGGGTTCACCTGTCGCGGCGAAGCTCCCAGAGCGAAGACGGATCCCCGCCCTCATAACAAACCGGGGTAGGTCAATTGTAGCCCCTTCGATTTTGTTCGGTTTCCCCGGGCGGGCGTTAATACGTCCTCGTCAGCTCTGAGCAGGTGATCGTAAAAACTTCTCTGCCAAAGCCTGCGGTCCCGATCAACTGCACGAGCGACAGATGTCGCCCGCCCCTTGAAGCGTCTCACGAAACCGACCAGGTTTTCACACTCCACCAACAGGTGGTCTGGCATGATGCACCAGGCAAAGAGCCTCGCGCCTGTGTCAAGAGCGGTATCCTTCAAGATTTCGACGACCCTGCCGGAAATTTCCGGAAATAGGGAAAACCAGGGGTGCCTGAGATGGGTGCCGATGGTGATGAATGCCGTCCGCTTGGTTTCGTAGATGGGTAAAGGAAGGCGGATTTTTTTCCGGGCGGGTTTGCGCTGCATGGTAGTTGCCGCTCTCGTTTTTTGCGGGCCGGGATAAACCCCGCCCCTACAGCCCATGGGAATCTGCTGGCTTCATCTCCATCTTACCCTTTTGCTTCTCCGAACACTTGCCCCCCCGCCTCTGCATGCCAGAGGGCCTCGGCCTCGTAGGGGCGGGCTTTACGCCTGCCCGCGCGGCGTTTCCGGAAAAAATCGCACAACTCGGGATTCGAATACAATGTTAAATTTTTTTAAGCACGAATGTGCGCTCTTATTTTTACATTGACATTTACATTTTGTGGATTTACGCTTTGTCCCGATTCGCCGGACCGCAGATTCCGCCCTGCGGTGCCGGCCGGTTCCCCGGCTGCCTCCCCCGGCCCGGGGAGCCGGCCGGATCGGCGGAACACTTTCACCGCGAGACGCAGAGGGCGCAGAGAAAGAACTTCTAAATCTCTCGGCGCACCCTCTGC
>CAYPFH010000530.1:0-2107 GCA_964409825.1 uncultured Desulfobacterales bacterium | reverse complement strand
TGTAGTGAACGGCCTCTGTGCCGTTCACATCGGCACGGCAGGGACGCCGTGCCCTGCAAAAAACCCCGGCCTCGACCGAAGTTTCATACGAGCTTTATCAATTAAGCGGCGCAGCCGCTTCTTATAAAATCGCAGAGCGGTTTTTTGCTCGGCGATTTTATTGCGGAGCAATTTTATGAGGGACAAAAAACGACTCGGAGAGATGCTGGTCGAAGCGGACCTACTCAGCGAAGAGCAGATTCAGCACGCCGTGATCGAACAAAAGCGTCTGAACCTCAAACTTGGCCAGTACTTGGTTCGCGAGGGGCTGGTGAGCGGCTCCCAGATCGTCGACCTGATCTCCCAACAGCTCCGCATCAAGAAATACCGGCCGGACCGCTACCCCCTGGAACCGGACCTGATCAAGCTGATTCCCCTGGACGTCGCCCAGAAATATCAAGCGGTTCCGCTCAAAAACGACCAGTTTCTGCTGACCGTTGCCATGACCGATCCGACGGACATCAACGCCCTGGACGCCTTGGAGGTAATCGCCAACACCGAGGTGGAAGCGGTGATCTGCACGGACCAGGAATTGAACAACCTGATCGGCACCATGTACGGCTCCTACTCGGGCCTCGGCGGAATCCTGGAAGACATGCAGGTGGAGCGAACCGAAGAGGGGGAACAGGCCGGGCGGCTCATGGAAGAAGTCGAGGTCTCCTCGCTTCATGACATGGCCGAAGAAGCCCCGGTGGTCAGACTCGTAAACTCGATCATCGCCCAGGCGGTCCGGGAGGAAGCCAGCGACGTCCACATCAGCCCGGAAAAAGACTACGTACAGGTCCGCTTCCGGGTCGACGGAAAGCTTCACGAGGTACCGGCCCCGCCCAAGAAGATGTTCCTGCCGATCATCTCCCGGCTGAAGATCCTGGCCAACATGGACATTGCCCTTTCCCGGATCCCCCAGGACGGGCGGTTTTCGGTCCGTATGGACAAAAAAGAGATCAACATCCGGGCATCGACCCTTCCCACCATCTACGGCGAGAACATGGTCCTGCGGCTGCTCGATACGAGCAGCGGCATCTATTCTCTGGAGCAGCTCGGCATGGCCGCGGACGACCGGGAAAAGCTCGAACCGATGATCACCAAACCCTACGGAATGATCCTGAGCACCGGCCCTACCGGCAGCGGCAAAAGCACGACCCTGTATTCCATACTCAAACGCATCAACCAGCCGGACATCAACATCATCACCCTGGAAGATCCGGTGGAATACCGGATGGACAAAATCCGGCAGATCCAGCTGAACCGAAAAGCCGGGATGAATTTCGCCGGGGGGTTGCGCGCCATCATGCGCCAGGACCCGGACGTCATCATGGTCGGCGAAATCCGAGACCCTGAAACCGCCACAATTGCGGTGCAGGCGGCCCTGACCGGCCACCGGGTATTGAGTACCGTGCATACCAACGATGCCGCCGGGGCCATCACCCGCTTTATCGACATGGGCATCGAACCGTTTCTGGTCGCTTCGGTGATGCTGGTCTCCATTGCCCAGCGGCTCGTCCGCCGGGTGTGCCCCTACTGCAAAAAGCCCCATTCACCGCCGAAGGCCGCTCTGGAATACTGGGGCCTGGATCAGGCCGTGGGGGCCAAGTTCGTGCAGGGAAGCGGCTGCTTTAACTGCATGGACAAAGGATACAAAGGCAGAACCGGAATCTACGAGGTGCTGACCATCGACGACATGGTCCAGGATATGATCCTCAAACGGCGCAGCGCCCAGGAAATCACCCGCGCGGCCCGGCAGGCCGGTCTTCTGCGGACGCTAAAGGAAGATGCCGCAAGAAAGGTGGCCGAAGGCGCAACGACCCTGGAGGAGGCCACCTCGGCGGTGATGGCATAAGGCGCTTCGCGCCGCTTAGGAGCTGATAGCTGCTGAGCCGCTGAGCCTCTAAGCTGATAAGCTGTCAAGCCAGGAAAAAGAACCCGGTGTCGGAGGTCTGATGTCCGAGGTCCAAAAAATTCCAGTAAGGAAAGTTTTGTTTTTTCCTGATTTCTGGTTTTTGATATCTGACATCACTAGTGTCCGGTTTAGCCTACCGAAAAACGCTATAAGATGTTGTATTTACTA
>CAYPFH010000529.1:0-2121 GCA_964409825.1 uncultured Desulfobacterales bacterium | reverse complement strand
ATCCAGGATCCAGGATCCAGGATCCAACTAGCCTTCTTCCGCCGCCAGTTCCTCCCAGGTCACCCGCAGCACTTCCTGGTAGGTGGTCGCGCCGTTAAGAAGCTTTCGAACCGCGTTGTCCCGCAGGTTGACCATCCCCTCTTCTTTTGCCTTCCGGATAATGGCTTCCAGATCGGCGTCGGCTGTGGTCAACTGCCGGATTCCTTCGGTATAGGGAAGCACTTCGTAGATGCCGGACCTTCCCTGGTAGCCGGTTCCCCGGCACCGGATGCACCCCTTTCCCTTGAACAACTTGACCGGTCCGTTGCCGGGGATGCCGATGCCCAGATCCCTGAGCTTTTCCGCATCCATTTGAAAGGATTCCCGGCAATAGTTGCAGATTTTTCTCACCAGCCGCTGGGCCACCACCCCGATCAGGGTCGACTGGATCAGATACGACGGTACGCCCAGGTCGAGCAGCCGGGTAATGGATGTGGGCGCATCGTTGGTGTGCAGGGTCGAAAGGACCAGGTGCCCGGTCAACGCGGCCTGCACCGCGTTGGAAGCCGTTTCCAGGTCCCGCATTTCCCCGACCATGATGACGTCCGGGTCCTGCCGGAGGATGGTCCGCAAAATGGTGGCAAAGGTGACCCCGGCCGACGGCTGGACGCCGATCTGGTTGAATTCCTCGTGGATCATTTCGATCGGATCTTCCACGGTGACGATATTGATCTCCGGAGAAGAAATCGTGCGCAGGGTGGAATACAGGGTGGTCGATTTTCCGCTTCCGGTGGGGCCGGTGACCAGCACGATGCCGTGGGGCATCCGGATGAAACGGTCGTAGCGCTTCATGTCGGCCTTGGAAAAGCCGAGATTTTCGAGATCCTGGAAAAGCACGTCCGGATCCATCACCCGCATGACGACTTTCTCGCCAAAGGCCACCGGAACCGTCGAGACCCGGATTTCCACCTCCACGCCGCCCTTGTCCGCCTTGATCCGCCCGTCCTGGGGCCGCCGTTTTTCGGCCATATTCAGCCGCGACATGGTCTTGATCCGGCTGATCGTGGCATTGTGCACGTTTTTCGGCAGCTTGTAGACCGTATGCAGGACGCCGTCGATCCGCATCCGGACCACGCTCATCTCCCGTTTCGGCTCGATATGGATGTCCGAAGCCCGCTGGTCGAAGGCGTAGCTGAGCAGGTGGTTGACCGCCTTGACGATGTGCTGGTCGGTGGCCGAGACGTCTTCTTTCAGATCGACGTACATTTCCAGGTTGCCCAGGTCCACGGCAGGCCCGCCGAACTGATGCTCTGCGGCGGCAATGGAGTGCTGGAAGCCGAAAAATTCGTCGATCAGGCGGATGATGTCCGTCCGGGAGCAGACCACCGGATCTACCTTCATGTCCACGGCCCGGACCAGGTCCTCCATGAAATCCCCGGCCAGAGGCCGGTAGGTGGCCAGGGTCAGGCTGCCGTCTTTTTTGGCCACCGGAAGAATCATGTGCTTTTTGGCAAAGGACTTGGGCAGGGTCTTGGTGACGATGTTCAGATCGAGCTTGAGCGGATCGAGCTTGCGGTAGGGAAGCTCCCACTGCTCGGCCAGGGCTTCGGTGATGATCTCCTCGTCCACCGGTTTTTCCGGGTCGTCGGCCCGCTTGAGATTCAGAGCGCCGATGACGTCCACCAGTGTAGAGGTGTGGCCGTCGGGCTGGCTTTTGAGCTGCTGCAGCCTTCTGGCCATAACGGCGTTTTTGTCTATCAGCTCCTTGGCCTGGGACTTGGAGACGAACCCCTTGTTCAACAGCGCCTGGCAGATGCTGCGGGCGGAAAATGGATTGTGAAGGTTCTGGTTCATTTGATCTCAACCGGCCAGTTTGATCAAAAGTGAAACTTCCCCCGAAGCCTCTGCCGGTGTAGTGAACGGCCTCCGTGCCGTTCATGAAGGCACGCCACAGAGGGCGTGCCCTACAAAAACCCCGGCTTCGACCGAAGTTTCATACGAGCATCCAGGATCCAGCATCCAGCAACCAGAATCCAGCAACCGGCATCCAGCAACCAGCATCCAGCAACCGGCATCCAGCAACCGGCATCCAGGATCCAGGATCCAGGATCCAACTAGCCTTCTTCCGCCGCCAGTTCCTCC
>CAYPFH010000528.1:0-2126 GCA_964409825.1 uncultured Desulfobacterales bacterium | reverse complement strand
GTTTCACAGTTGATCAAACTGACCGGCCGCGCCGGCCAGCGGCGGGGCTTATGTGAAACTTCGACCGAAGCCGGCGGCAATAATCGACCTGCCCCGTCTTGGGTTTTGGAGGTTGGAGGGCCACGCTCCGTCGTGGCCGGCTTTTGGGCATTGCTGGCAACACGGACTGATGAAGAAGGAAAAATTCGAAGCACGAAATCCGAATTTCGGATTTAACTTTTATATGCCTTCTGGGCTTAGCGCAAAGACGGGTCCTCTGGGCCTGGATCTTTACCCTGGTCGTCTCAACGGCCGACATCCGACATCTGACCTCCGGCATCTGACACCCATTCCCTATGACCGAGAACCGCCCTACGGGCCAACTAGGAGGGAAGCTGACCGACCCACGAATTCTCGGCGGCAGCCTTGCCGTGTTCGGCTCGGCTTTTTGCTTTTATTTTTCCACCGTGGCGATCCGATGGTCCCAGTCAGAAGCGGTCATCGACCCCGCCTACTTTGTGTTCGCCCGGTTTCTGCTTGGTTTTTGCGTGGTCTGTCTGCTGATGGGTGCCGGCCGCAGCCTGCCCAGGCCCCGGCGGTACCACCTGCTGATCGGAAGGACCGTGACCAACTGCGTGGCCGTATACTGCTTTTATAATGCGGTAAAATATACTTCGGTGGCCGAGGCCAACATCCTGAACATGACCTACCCGGTTTTTGTGGCGCTGATCTCCTGGGTGGGGCTCCGCCATCAGCGAGACCCCGTTGCTACGGCCATGGTGGGAGCGGCGTTTATCGGCATCTGGCTGATCCTGGCACCGGAGAAAATCGCAGTTAAAACTACCAATTTATGGGGACTGGGCTCGGGCGTTTTCGCTTCTCTGGCGATCATCTATCTGAACGTCAGCCGGCGGTATCACGACACCAACACGGTGCTGTTTTTCATGTTCGGGATCGGATCGGCGATCATGTTTCTCGGATTTCACGAGCGATTTTTCTGGCCGGATAAGACAGAACTCTACTATCTATTGATGTGCGCTGCCGCCGGAATCGCCGGTCAGTTTCTCCTCACCCTCGGCTTTCGATACGTGACCGCCGTGGAGGGCAGCATCATTTCATCGACCCGGATTTTGCTGGCGGCCCTGCTCGGCCCGTTTTTGGCGGGCGAACCCTTTCTGGGAGCCGCTGGCTGGGTCGGCGCGGCGCTCCTTTTCCTTGCCAACGCTGTGCTTTCCCTTCGCCGCGCACACCCATAGGCAGCGCCTGATTTTTACTTTCAGGGGGCAATGATCGGCGCCCCCCTTTCTGGCGAACCAATGGACATAACCGGCCTGGAAAAACGGGTGACCCGCTTCCTGTCTCAGCCGTCGGTGGACGCGGCCATAGGCGAACTGCACCGTCGCCTTCCTCCGGCCGCGGCGGTCTACCTGGTGGGCGGCGCAATCCGAAACCTGGCCATCGAAGCGATTCACGGGTACCGGCCGGAAACCAGGGACCTGGACCTTTTCATCAACCGGGTGGACAAAGACACGGTGCTTTCCGAGCGATTCCCGAAGGACCGCTTCGAAACAACGGACCTGGGCGGCATCCGGTGGCGGCCCGAAGGATGCGGCTACGACATGGACCTTTGCCTGATGAAGGATTTTGTCGTCCTGGTCAAACTGCGGCTATCCCCTACCCTGGCCCATCTGCTGGAAACACTCGACTTTACCATGAACACACTGGTCTACGACCTGAAGCAAAAACGCCTGTACGAGCGAAACGCCCTGCCGGACATCCGGCGTCGGCTGCTGGAGTTCAACACCCGGACTTTCTACACCCGCCTGGCCACCTGCTACCGTGCGCTGCTGCTGCGGCACAAGACCGGCTTCATCTTTTCCGAGGCTGTTTTTCACTTTCTCCACAGCGAAGTCGACGTCGACACGCTCATCGAAGCCCGCCGGCTGTTCCGGAGCCGGCACGGCAAGGTCATGGCCGAAGCCCTCCTCGATGACTACGACCGGGTCTCTACCAGCCATGACTATGACGACTACCTTCGCCGGCGCCGCGAGTCATGACCAAGGCTTGCCGGCGCTGAAGAGTCGAGAACCGTTTATGTGAAACTTCGGTCGAAGCCGGCGGCAAAAACCGACCTGCCCCCGCCTTGG
>CAYPFH010000527.1:0-2127 GCA_964409825.1 uncultured Desulfobacterales bacterium | reverse complement strand
ATCAGTTGTACCCAACATTCCGGCCCTCTTTTCAGTATGGCAATTCGGTGGTAGAGTAACAGCCGTTATTGCATTTTCCTGCCTTGGCCTTAGACAAACAGGAACGTTTCTCTTTTCCGACAAACCGCTGGGCAGGAAACGATCTCGAAATGGAGGAATGTCATGAGAAAACTCACGGTGGAAGATCTCGATCTTCAAGACAAGCGGGTTTTGATGCGAGTCGATTTCAATGTGCCTTTGAAAAATGGGCAGGTGGCAGACGATCAGCGCATCCGCGCCGCCCTGCCTACCATTGACTATATCCTGAAGCAAGGCGGGCGGTTGATTCTCATGTCCCATCTCGGGCGGCCCAAGGGGTCGCCGGTGGCCGAACTTTCCCTTCGCCCCTGCGCCGATCGCCTGGCCGAACTGTTGGGCCGCAGCGTCAGGTTCGTCGATGACTGTGTCGGGCCGGAAGCGGAGAATGCCGCTGCCGAACTTCGGCTCGGCGAAGTGCTTTTGCTGGAGAACCTTCGCTTCCATAAAGGCGAGACCGACAACGACGCCGAATTTGCCAAACGCCTCAGCAAACTGGGGGATGTCTATGTCAACGATGCATTCGGCACCGCCCACCGTGCTCACGCCTCCACCGAAGGGGTGACCCACCACATGGCCCGATCCGCCGCCGGATACTTGATGATGAAGGAGCTGGACTACCTTGGAAAAGTCACCCAGGCACCTCAACGGCCGTTTGTCGCTATTTTGGGCGGCGCCAAAATTTCCGGCAAGATCGACGTGATCGACAACCTGCTGCCCAAGGTCGACCGCCTGCTGATCGGCGGGGGGATGGCCTACACTTTTTTCAAGGCCAAGGGCTTTGAAATCGGCGACTCCCTGCTGGAGGCCGACAAAATCGAGCTGGCCACCCAGCTTCTGAAACGCGGCGGCGAAAAGATCGTTCTTCCGGCGGATTGCCGCATCAGCGATGATTTCGATTTTAAGGCCGGGAAAGTGGGCGTGCTCAAAGAGGTGGCGGCAGACCGGATTCCGCCCGGGTGGATCGGGCTGGATATCGGCCCTGAAAGCATCCGCATCTTCGAGGAAATGCTGTCCAGGGCCAAAACCATCGTGTGGAACGGCCCCATGGGCGTATTTGAAATCGAAGCCACCGCTGAAGGGACCTATGCCGTGGCCAGGGCCCTGGCCGGCGCCACCGACAAAGGGGACGCGATGACAGTGGTCGGCGGGGGAGACTCGGCGGCAGCGGTTAAAAAGGCCGGCGTGCAGGAGCACATCTCCCATGTTTCCACCGGAGGCGGCGCCTCCCTGGAGTTTTTGGAAGGCAAGGTGCTTCCGGGCGTGGCCGCCCTGTCCGACCGATAGACGCCCAAAACCGGCTTCAAGACCGCCTGTTTACAGTTGGAGCTACAGTGCCCTCTTTTCCAGGTCCCTTTTATCCTTTCTATAAGGGATTATGGTTTAAGGTGAAACCGAGACAATTCCTGTGAAAGGGTGATTCAGTGAAAGGGTGATTCATATGAAATTATTTCCTATTTATGTTTTTTGTCTGGCCGTTTTGATCGCTGCACCGGCAGCGGTAGCGCAGAACACCGTCTACACCTGGAGGGATCAAGACGGCGTCCTTCACTATACCAACACGGCGCCGCCCGAAGGTGCTACCATCGTCAATACCGAAAAAGAGGTGCCCCACGATCCACAAGAGGCCCGGCAGCGGGAAATGGAGCAGCGTAGATATCTCGAGCAGCTCCGGCGGGAAAACCGCCTTTCAGGCTCAGAAGAATCTGCACCTCCTGAGCAAGCCGAAGGCCCCGACCAGAAAATGGAGGCCGATTCGCAGCCCGAGAAAGAAACGATCGAAGAAGAGCCTGGCCGCCGCAGAGGCAAGACCTGGCACCAGCGGCAGATTCAAAAGCGTCAGCGGGAAAAACTCAATCAGGGGCCGTCACCGCCGTAGCCAGGGGGTCGGATGACAGCCACGCCGCTGACCGCGGCGTGATTCAAAATTCCAGATTCAAGATTCAAGATTCAAGATTTTCCGGCGGGAGATTTATACGAACCTTTTGGTCTCAACCGGCCAGTTTGATCAATACTGAAACTTCCCCCGAAGCCTCTGCCGGTGGAGGGACG
>CAYPFH010000526.1:0-2128 GCA_964409825.1 uncultured Desulfobacterales bacterium | reverse complement strand
AAGAACATGCGGTAATGAGGCGTCATAGATGTAAGCTCCTTTAGCGGTTACCAGACTTTGCCGCCCTTGGGCGCCGGCCGTTTGGTGGGTGCGATCTGGGTATTGCGGTTGCGGTCGCGTTTGACGCGGCAGTTGACGGCAAGATCCACGGGGCGCAAAAACCCGTAGCTTTGGTTGTTCAACCGGGCCTCGACGCGGCCGATATCGCTTTTGTGGTAGAGAAGATCGATGCGTTTTCCGATCAAAGAAACCGGTGCTTCGAACAGGCGGCCGTCGAGGGTGACGGTGCGGTCTTTGGCCACCCTGCGTCTGGCTACGATCCGAAAGTAGTCTTTGAGATTTTCCGGGGCCGGGCGAAGACACTGCATGCGCTCTGCAAACCGCTGCCAGGGCGTTTGTCCGGTGGCCGAGTGGCGGCGCTGGTGGTAGCCATCCAGCCATGGCTGCCAGGCGGCGTTTAGCGCGTCTATGACTATATCGGCAGCCAGCGTCGGCAAAAACTGCATCCGGACGGTTCGAAAAAATCTTTCAATTTTGCCCTTGCCCTGCGGCTGGTAGGCCTTGGCGTGGATCATGGCCACCGCAAGCTGCGCGCAGATATGCTCCAGCTGGCGGCTGCGATATGCCGAGCCGTTGTCGACATAAAGTTTTCTGGGAAGGCCGCGCTTGAGCAGGGCTTGTTCGAAGGCGTTTAAAAACGCGTCCAGGTTCTCCGACAGGTAAAAGGCGCCGTGGGGAACCAGGCGGCTGTGGTCGTCGATAAAGGCGATCAGATACGTTTTTCGGCGACGGCCGTCGACCATGACCTTCGGGCCGTGCATCACATCCGACTGCCAGATGTCGTTTGGCAGTTCGGCTTCGAACTTGCGCCGGTCCACCGCCGGCGCCGCTGCCGAAGGCATCAGCCCGTGGCGGGCAAAAAAACGCCATACGCTGGTCGGTGCCAAAACGGTCCCAGACTCGACTAACCTTCGCCGGTGCATGGCCTCGATCACCGATGCCACGGTGGCGTTGGGCATCTCTTTGCGAAGCTGGACCAGATTGGCGGCGGTCTCTTCGTCGATGCTGCGCGATTTGCCGCTGTCGCTTCTGTCCTTCGGATACAGCGCCTCGAGTTTTTGTCCGCCGGCCTGGTAACGCGCGATCCAGTCGCGCACGGTGCTTTTGCCGATGCGGGTGCGATCCGAAAACGGGATGGTCCATTTTCGGGCGCACTTTTCTGCTAACAGCCGCCGCCGTTCGGGCCGGGGCAGCCTCGGGCCGGTGACAAAATCGGCGATGACCCCGAAACGGAAGACCGCAATCTGCTTTTTTTGCTCTTCGTCCATGGCAAGGCTCCTTTCGGTAAAGTTTGCCCTGCCATAAACGAACAAATCGGTGCTGTCGCCGGCACAGTTCGGTGGGCTTGCCCTAAGCCGATCCCAACGACAGATTAAACTGTCCGGCTGACCGGAACGCGGCCCATCTCGATGAGCCGGTCAAAAGCCGCCATCAGATCGGCCAGTGCCGGCACCCCGAACACCGCCAGCGCATTTCGCCTCAGCGAGGCCAGCCAATGCCGGGCGCGGTTGGCAACACAGCCGACCGGCCAGCGTCCGGTGGCCAGACGCTGAGACAACGTGCTGCAGATCGTTGTCGTTTCACTCTGGTGACGTGTAAAATATCCCTTGGGGCGCAGCCGGATGATGCAGCCGCACATCGGACACCGGTAGCGGCGGATTTTAAGCGCGGTGGCAAAACCTTCAAAAATCATCGCCACCAGGCCGTGGCCCCAAACTTTCAGATGTCCGCATCGGCCGCAGGCGCAAGGACACGGCCAGGGATAAGCGCCGCTGCTTTTCGCAATTTCATTGAGATCCAGGTCAAAATACGCTATCATGGCTCCGCATTTCGTTGAGAGGCCAGACGGCCTCCGGTTCGGGGGCGATGGGTGTGCCTGCACTCATCGCCCTGTTTCTTCCAAATAAAAATGGCCCCTTGCAAAGAGGCCATTTAATCCGAAATCCGAACCGTTCCTGTCAACTCATTGTGAAAAATTCAAGCCCTTGCTGCCGCCTCAATGTGGGATTCTACACTACCCCAACATGTAGCAGTCACCTCTTAGAATATCCGGAAGCCAAATCTCTTT
>CAYPFH010000525.1:0-2134 GCA_964409825.1 uncultured Desulfobacterales bacterium | reverse complement strand
CGACCCACTGATTACAAATCAGTAGCTCTACCAACTGAGCTACGCTGGCCCAGAAAATTCACAACCCTCTGAAATCACAGCCAGATTGTCTACAATTGCCAAAGACGCATCAAACTTGCATAAACCGTGATTTCTAATGAAATTTGACCCAAAGCGCAAACCTGATATATAGCAAAAAACGCCAAATGATGGCATTAATTAGAGTTTAATCTTAATATTGAAAGTATTTTTTTTCTTTTTCGGCTATTTTCTTTAGAAAATGACGATTTTTTCCATCCGAAAGCGATCGTGCCCATACTTGTCAATCGGGGACCTCTTTTTAGAAAAGCAGCTGAAACGGGCGTTTGGCCACAGGCTGTTTTTAACATCTAGAACCCCGCCATGGCGGGATTCGGTCTTAGGGCCACACGGCGTCGAGTTTTCACGGTTGCAGAAAAGAATCCCGACCGTCTCCGAGTCGACCCCCACAATAAGCGCGAAAAACCGATTCATACCCTACCTCCCAAGACACGTCAATCATTTCATTGTCAGCCCAGACAAATACCGCCGGATTATCGGAAACCGGACGCCGTCTGAAAACTACGCTGCGGATAAACTCTTGACAGTTTTTGCCGCGTCCTGTAATCCACATCCAAACTAACCCCTGAACCCATCATAACGGAATGTTTACACAATTGAATCGCTTCGCCTGCATATCCACGGTTTTTCTGATGTTTTTCGCTCTATCGGGCTGTTCCCAATCCCTGCTCCGCGTTCAGGAGACCTCAGATGAGCCGGCATCTCCGGCAGAATCCATCCAGGCCGAGGCCGAACCGGCACCGACTCCGGACAGGTTGACAGACACGCCCCCTCGCACCGAGCCCGCTTTCAACGACCCCTTCGAAGGTCATCCTTTGCCCTACGAAGGGATCTATTCCGCGCCTGTCGCCCAGCCACTCGACGAAGCGGCGGAGTCTGCTGCCGAAGCGCCCTCGATCCGGCAGCCGGCACCAAAAGAGAAAAGCGTCCAAGCCTATTTGGACGAAGCCTTAGACTACGTTCAGGTCGCACAGGATTTCTGGCAAAAGGGAGAGCTGGAAAACGCCCTTGAAGCACTCGACCAGGCCTATTCTTTGATTCTGAAGGTGGAAGCCTACGACGATGCGGAGTGGATCCAGCAAAAAGAGGACCTGCGCTTTCTGATTTCCAGAAGAATTCTGGAAATCTACGCTTCACGCAACATCGTGGTCAACGGCGAACACGATGAAATCCCCCGGGAAGTCAACCGCTATGTACAGATGGAGATCGACCGGTTTACCACCGGCGGCGAACGAAATTTTTTCCTCGAATCCTATCGCCGCTCTGGCCGCTACCGGGACCATATCGTTGCCGCTCTCAAAGAGGCCGGCCTTCCGGAAGAACTTTCCTGGCTGCCCCTGATCGAAAGCGGATACAAAGTCAAGGCATTTTCCAAAGCCCGGGCTCTTGGACTGTGGCAGTTTATTCCCTCAACCGGATATAAGTTCGGCCTGAAGAGGGACATGTATATCGACGAGCGCATGGACCCGGAAAAGGCCACCAAGGCGGCGATCGCCTATCTGAAAGAACTGCACAATATTTTCGGCGACTGGACGACCGTGCTGGCCGGATACAACTGCGGTGAGGGCCGGGTGCTGCGGGTGATCCGCTATCAGAACATCAATTATCTGGATAATTTCTGGGACCTTTACGAGCGGCTTCCCCGCGAGACCGCACGCTACGTTCCCCGGTTTCTGGCGACGCTTCACATCATCGGAAACATGGAAAAATACGGTATAGACAAGGTCGAGGTCGACCCGCCCTTCGACTACGAAACGGTGACTGTTTCACGTCAGATGCACTTGAAAGATGCCGCCGGGGTGATCGGTGTTGACGTCGCCGCACTCAAGGATCTCAATCCCGAGCTGCGCTACGGGGTGCTGCCTCCGGACCCCTACGACTTGAATTTGCCTCCGGGCACGGGGGAAACCCTTCTGGCCAAAATCGACGAAATCCCCCAATCGACCGCACCTCAGCGGGCGTTTGTCCACCACCGGGTTCGCCCCGGGGAAGCGTTGTCGACGATCGCCGAGCGATACGGCACCAGCGTGCGCAGCATCACCGTGGCCAACAACAT
>CAYPFH010000524.1:0-2147 GCA_964409825.1 uncultured Desulfobacterales bacterium | reverse complement strand
GAGAACGCGGAGGATGCTCAGAGAAGATCGTGAAGGTTTTCTCTGCGTCCTCTGTGTCTCGGCGGTGAATTTTTTTTGATCTGGAATACGTCA
Source organism: uncultured Desulfobacterales bacterium (assembly GCA_964409825.1). Taxonomy (GTDB): domain Bacteria; phylum Desulfobacterota; class Desulfobacteria; order Desulfobacterales; family CAFBRK01; genus JAIPEL01. The sequence continues at coordinate 2,054 of CAYPFH010000524.1, read as the reverse complement.
CCGAAATTATGCCATCGAGCACTCAGGAGGGAGCTGCGATGAATCGGATGTTTGAGCCCTACGCTCTTGGCAATGTCAGGCTGGCAAACCGGTTCGTGTTTCCACCGATCAAACTCGGCTTCGGCAATACGGACGGATCGGTGACCGACCGGCAGCTGGTCTTTTACAGGCAGATCGCCCGGCAAGGACCGGCCCTGGTGATTGTAGAGCCGGTGTCGGTGACGGCCGACGGCAGGGAACACCCGAAACAGCCCTGCGTCCATCTGGATGGAAGCGAACTCGAGTTGAAGAAAATCGCAGACGTCATTCATGAAGAAGACCGTCTGGCCTGCCTTCATCTGAACCATGCCGGGGCGGCGGCCAATCCGAAATTGACCGGAAAGGCCCCCAAGGCGCCGTCGGTGATGACCTGCATTGCCAGAGAGGGCCTCGTTTCTGCCGTATTGGAAGAAGATGAGATCGAGGACATCCTGGCCGGATACCAGGGCGCAGCGCAAAAGGCGGCGGCCGCCGGATTCGATATGATCGAAATCCAGGCCGGCCACGGGTATCTCGTTTCCCAGTTTCTCAGCGAAAGGTTGAACCATCGGGAGGATCGGTTCGGAAGGGACCGGATGCTGTTTGCCCGCGAGGCCGTGTCCAGGGCGATGAAAGGAGCGCCGGGTCTCCCGTGCCTGCTCCGAATATCCGGAGATGAAATGGCTCCCGAATTCAGCGCCGGAAGCGCAGCCCGGCTCTCGCTTCTCGAGTTTGCCGAAGACGCCGGGGTCTGTGCGGTTCATGTCGGGATGGGAAATGCCTGCTTCAGCCCCCCCTGGTACTTCCACCACGGCAGCCTTCCCGAAAAGCCCCAGGACATTGCGCTGGCCTGGATTCGGGAACAGACCTTTCTGCCCGTCGTCGCCGCCGGCCGGATGGGCAGAAGAAAAAGGATTCAGCAGGTGATCGACGAAGGGCTCGCCGACATGATCGCCCTGGGACGGCCGCTGATCGCAGATCCGGAGCTGCTGGCCAAATGGCGGGCTGAAAAAGACGACGAGATCCGCTACTGCGGCTATTGCCTGCAGGGATGCCTTCACCGCATGAAAAGCGGCCAGTCCCTCGGGTGCAATTTGAATCCCGAGGTCGGCCTTTCACCCCTGACCGAGACCGATCGCGCGCTTTCGGTGCTTGTGGCAGGCGGCGGCCCCGCCGGCATGAGCGCGGCCTTCTACCTGAGCCGGAGGGGCCATTCCGTGACGCTGGCCGAGCAGTCGAACCGCCTCGGGGGCCAGTTCCACTTGGCCTGGCAGGCGCCGGGCAAAGAGCAGATGAAAGACGGACTGGAGGCCCTTGTCCGTTCGGCGACAAACTGCGGCGCCACGATTTCGCTCTCTACGAGGGTGGATTTGGACTATGTCCGCCGCCTCCGGCCGGACCTGTTGGTCTGGGCGGCCGGCGCCGTTTCCAATATTCCGAAAATTCCCGGTCTCGAAGACCGGTACACATTGACGGCCGAAGCGTTTTTCAAAGCCGAAAAAGAAGTCAGGGGCCGGCGGATCCTGGTGATCGGGGCAGGGCGAATCGGTCTTGAAATCGCCGAAAAGCTCGGAAAGAAGGGATTTGAGGTCGTTGCCACCAAGAGGACCGATCCGATCGGCAGCATGATGGAGGCAATCACCCGGAAGCTTCTGCTGATGCGGCTCGACAAGATGCCCAACGTGAGCATGATGCCCCACACGACGGTCAAGGGATTTTTCCCCGACCGGGTTGAGGTCGAACAGGACGGGGTAAGCAAGTTCCTGGATCCGTTTGAAACCGTGGTGATCGCCTCCGGCATGGTGTCGGCAGCTCAACCGGCGGAAGAAATCGCCGGCGTCGTCAAAAAGGTTGAGATCATCGGCGACGCAAGGGAGGTTGGAGATATCTTCAGCGCCACCCATGCAGGATATGAACTGGCGAAGAGGCACTGATCCATTGCCCCGAATCGAAGGCCCCTGGTTAAGGTGGGCGCCGGCGTCCAATGGGCGTCGACTCTCCTGCCGGCCAAAACTCGCCATCAAGGCCGCGTAGAG
>CAYPFH010000523.1:0-2158 GCA_964409825.1 uncultured Desulfobacterales bacterium | reverse complement strand
AAACTGGAGCTTGAGGATTCCGGATAAGCGCAAAGGAGCATTCCTGCCGGATTTTCAGCCCTTTGACAGCCGCTTGAACAGCACATCGACGCCAACGGGAAGGTCAAAGGAATTGACCATGACGCGTTTTCCTTCCACGGCTGCCTGCTTCAAACTAGCCATCGTTCTGGTGATAGGAATTGCGGGGCTATCTTCGTGGCTTGGCTGCGCAGCAGAAAAGGCCCCGGTCTACGTCAAAGAGGGCAAATCCTACGGCACCGTGGAAGGAGCGTTTCGCCACCGCTGGTGGAACTATTATGAAAGGGGCCTTTCCTACGCCGAAGGCGGCTATTTTAAAGAGGCTCTCACCGATCTGAATAAAGCCATTCGGCAGCGGGCGCGGGACCAGCGCATGGCCCGCACCTACGGCATGCACTTCATCGATTACTTCCCCTCCCGGGAAATCGGTGTCATCCACTATCAGCAAGGAAAGCTGAAAGAAGCCCGCTCCTTTTTACACCGGTCCATCGAAGAATATCCCACCGCCAAGGCCCGGTTTTATCTCGACCGGGTCCGGCAGGCCATGATCCAGGCCCAAAAACAGCCGCTCCCGCCGCCCAGGCTCACCGTCGCTTTTTCCGAAACGGAAATCTGGACCCGGGACGATCCTGTGGTCGTCTCCGGCACCGCAAAAGATCTCAACTATGTGTCTTCGGTAAAGATCGACGGCGTGCCCGTGTTTCTGGAAGGAGCCCGGCAGCGGGTCGATTTCAATCGGCCTCTTTCCCTGGCCGAAGGAGACCACACCATCGCAGTCGCGGCCCGGAATCTGGCCGGGCAGCGCCGTCAAAAGTCCTTTTTCATCCATGTGGACCGAAGAGGACCGGTGATTGCCGTAGACGAGGTAAAACGGATCGGTTTGAACGGCCTGCCTGCCGTGTCCTTATCCGGCGCTGCCTATGATGCGTCGGAGGTGATCCGAATCGAAATCGATGCCGTCCCCCTGGACACCCGGCGGGGAAAGGAAGTCTTTTTTTCCGGCACCGCGGCGGTAGGGGAAACGGTGCGGCTGGTGGCTGTGGACCGGCTGGGCAACGAAACAGAAGCCATCATCGACCTGGAGGAGACGACAGAAGAACGATTGCGTTCAACCGGTGGGTCTTCCGCCCTGCTGCTGGCAGACCGCTCGCCATCGCTTGCGGCCCGGGTCCTGGCCGGGCTGGTGAACACCGGCCGCACCGGAGCGCCCCTGATCCGCCTCAAAGACTGGCAAGAGCGCCAAACCGTGTACCTGGAAAAGATCTTCCTGGAAGGCGAAGTCCGGGACGACACAAAAGTCGTCGAATTGTTCGTCAACGACGAGCCGGTACTGCGGCGACAAAGCCCCGCTGTCTTTTTCAACTGCACCGTCGATCTGGAAGAAGGCAAAAACCGCCTGCGGATCGATGCCGCCGACGACGATGGCAACAGCGCTTCGACCCAGATCGAGGTGAACCGGGAGATCCCCCAGGCCCTTCAACTTTCCGAGCGGATGAGCATGACCGTGATGCCCTTCGAGCAAAAGGGAGCGGTCTCTTCGATGTCCGAAGGGTTTCAGGAACAGCTGATCGATGCTCTCTTTGCCCGAGAACGCTTCCGGCTGGTGGAGCGGGAGCGGCTCGACGCGGTCTTACAGGAGCAAAAGCTGAGCCGGAGCGAGCTGGTGGACAAAGACACGGCTCTTACACTGGGAAGGCTTGTCGCCGCCCGTGCCGTACTCACCGGCAGCATCATCCAGACCCGAAACGGCACCGAGATCGTCAGCCGGGTCGTCGACACGGAAACCGCTGAAATCATCGCTACGAAAGACGTCTATGACGAGATTCAGTCGCTGACCGATGCTGCCAGGTTGGCCGAAGGTCTGGCCATCAAGCTTCACCGCGAGTTTCCCCTTCTTGCCGGTTATGTCATTCAGCCGGAAGACGGCGCATTCTATACCGATCTGGGGCAGCACCAAATCAAAATGCAGCGCCGGCTGATCGTGTATCGCGAAGAGCCCCTCAAGCATCCGATATCCGGCAAGCTGCTCGGGGCGAAAACCGACATTTTGGGCCGGGCCGTGGTCACCGAGGTGCAGCCGGAAATGTCGAAGGCCGAGTTCATAGGACCGGCCCAAAAGCCGATTCAGCAGCTTGATCGG
>CAYPFH010000522.1:0-2197 GCA_964409825.1 uncultured Desulfobacterales bacterium | reverse complement strand
GAACGGCACGGAGGCCGTTCACTACACGTGCTGAGGCTTCGGGGAAAGGTTCACTATTGATCAAACTGGTCGATTGCCATGAAAACCCATACGTTCAAAAGTAAAGCCTATCGGCCAGCTTTCGCTCGATTTTCCGGTGAAACGCCTTCAGGGTGCCGTCGTTGGAAACAGTGACATCGGCCTGTTCGATGCTGCGGGTCAGATGAAAGCGCTCTTCTTCTTTCCGGTCCTGATCGATTCCTTCTTTCTCGCCTGTCTCTGACGATATCGCCGATGGATAGCTTGGCAAACCCGTACCGCCGATGCAGGTAATCGGCCACCTCGTCTTTCCCGGACCCGTTGCGGCCCAATATGCCGATGATTTTCGCCATTTCAAGCTCCGAACTTTTTCAGCCGCTGGGCGTTGGCAAGGGCCAAGGGCATCAGGTCTTTTGCGGGAAGACGGGGTCCCAAGCCGCCCAGCATGCAGGCACGCTCCCCGAAACACACGACGGTATCCGGCCGGCAGTGTTCGGAATGGATCAGCACCGGAACCGGATGCCAGCTGTGGGACTTTAAGGCCGCCGGCGTTGAATGGTCCCCGGTAACGACCAGCACATCCGGTTTGAGGTCCAACATCTGCGGCAGCGCCCAATCCACTTCCTCGATCAGCCCGACCTTTCGATCGAATTCTCCGTCTTCGCCGGCGCTGTCGATCCGCTTGACATGGACGTAGAAGAAATCGAAATCGTTCCAGTGCGCCTTGAGGTCCTCGATTTTCTCTTTCAGCGTCTGCCCGGTCTTGATCACTTCCATGCCCACCAGTTTGGCAAGACCCCGATACATCGGATAGCCCGACAGCGCAGCGCATCGGATGCCGAAGCGCTCCTGCATCGAGGGCCAATGCGGGCGTTTGGAAAACCCCCTGAGCAGCATCATGTTTGCCGGCTCCTGGTCCGCCAGAATCTGGCGGGCCTGCTTTAGAAAGGTTTTCAGCAGCTGTGCGGTTTTTTCCGCCTCGGCTTCGATCGGCCGCGGCTCAAGGGGGCTTTTTCCCGTGGTTTGAGGATCGGTGTCGGCGATTTCGGGCGACAGGTTTTGCCCCCGAAGAACCAGCAAAAAGCGATACTCTTTGACCGGCTCGACAAACACCTCGACCCCTGGCAATTCGATTTCTTTTAACATCTCGCACAAGGCCTTGTTCCGTTCGGTTCTGATCCTCCCTGCCCGACGGTCGGACACCAGGCCGTTTTCGTCGACGGTGCAGAAATTTCCCCTGGCGGCCACGTCTTCGGGCTGAAGATCGAAGCCGATTCCCAGCGCGGCCAAAGCACCCCTTCCCACCTGATATTCTATCGGATCATACCCGAATAGGGCCAGGTGGGCAGGATCGCTTCCGGGGGTGATGCCGTTTCCGATGGGAAGATGAAGGCCGCAAACGCTGTTTGCCGCGATTCCATCCAGGTTCGGGGTAAAGGCAGCTTCCAGTTCGGTTACTGCCTCGTCTTTTTTCGGAAGACCGCCCAGACCGTCCATGACCAATAGAAGGATCTTGGTATCCGCCGGCTGCAGCAAAGATTGGATTACATTGTTATTCAATGGTTTTTTCCTTCATCTGCCGATAAAAAGTCCATTCAATATACAAGCCCCTGTCGGTGGAGGGACGCGCGCAGTCTAGTCCGTGTTGCCAGCAATGACCCCATACCGGCCACGACTGCGCGTGGCCCTCCAACCTCCAAAACCCAAAGCGGAGGCAGGTCGGTTATTGCCGCATGCTTCGACTCAAGTTTCATATAAAGACGCAGAGAAAGGGCGCCGATATGCCCTATTCTTCTGCGTCTCTGCGCTTTTACTTATGACCGAATCGCGCCAGCGATTCGATCATGATTCGATCTGGATTTTTTTGGGTCCGGCTTTCCTCGGACTTGGGAAGAGAGACCTTCAAAATGCCGTTGTTGAATTCGGCTCGTTCACTATTCTGGGTTTCTTTTTTACGCCTCGGCAGGGACCCCGTGCCCTGCCCAGGCGACCGCGCATCTTGATTTTGAACGGCACGGGTCTACCAAGTCCTGCTCAAACCGGAGACCGCCAGCCGGTTGGTTACATTGAGGACGCCGGGTGTAAACAGAGCGGAATTGAAAGCCTCGCTTCTGGCGGCCCAACTTGGAACAGTGCCGGTGAGGGTCACATCCCCGTTATTGACCCGGACATTGACGTC
>CAYPFH010000521.1:0-2210 GCA_964409825.1 uncultured Desulfobacterales bacterium | reverse complement strand
GCCCTCCAACCGCCAAAACCCAAGGCGGGGGCAGGTCGGTTTTTACCGCTTGCTTCGACCGAAGTTTCATACGAGCTAAGTGCCCCCAAAACACGACAAGGCAATGACAAAGAAACTGCCCCCGCAGCCGGTTCCTGAAATCCTCGCCCCTGCCGGCAACCGCAGCGCCTTTCTGGCCGCCCTTGCCGCCGGTGCCGATGCGGTCTACTGCGGGCTCAAGCAGTATTCGGCGCGCATGGCCGCCAAGAATTTCACCATCGAGGAGCTGGCGGGGCTGGCCTCCCTTGCCCATGAGAAGGGAACCCGGGTGTATGCCGCGATCAACACCCTGATCAAGCCCGATGAGACGGTTTCCGTACAGGAAACCGTCGAACGTCTCGTCCGCCAGGGGCCGCCCGACGGACTGATCGTCCAGGACCTGGCCCTGGTCAGGCTGGCGCGGCAGGCCGGGTTTGCCGGAGAAATCCACCTGTCCACCCTGGCCAACATCAGCTTTTCCAAAGGGATTGACGCGGCGGCAGGTCTCGGTGCCGCCCGGGCCGTGTTGCCCAGGGAGCTTTCCATCGACGAGATCCGGGCCATGGCCCAGGCCTGCCCGCCGGGGTTCGGCCTGGAGGTGTTCGTCCACGGCGCGCTTTGCTACGGGGTATCCGGCCGGTGCTACTGGAGCAGCTATCTTGGCGGGAAAAGCGGGCTGCGGGGACGGTGCGTGCAGCCGTGCCGGCGGCGCTACGTGGGAAACGGCGAAGACCGCCGCCTGTTTTCCTGCCTCGATTTGAGCCTAGACGTTCTGGTCAAGGTGCTCAAGACCGTACCCCAGGTGCGGGCCTGGAAAATCGAAGGCCGCAAAAAAGGCCCCCACTACGTCTATTATACGGTGAGCGCCTACCGGATGCTTCGCGACGAAGGCGCCGACCCGGCGGCCAAAAAAGAGGCACTTTCCCTTCTTTCCTACGCTCTGGGGCGGCCGGGCACCCACTACCGCTTCTTGTCCCAGCGGCCCTGGAATCCGATCCCGAAAGACGGCCAGACCGGCTCCGGGCTCCTGATCGGAAGGCTCAGGGGCGGGGGGAAAAAGGCGGACCTGGCACCGAGAATCGATCTTCTAGCCGGAGACGTCCTTCGGGTCGGATACGAAGACGAACCATGGCACGGGATCCATCGCCTCGGCCGCTTCGTGCCCAAGGGAGGACGCTACACGATCCAGTTCGGGACGAAAAAGCCCGCGCCCAAGGGGACGCCGGTGTTTTTGACCGATCGGACGGAAAAGGATTTGGAACGGGAAATTACGGCCCTTGACGAGCGGTTGACGGTTCGGCAGACGCCCGAATCCTTTGCCGCCCGGGCTCGGCCGCCTTCGGTGCCGGTGCGGACATCTGCTGCACCGCCGACGGAGATCACCGTTTTTAGAAGCGTTCAGCATAGTAGTGGCCGCGGGGATTCCGGCTGCTGGCTTTCCAGGGCCGCAGTCGACGGCGCATCCGGCAAGGCGGCAGGCAAAATCTGGTGGATGCTTCCGCCGGTGATCTGGCCGGACAACGAGAAGGACATCGTTGACCAGGTGGCCCTTATCCTGAAAAAAGGGGCGCGCGATTTCATTTTGAATGCGCCCTGGCAGGCGGCGCTTTTCCCCCGGCGCAGGGGGCTGAATCTCTGGGCCGGGCCCTTCTGCAATCTGGCAAACCCCGCTGCCCTGCTGTCCCTGATTCCCCTCGGGTTTTCCGGCGCTGTGGTCAGCCCGGAGCTTGGCAAACGCGACTACACGGCCCTTGGGCGGCAAAGCCCGCTGCCGCTGGGTGCCGTTATCTACGGCTACTGGCCCCTTTGCATCTCCCGGACCGCCGCCGAAGACCTGCCAGCGGATCGACCGCTGCTCAGTCCGCGCAAAGAATCATTCTGGGTAACGCGCTACGGGCCGGACCATTGGGTCTTTCCCAACTGGCCCGTCGATCTGCGAAAAGAAAGGCAGTACCTGCAAAAGGCCGGATACACCCTGTTTCTGACCCTGGAAGAACCGGTTCCTCCGGCGGTTTCCATCAAGGATCGGCCCGGCATCTGGAACTGGCGGCACGGGCTCAAGTAAAGGAACTTTCATGCAGCAAAAAGCACTGGTGACCGGCGGCGCCGGTTTTATCGGTTCGCATCTGACAGACGACCCTTCGACTCGGCTGCGCCTCGCTCAGGACGAGACGACAGATGACAGATGACAG
>CAYPFH010000520.1:0-2216 GCA_964409825.1 uncultured Desulfobacterales bacterium | reverse complement strand
TTTCGACGGGCAATTCATTGTTGGGCTTCGCTTCTCTCAGCCCAACCTACGAGCTTCATCATTTCCAGTCCGTCATCCCGGCCGGCTTGTCGCGGCGTAGCTCATAGAGCGAAGACGGAAGCGGAGCGGAGAGCCAGGATCCAGCATCCAGGATCCAGCCTGCCGGGGCGTAGCTCCGAAGGAGCGAAGACCGGCATCCAGGATCCAGCATCCAGGATCCAGTTACCAGACTCGAATTGATCCGCCAAAAGGGTTGTGCTATCAGCGTTGTATGGATGCGAACCCTGCCTGCTTCATCGCCCCTCAGCTCTCTGAGGTCAACAATGCCGTGGCCATGGCAGAAGAGCTGATCAGCAACCACTTCAAGATGTCCGCCAGCCAGTGGCTGCGGCCGCGGTTCGACGTCAAGACCCTCCGGGATCTGGAACCCGGCGAGATCGTCCAGGGCCCCTTTGCCCAGATCATCCGATACGTGGGCCGGCATCCGGCGTCTTCCCTCGGCTCGACCGCCTATGATTTTTACAAAATCTGCCTCCAGGATCATGCCATACTGGACGCGCTGAACGACCGGCCGGGGCTGTCCCTGTTTCCCTTTGTGCTCTATATCGTTTCACACGAACTGATCCACATCGTCCGGTTCAGCAAGTTTCTGCAGAACTTCGAGGCGAGCTTCGAGGAAAAGCAGGCAGAAGAGATCCGGGTTCATCAGATCACCCACCAGATCCTGTCCCCCGTCACCTTCGGCGGAATGCCGCCCGTGCTGGAATTTTTCGAAAAATGGCGGCGCCCCCTCGACGGCTTCGAAGGCTGAAAAATTTTTTCCGAGCCCGCCGGCCCTGCCTTGACAACGGAAAAAGTATACCTATAGTTGATCAGCTTGGGTTTCGAACAAATTCGTTTGCTTTTTCAGGAGGATGCAAGTCAGATGCCGATCTACGAGTATGAATGCGCCAAATGCGGCAGGATCCAAGAAGCCCTGCAAAAAATTTCGGAAAAGCCCCTTGCCCGATGCAGCCACTGCTCGGGAAAGCTGCACCGGCTGGTTTCCCAAAGCAGCTTTCACCTGAAGGGGTCGGGCTGGTACGTTACCGACTACGCCCGGAACACGAAAAAATCCGCGTCTCCCCAGAAAAAAGAGGACAATACCCAAAAGGCATCATCGTCGGAGAAACCAAGCAAAGCGGGCGATGACTCCTGACAGGGCATCCTTTTTCCTCAAACCCGATTCATATGAAGTTGCGTCACATTGTCCGGCCGGTCCTTCCAACGGAAAGGATCGCTCTGCAGCGGGTTTAAGAAGAAACGGAGCCCATTCAGGCTATGCCAAAAATTCAAACAGTTCATCCACCCCAGCCCAGGGTTGGGAAAAATGCCGGCAGCCGCTTCGTATCAGAGCGGCACAACCGATTGTAACCGGTTTTGGATATACCGCGGTTTATGAATTCCGACACACATTCAAAAAGGGAAGGGAGGTGACGCTGACACCGTCGCAGAGCAGTACTGCACACCGACAATGAAAGAATTCGTCACGTAAAACGGCTTAGGGATCATATGTGAAATTCGAAAAAGGAGAGGTTGAATCATGAAACTCAGACCATTGCAGGATCGAATTCTCGTTCGGCGCGTGGAGGAGGAAACCACCACCAAGGGGGGAATCATCATTCCGGATACGGCCAAGGAAAAGCCGGCGGAAGGAAAGGTGGTTGCGGTAGGCAACGGCAAGGTCGGCGACGATGGAAAGCGCATTGCGCTGGAGATCAAAAAGGGCGACCGCATCTTGTTCGGCAAATACGCCGGAACCGAGGTCAAAATCGAAGGTGAAGAATACCTGATTATGCGTGAAGACGATGTTCTTGGCGTGATCGACTAATCAACTCAGAGCGACAACGGAGGTTTATTCAAATGAGTGCAAAGATTATCAAATACGATATGAAGGCCCGCGAGGCCATGCTGAACGGTGTCAAGGCCCTTGCCGATGCAGTGGTCGTCACCCTGGGGCCCAAGGGCCGCAACGTTGTGATCGACAAGACCTGGGGTTCGCCCACGGTCACCAAAGACGGCGTGACCGTGGCCAAGGAGATCGAGCTGGAAGACAAGTTCGAGAACATGGGCGCCCAGATGGTCAAGGAGGTGGCCTCCAAGACCTCGGACGTGGCCGGTGACGGCACCACGACCGCGACGGTCCTGGCCCAGTCCATCTACAAGGAGGGCTCCAA
>CAYPFH010000519.1:0-2243 GCA_964409825.1 uncultured Desulfobacterales bacterium | reverse complement strand
CCCAAGTACCGATGGAATCCGGAGACCGCTTCGTGGACATCATCATCAGCGATCAGCGCATCATTTACAAAATATAATTCGCGGTTATGCGGAATGCGCCAGTATCGGGAAAGGGGGCCGAATCCTTTAGAAATGAGGCGTACAAAAAGTACGCCGCAATGACGAGGGATGAAGGAGAACGCAGACATCGGAGTTTTTACGAGGTCTTCATTTCTTGACGCTACGAACCGGTTCTGATAGCTACACCGCCTATGGAAAAAGAGGAGATGAGGTTCCGCCGGCAGCGTGCGGATATGGTCCGCAAGCAGATCGAGGCCCGGGGCATTGCCGATCCCAAGGTCCTGGCTGCCATGGGCACGGTACCGCGGCATCTATTCGTCAGTGAAGCGCTGTGGGATCAGGCCTACGGCGACTATCCCCTGCCCATCGGGTCCCAGCAGACCATTTCCCAGCCGTACATCGTGGCCGAAATGACCCAGGCCCTGCAGCTTACCGAAGAAGACCGCGTTCTGGAAATCGGTACCGGCTCCGGGTATCAGGCCGCCGTCCTGGCAGAGATCGCCTACAAGGTCTATACCATCGAGCGCATCCACTCCCTGTATATCGCCGCCCGCCGTCTCTTCGATCGACTCCGGTACCACAAAATCGTCATGCGGTATTCCGACGGCACCTCAGGATGGGAGGAGGAAAGCCCCTTTGATGCCATCATTGTCACCGCGGGCGCCCCGGAGATTCCTTCCACGCTGGTCAGCCAACTGGCCCAAGGAGGACGGCTGGTCATCCCGGTGGGGGATCAGAACTCCCAGGAGCTGATCCGGCTGTATCGCGATGAAAATGGAATTCGGCAAACCTCCCTTGGCGGATGTCGTTTCGTTAAACTGGTCGGCGAGCACGGCTGGAGGCCGTAGCCGATGGTTCGTCGGCTCTACGACTGGGTCCTGCACTGGGCCGAAACGCCATACGGGGCTTGGGCCCTGTTCTTGCTGGCATTTTGCGAGTCGTCCTTCTTTCCGATCCCCCCGGACATCCTGCTCATTGCCCTGGCCGTGGCCATCCCGAAAAAATCGTTCCGGTACGCGCTGGTCTGTTCAATCGGTTCGGTGCTCGGCGGCTGCCTGGGATATCTCATCGGCTGGCAGTTCATGGCCGCTGTCGGCAACCGGATCATCGAATTTTACCATCTCACGGACAAGGTTCACTATATTTCCGGGATGTTTCAGCAATACGATGCCTGGGCCATCGGCATCGCGGGCTTCACCCCCATCCCCTATAAGGTGTTTACCATCTCTGCCGGCATGTTCGAGGTCAACTTCTTCGTCTTCGTGCTGGCTTCGGCCATGTCCCGTTCGGCACGGTTTTTCATCATCGCCGCCCTGATCTATGCCTTCGGCCCTGCCATCCAGTCCTTTATCGACCGCTACTTCAACCTCCTCGCCGTCACCTTCACCGTCTTGCTGGTTGCCGGCTTCATCCTCCTCAAATATATTTTTTAATGCAACCAAGCCCTCATCGTATTTATCAAAGGCGATTATTTCTTCAGCCCCATGGCCGCCGCCTTCATCATCATCGAAACCCTTCTCTCGGAGGTCGTCAAACGGCTGGGGAAAAAGGCCCTGCACCGCCTGAACCAGGCAGAGCACCTCATCAACGCCTTTAAAATCGAGGTCAAATAGCGCGCTTGGCAGATGAGGGGCGGCACAGCGGCTGGATGCCGGATCATGGCTGACATGACGACAGGAGGATTTTTACTAAAAAAATTTACTAAAAAATCGGAAGGGAAAGCGGCCCGTTCTTACCGCTTTCCCTTCCGGTTTTTTAGCTGCACTTGGAGAACCCACAGGCCCGACACACCATGCACCCCTCCTCGTGGGCCAATACGCTGCCGCATTCCGGGCAGACGCCGGTCATGGAATCGCTTTCGGTCATGTCCGATGCAGTGATGTTTTTAAGCACCTGGGCGATGGCGTCCGGACAGGAAAGGACGATCTTCCCGTTCTGCCAGCATGGTGACGGACAGCGAATGCCGATCAACTGCTTGATAACGGCCTCGGCCTTGACTCCGGATCGCAGCGCAAGGGAAATGAGTCTGCCTGCGGCTTCAATCTGGGAAGAGGCGCACCCGCCGGTCTTTCCCATCTGGGCAAACACTTCGCACAGGCCGTTTTCGTCGGTATTGACGGTGACATACAGCTTGCCGCAGCCGGTGCTGATCCGTTCGGTGACGCCCCGGGTCCGGATCGGCC
>CAYPFH010000518.1:0-2252 GCA_964409825.1 uncultured Desulfobacterales bacterium | reverse complement strand
GCCGCGCCCTTGGGCGTAAGTATGTACTTCACCCGGTTTGCCGGAATCGTCGTGACCTTGAAATAGCCCTTGCTGACCAGGCGCTTGATAAACGAATTGACCAGGCCCAGGGAGATGTTCAGGCGGCGGGCCAGTTCGCGCTGGCTCGGAGACTCCTCCTGCTCGACGGCCTCGAGGATTTTCAGGGTTCTGAGTTCTTGTGGCTCCATAAATAAAATCGCTTCGCGCTTTTATAAGAACCGCGCATGGGGAACCGCGCGATTAAAAGGCTTAAAGGGATTTAGAGCAAAACTTTGGCGCGGGTTGAAAGGATGTTGGGGCAAATCGGCAAGAATGATGATCGGAGCGGTTTAGGTACCGGTTTGTTACCGTTGCCTGTCGGACATCCACGCCTTGATCATTGTCAGGCGAGAACTTGAAAGTTTCGCTCGACGATATCCTGAAGGTAGGTATCGCCGAGTAGCTCTTCTTTAGGCTTGCCTTGCAGGACTTCTAGTTTTTGCAAGCACTCGTTCAGTTTTTCCAAGCGTCTCTCGATACCGCTGAATTCTGGAGTCATCGTTTGATTCCTTTAGGATGTCCCGTCTCTGTTGCCGAAGAACCGGCAAATAATCTCCGTAAAAGCTCAGGGTTTGCGCTTCGAAATCCACATGCGTGGATGGGTCGACTTCGAAAACCAGAATGCCCGAGGCAATGGCGGCATACCTGAGCTCCACCGGCGCACGATTCAACCTGATCTGAAAAAGAGTACGTTTGTATTTTTTCGGAACCCATGGGGGTCATATCGTATGAAACTTCGGTCGAAGCCGGGGTTTTTGTAAGGCACAACCTCCGTGTCGTGCCTTCATGAACGGCACGGAGGCCGTTCACTACATCGGCAGAGGCTTCGGGGGAAGTTTCACCTTTGGCCAGAGGCGGGGCTTATATCTGCTGATCCATTCTGTCCGGGTTGGCCCGAAGCCATTCGACCAGCGCGCCCAGGATATCTTCGAGATCCTTCAGGTTCGTCGTACAGAGTCTGAAAAGCTCTTCACGGGTAACCTCATGGTAGAAATGGACCATTCGATTCCGGTAGCCGGCGATTTGTCGCAGAAGCCTTCCCTGATCCTCGGAGAGAATCCCTTCATCTGTGAGCCTGGGACCGATTTCTTTGTATTCCTTTTTAAAAGGCAGCAGATCGGCTGCCCTTCTTAGCACGAACAGTTCGTATCGGGCCTGCCGGTCCGGATCTGACGTGTAAAGCAGCTCCCCGCGAATGATATCCAGCGCCAGATAGGGGTCGGCCTAAGGCAGTATCACCAGGTCCACTCGGCTGACTTGAAAGAGATCCTCCAGTGCCATGGATACTTTTACCCGTCTTTCCGGGCGCCAGGGTTCCCGTTTTTCCGGCAGCACACCGATATCCACATCCGATCCGGACCCGGACAGCGGTCCAGCGCCGTCCCGAAACAGCCCGGCGATCTCATCTGCCCGACTGCCAAAAACATACAGGTCGACAATCTCGTTTGAATTGCAAATGGCGGCGATGCGATTTTTCATTTTCATCGACCAGGACCGGGCAACACAGTTGGCATGCTTATTCGATACAAAAGCTAAACTTCTTTCCGTTTTCTCGGATCATCTGATGGATTTCAAGGGAAGGAAGAGTCTTGGACTGCTATCGCTCAATCGGGTGAAGCCGAACTGCTCGTAAAAACCCCTGGCCTTATCGTTTACGGCATCTACCACCATGGCGTAGATAGCGATCTGATCGCTTACCGCCAAGGTTCGCTTGATCGCATCGGCCAGCAGGATGCTCCCAATCCCCTGCCCCTGAGCAGGTTTGGAAACCGCCAGTCTGGCGATCAGGGCAGCGGGGATCGGGTGCCTGGGCAGCTTCCGGGCAAGCGCTTCCGGAAGCAATCCAAGTTCAAGGGTATAAACGTTCGTCATTTGCCGGCGACACGCCTGTCGTGTTCGTCAAGGGCTGCTTTCAATCTGCGATTAAAGCGCACCGGAGCCGAGAGCGCATCGAAGAAGGCCTCGGCGTTGCGAAGACTCCAGCGTGCCGGAGGGCTTTACCGTGTAATCCGCGCAATCCGTGCCAAATATTTTTTCGCGTAATCCGTGCCGGACAGCTCCGCCTGGTGGGTTACATGCCGGAACGCGGCGTAAGATCCAGGAATCGTTTAAAAATTATTTAGATTTTGGCGTTCAGAATGTGAACGTTCAGGAATTGAACATAGATGCGGGGGAAAGTCAAGATAAAATCG
>CAYPFH010000517.1:1653-2258 GCA_964409825.1 uncultured Desulfobacterales bacterium | reverse complement strand
TGGGATTTGGTGCTTGGGATTTGGTATTTTTCTGCCCCGAGCCTCTGCTTGCGCAGGGCCGGGCACCGTATCCACCATACGGAACCCCCGGCTTCGACCAAAGTTTCATGCGAGCTCTGCTGCCATCATTATTTTGCTAGTGGACGGACAACCGGAGGTGGGAAATGAGCGTCATCGTCGATTTTGCCGTATTTCCGACGGACCAGGGGGCCAGCGTCGGCCGCCATGTCGCCCGGGCGGTCAAGATGGTGCGCGACAGCGGCCTTTCATGCCGGACCCATGCCATGGGCACCGAGATCGAAGGCGAGTTCGAAGAGGTCATGGCCCTGGTGGCCCGCTGCTTCGAGGCCGTCTGCCGGGACACCGACCGGGTCTACATGACCCTTACGGCCGACTATCGAAGGGGACGGGCCGGCGGACTGGAAGGGAAGGTGAAGTCGGTGGAGGAAAAACTGTAGGGCGCTTTGCGCCCGCTGCTGGATGCTGGTTCCTTGATGCTGGATGCTGCATTTAGACTGCCGGGCTCTTCTCGCAGGATTTCTTTTATCCAGCAACCAGGATCCAGGATCCAGGAACCAGGATCCAGGAACCAGGATCCAGGAACC
>CAYPFH010000517.1:0-1553 GCA_964409825.1 uncultured Desulfobacterales bacterium | reverse complement strand
AGGAACCAGGATCCAGGAACCAGGATCCAGGAACCAGGATCCAGGAACCAGGATCCAGGAACCAGGATCGCGGAGTCACGTTCCGGTGCAGATGACGAACCGTTATCCCTGCTCATATCAAAGAGACAGCTGCCGATGAGACGGTTGAGCCGCCAGGAACTGAGCTGGGTGCTGTACGATGTGGGAAACTCGGCATTCGTGCTGATCGTGGTCACTACGGTCATGCCGATTTTTTTCAAAGATGTCTCCGCCCGCCATCTTCAGCCTGAATCCTCCACGGCCGCCTGGGGGATGGCCAACGCTGCCGCCTCCCTTGCCGTAGCCGTGCTCGCTCCGATCCTTGGCACCCTCGCCGACTATCGGTACCTGAAAAAGCGCTTTTTCGGTGGGTTTGCAGCGGCCGGAATCGGTTTCACCTTTTTGCTCGTCTTTGCCGGTGCGGGAAACTGGGGCTTTGCTCTGGCCGTTTTTGTCCTGGCCCGAGTCGGGTTTGGCGGGGCAAACGTGTTTTATGATGCATTTTTGACCGATGTCACCGCTCCGGAGCGAATGAACCGGATATCGGCTGCCGGCTACGGATGGGGATACATCGGCAGCACGATTCCGTTTGTCGTGGTGATCGGGGTCATTCTTTGGAGCGCTGCAGACGGAGCGCCTCCGGGAATATCGGCGGAGGCTTCCCGGATCGCCTTTGGCATCGTTGTTGTCTGGTGGCTGGTGTTCAGCCTGCCCATGCTTCGATACGTACACCAGCTCCATTACCTGCCTGCGGAGCCGAAGCCGATCCGGGCGGGTTTTCGCCGGCTAGCGCGAACGTTTCGGCAGATCCGGGCGCATCGAGAGGCGTTTCTGTTTCTGGCGGCCTACTTTTTCTATATCGACGGCGTCGACACGATCATCACCATGGCTGCGGTATACGGAAGAGACATCGGGCTTTCGGTGAAGACGCTGATTCTGGTGGTGCTGGCCATCCAGATCGTGGCGTTTCCCTTTGCCCTGCTATACGGCCGTCTGGCGGACCGTTTTACCGCACGGACCATGATCTATGCGGGGATCGGGGTCTACACGCTCATCGTGGTCCTCGGATTTTTTCTGCCCGGGCTTGATTCAGGGGTGAAAACTGCGGCGTTTTGGCTGCTGGCGATGCTCGTGGCCACTTCCCAGGGAGGGATCCAGGCCCTGAGCCGCAGTTATTTCGCCCGCCTGATTCCTCCGAAGCAAAGCGCTGAATTTTTCGGGTTCTACAATATCTTCGGAAAGTTTGCGACCATCATCGGCCCCTTTCTGATGGGGGTCGTCAGCCGGATTGCCGGAGATTCCCGCTACGGGATTCTCAGCATACTGGTGCTGTTCGTCGTTGGCGGGTTGATTCTGCGCAAAGTGGAGGAGCCGGGATAGGCGGTGAGGGTTCGGGGTTCGGGGTTCAGCTTCGGGGTTGGGGGTTCAGGGTTCAGGGGTTCGAAGGAAGGGCGCTGATGTCTGATGTCAGCCCCGCCGTTGACCGCGGCGTGATTCAAAATTCCAGATTCCAGATTCAAGATTCTCCGGCGGGA
>CAYPFH010000516.1:0-2261 GCA_964409825.1 uncultured Desulfobacterales bacterium | reverse complement strand
TTCAGTCGTTCGCCGGCGACTTCAACGGTGTGGGCATCTGCAAACCGGCCGTCTCCGATAAACACGTCGATCCCGAGATCGCTGAAGCGCTGGACCGAGTCGTGGGGCGCGATGGACGCCCGCAGGCGGCGCATGCGCTCCATGGCCCGGCCGAAATCGACATTGACCCCATCGGGGACCTGCACGCCGAATTCCCCTGCGTCGCGCACGGCGGCGGCGGCCCGGGCTGCCCGGATCATGGCCTTGGAGGGCACACAGCCCACGTTCAGGCAGTCGCCCCCCATCAGGTGGCGCTCGACCAGGGCCACCTTGGCCCCCAAGCCTGCCGCGCCCGCCGCACAGACCAGGCCGGCCGTTCCGGCGCCGATCACCACCAAGTTGTAGCGCGACGCGGGGGTTGGGTTTATCCAATCGGACGGATGAACGTGGGAAACCAGCGCCTGGTTATGCGCGTCCCATGGGCTGATGATCGATTCGTCTTTCTCGTTGTCGGCCATGTGCTACCTCCCTTTTTCATTTAACGACCAGTCGTAGTCCAGGTACTTGACCGAATACCCGCCCGATTTCAGGTAACCGCCGTCCGCAGCGGAAAGATAGCCGCTGGAAAAATGCGCCACGGCGCGCTCGGTGCCGCTCAGCCCGGTGAATCCCGAAGACGGCGAATATCGGCCGACAAAGTCTTTTCCGTACCATTTGAAGATGGATGAAAAGTAGACCCGCTTGCTGCCGCGGTCGATGCGCAGACCGGCCGGGCTTGTCAGAAACCGCCGGGACCGGTCGTCTAACTGTGCATCCAATTTCTCGGCGACATAGGCCTCGCTTCTCAGCGTCGGACAGCCCTTTGCCGCGCAGACCAGGGCCATGTGGATGCGCGGCTCGCTGTAGTCTTTACGGATGATGTCGTGCTCCAGGTTGTCCAGGGTGATGGTTTTGTCGAAGAGCCTGACGACCTCCTGATCCCACGGGCCTTTGAAAAAGCTGCCGATATCCTTGATGCTGTCGACCGGGTAGTGATCGATGATCAGCTTCAGGGTGGCCGCGTTGTAAAGGTTGATCAAAAACGCCAGCCGCTCGGATTCGGCCCAAGCGTTGAACGCTGCTTCGGAAATCCCGGCGAGGCTGTCGAGATAGTGATCCAGGGCGGACGGGTCGGATTTTAGACCCTGGTAGTCCACCCGGCCGTCGGCGACGAACCGTTTCAGCAGCGCGTCGTAGCCGGCGTGGGTAGGGTCGAATCCGACAGCGCCGGCGCCGGCTGCCGAAAAAAGCAACGCCGCAAACAACAGTATGGCGGCTGGTCGGTTGATGGTAAACACCCGCTTGTATGTGCTCATAGGGCCTCCGATTCCATGCAGTATCGTATTGAGTTGTTATCCACCGGTGGCAAACCCCGGATACAGCGTCATGCCGCCGTCCACAACCAGGCCGGTGCCGTTGACATAATCGGCATAATCCGAGGCCAGCCACACGGCCGCCCGCGCGATATCTTCGGGCTCGCCGATCCGTTTGTAGGGCACCAGCGCCATTAGTGCTTCATAGGCTTCAGGGGTCTGCCAGGCATCGGTGTTGATCGGTGTGCGAATCGCACCCGGGGCAATGCTGTTGACCCGGATGCGGTAGGGCGCCATCTCCTGGGAAATGCTTTTCATCATCAGCATCAACCCACCCTTGCTGGCAGCATAGTTCACAATATTTTTCTGCACTCATTATTGTGTCTCCTTTTTAATGCTATTGCTCCTGTCCGCCGGACTGCTGGATCAGTTTGGCGACAAGCCCCGTCCAGCCGTTTTGATGGGAGGCGCCCAACCCGGCCCCGTTGTCGCCGTGAAAGTATTCGTGAAACAAAATGTGGTCGCGCCAGTGAGGGTTGTCCTGAAAGACGCGCTGGCCGCCGTAAATGGGCCGTTTGCCGTCGCCATTGCGCAGGAACATGTCGATCAAGCGCCGGGACAGTTCCGCGGCCACTTCACCCAGGTTCATCATGCGCCCGGATCCGGTGGGACATTCCACTTTCAGAGTGTCCCCGTAGTAATGATGGAATTTCTGCAGCGATTCGATCAACAGGTAGTTGATCGGAAACCAGATCGGACCGCGCCAGTTGGAATTGCCGCCGAACAGTCCGCTTTGAGACTCGGCCGGCTGGTAATTAATGGTGTGAGTCTGGCCGTCCACGTAGAAATTGTATGGATGGTCCTGGTGATATTTAGAAACCGAGCGGATACCGTAATCGGATAAAAATTCGTTTTCATCCAGCATCGGCT
>CAYPFH010000515.1:0-2268 GCA_964409825.1 uncultured Desulfobacterales bacterium | reverse complement strand
TTTGATCAACCGTGAAACTTTTGTCGGAGTCTCAGCCTATGTAGTGAACGGCCTCCGTGCCGTTCCGAAAGGCACGACACGGATGTCGTGCCCTACAAAAACCCCGGCATTTGACGAAGTTTCACATAAGCGGAGCCGCTGACCGCCGGGCCGGTCAGTTTGATCAAGGGTGAAACTTCCCCGCTCGTCATCCCGGCCGCAGCGAAGCGGAGAGCCGGGATCCAGCGAAAGAACTGGATGCCGGATCAAGTCCGGGGCAGGCTTGCCAAACCCGGAATGACGGACCCGGGAACATGAAGTTTCATACGAACCCCGCCGCTGACCGCGAAGCGATCAGTTTGATCAAGAATGAAACTAGGCCATTTTGGCCTAGTTTCACATAAGACGACAGAGGACAGGAAAAGGTTTTACCATGAAGGACATGAAGAGCATGAAGAAGAAAATTGATAGGTGACAGGGCCGGCGGCTATGCCTTCATGCGCTTCAGAGGGCCCGACATCCGGCTTGAGCGGGGCAAGCCCATGAAGCCAGGGGCCTGTATTTCTTAACCTATTGTTTTTACTTCATGTCCTTCATGATCTTCATGGTTCGATCGTTTTGTTCTTCCCATAGAAAAACATCGACTTCGGGCGAAGTTTCACATGCGCCCGATGCTCCGGAAGATGGATTTACAACACCTCCAAAACAAAGCCAGGAAAAGCCATGACCCTACTGGGATTCAGTGCGAGCGCCGTAAAAGACGGCAACGTGGACCGGATGGTCCGAACCGTCCTCGAAAAAAGCGCAGAGCCGTACGAGTTTGTCCGGTTGAGCGAACTGACCTACAGCCCTTGCCGGGCTTGCCCCCATCAGTGCGCCAAGGACAATTTGTGCACCCTCGACGACGACTTAAAACCATACTACCCGAAAATCATCGCCGCAGATGCCCTTGTTCTCGGAACTCCGGTCTACTTCGACAGCATGAACGGATTCATGAGCATTTTCCTGGAGCGGCTGTGGTCGTTTCGTCATCGCCGATTCCCCCTCGAAGGCAAACCCTTTGTCGTTGTTTCGACAGGAGACAAGCAGGATGGCGCAGAACAGGCGATAGAAGCGGTCAAACGCCGGATGATCGCCTACCGGGCGTCATTTGTCGGCAGCGTTTCCTTCGGATCGACGATTTTTCCCTGTTACACTTGCGGGTTCGGCCGCCGGTGCAAAGTGGGCGGCTTCTTTGACCGATACGGCGAAGAGGGAATTCGGAACCTGAAAATCACCCCGGATCTTTTCAAACGATGGGAGGACTTTCCGGAGATCGCGTCCGGGATCGACAGGCTGGCCGTGAAGATTTCAGGAAAACACCAATGGTAATGGTCAAATCCATCAGCTACTTTGTGCTTGCGGGGCTGTGTGAAATCGGCGGCGGCTACTTGGTCTGGCTGTGGCTTCGGGAGGGAAAACCGATCGGCTACGGTCTTTTCGGTGCGGTCATTCTCGTTCTTTACGGAGTGATTCCGACCCTGCAGCCGGCCCACTTCGGGCGGGTCTATGCGGCCTACGGAGGAGTGTTTATCGTCCTGTCGATTCTTTGGGGCTGGAAGATCGACGGTATCGCCCCGGATCGGTTCGATCTGATCGGCGGCGCCATCGCCCTGATCGGCGTGGCGGTGATCATGTACTGGCCCCGGGGCTGAGATTTCCCCGATTTTAATTTCGCAAATCAAGGGAGCAAAAACCTGCACCGATGCAAAGGGCGGCCGTCAATAAATATTTGACAGGTCGGTCCAGGAGGGACGGCCAATGAGCCGGGCCGGTTTGCATGCGGATCGCCTGGAGCGCCGGAACCGCCGGTCCGTCCGGTTGAAGGGATACGATTATGCCCGGTCCGGGGCGTATTTCGTTACGATCTGCGTGCAGAACCGGGCATGCCTGTTCGGCCGTATGGCAGACGGGCAGATGGAATTGAACGATGCGGGACAGGCGGCGGTGCAATGTTGGCAGGCCATACCCGAACATTTTCCCCACGTCGAATTGGACGCATTCGTGGTGATGCCCAATCACATTCACGGCATATTGGTCATCGTTGATGCCCCCGTAGGGGCGAAAAATTTTTCGCCCCTACAACCGGGGCAACGACCCCGCGGCACATCGAAAACCATCGGTTCCATCATTCGTGGGTTCAAAATTGGGGTGACCAAATGGATGCGGCAATCGTGCGGGCGGAAAATTTTTCGTCCCAACAATGCGCCCGTTATCTGGCAACGCAATTATTACGAACACGTCATCCGC
>CAYPFH010000514.1:0-2275 GCA_964409825.1 uncultured Desulfobacterales bacterium | reverse complement strand
TCATTTGAAAATTCGGATTTTGAATTTGTTTCGGATTTCGATATTCGAATTTCGGATTTAAGTGTACATGCTTTCGGGGCTTATATCCGAGCGGATCCTCTGGACCCGGATCTTCACTCCACGGCCGGAGTTTGACAAGCAACCTATTCCCGGAGTTTTTTGACCTCTTCGGTGATCAGGGGCACGATTTCGAACAGGTCGTCGACGACGCCGTAGTCGGCCTTTGCAAAGATCGGCGCTTCCGGGTCCTTGTTGACCGCGACGATCACTTTCGATGTGGACATCCCCGCCAGGTGCTGAATCGCGCCGGAGATGCCGCAGGCGACGTACAGGTTCGGGGAAACCACTTTTCCGGTCTGGCCGACCTGGTCTGCATGGGGGCGCCAGCCTTCATCCACTGCCGAGCGGGAGGCGCCGACAGCCGCGCCCAGGGCTTCTGCCAGCGCTTCGACGACGGAGTAGTCCGATCCGGCCATGCCCCTTCCGCCGGAAACAACGATGTCGGCCTCGGTCAGCTCGATTTTGCCGGTCTCCAATGTTTTGTCGACGGTTTTGACCCGAATCGGTCCGGGATCGGCATCGATCTTTTCCATCTGTCCTTTGCCGCCTTTCTCCTCGATGCGCACGGCGTTGGGGCGCAGGGCGGCGATGGGCGGGCTGCCTTCCAAAACGACGTCAGCGATGATTTTCCCGCCGTACATCGGCCGGGTGGCGATCCACTGCCCGTCTTGCTGGCGGATGCCGGTGGCGTCCATGGCCAGGGGGGCGGTAAGCCGGGCGGAAAGCCTTGCCGCCAGGTCTTTTCCCTGGGCGGTGGCGCCGACAAGCACCAGGGCCGGTTGTTCCTTCTGTATGAGTTCGGCCAGGATCTGTACATAGCCTTCGGTGGAATAATCGGCTAACTCGGGCCGGTCGGCCAGCAAAATCCGGTCTGCGCCGCAGCGGCCGAGCGCTTCGGCGGCCGTCTCCATCCCGGACCCGATCACCGCAGCCGCCAGCGGCAGACCGAGTCCGTCGGCCAGACGTCTTCCTTCGCTGACCGCTTCGAAGGACACCTTCCGAAGGGCGCCCTCGATCTGTTCGGAAATCGCAAAAATACAGGCTGACATGAAATTCTCCTTCGGTTCGCCGCCGGGAAACACGCTGCCGGCAGCCAGTGGTCGGTTAGATCACCTTGGCTTCCTCGTGAAGGGCCTTGACCAGCGCGGCTGCCTTTTCTGCCGCATTTTCTCCCTCGATGATGCGCCCCCCGCTGCGCTTGGCAGGGAGAGACAGGGAACGGATTTGCGCGCTCGGCCCTTCCAGGGCGCCGGCGTCGAGGCCGATGTCGGCCAGGGCCTTGGTTTCCAGAGGCTTTTTCTTGGCCTTCATGATGCCCGGCAGAGATGCATACCGTGGCTCGTTCAATCCCCGCTGGGTGGTAAAAAGCATCGGCAGCGGGGCTTCGACCACGACGGTGCCGCCTTCGATGGTCCGGTGGCACCGGATGCCTCCATCGAAAAGCTCGGCCTTGATGACCATGGAGACGTTGGGAATCTGAAGGTACTCGGCGGCCGCAGGCCCCACCTGAAACTGGTCTGCATCGACCGCCCGCTGGCCGGCGATGATCAGATCGAAGGGCATCTGCTTCAACGCCGCGGCAAGCACCCGTGCAGTGGCCAAGGCCCCTTTGCCGAGGGCGGCCGGGTCGTCGACGAGAACGCCGGTGTCGGCTCCCATGGCCAGCGCCGTGCGGACCGCCTCGACGGTCTTGTCCGTACCCACGGAAAGAACGGTTACGCTGCCGCCCTGGGCTTCTCGAATGCGCAGTGCCTCTTCCACGGCAAACTCGTCATAAGGATTGATGACCCACTTGAGCTCTTCGGTTTTGATGGAAACTCCGTCGTCGGCCACCTGTATCAGCGATTCTGTGGCCGGCACCTGTTTGAGCAGCACAACGATATCCACTTTTTTCCCTTTCTTGCGCCTGGGCCCGGCAGCATTCAGAGCCCCGGGCGGATGGTCGGATCCGGCCGCAGACGCTTCGGCCTGCCGCCTCGGCAGGGGCTCTCCCTGCCTCCTCAAGTTTGACTGTTACTATCAATCTTACATGAAACAAAAATGAAAATGCGCTTATCCGGGATACTCCAGATAGGGGCCGCCGGAGGCCGAAGGGTTTGGATTTTGGAGGGCCACGCTCCGTCGTGGCCGGGATTTGGTCGTTACCGGCAACATGGACGCGACTGAGCGCGTCCCTCCACCGGCTCGAGCCTCCTCTTCATAGATAACCGGAAAT
>CAYPFH010000513.1:0-2283 GCA_964409825.1 uncultured Desulfobacterales bacterium | reverse complement strand
TTTGAACTGACTGCCTATATTGCCGAGGATGACGCCTATAACGAGTTCTGGAACATGCTGTTCGATGAATACCGGCTGTCAAAAGAAATGGTCTTGCTGATTTCCGGATACCAGGAGTTGATGGAAGAAGAACCGGTATCGAAAAAATCGATCGCGATACGGGAACGCATCGTTCTGCCATTGCTGGTCATCCAGCAATACGCGCTACAGAAAATTGAGATGGGTTCAACGCATAAATCGCTATACGAGAAGATTGTCGAGCGGTCACTGTACGGTAATATCAACGCCAGTAGAAATTCTGCATAGGCCTAATGGGGGTGTGAGGAAATCGAAATCGGGAGAAAGTAAATGGGGGACGCCCTTCAGGTTTACAGATCCAACTACCCGCTACGCTCGAGGCACAGAGGGCGCAGAGCGGTATGCATTTTTCCCAGATCGGGGAGACGGCCGATCTGGGAAACCCGCCATCGCCTGGGACAGGCTTCTGGGACCGCTGGTCGGACCACAGCAAGAATTTGAAAATATTTATAAATCTTACTGAGTGGGGAGGGCATGACGGGAGTTCTTGGGTCGTATATAGGGGAAAAGCTAGGAGAGGGGGTAAGTTTGACATCATTCAACGATTATAAAAAAGGAAATGCCATGCCGATGAATGGGCCTGACGTCAAAGACCGGGATGTCGTGCTGTTGAACATCCCGATCGTCATAGAAGCATGGATGTCGAAAAACATAGACCTGCTCTATAAAAGCGTTGGAAAAGAGAAAGACGAAACGGCCAGGCATTACGACCCCACTGAAAATTTGAAAACTTTGCATGCGGTTTACCCGGAATGCTGCGTCTATCTTTCAATGCTGAGCTTCAGTCAAGATTGGCATCAAATTTTGCCACAATTGGAGAGAAGACATGGGGACGGGCAGCGAATAAAAATTTGACACCCGTAACGTATCTGGTTACAGTATTGCTATGATAAAGGGTTTCAAGCATAAGGGACTCAAACTGTTCCTTGAGGCCGGCAAGGCCTCCGGTATCAGTCCAAACCACCAAAGACGAATCAAGAACATTCTCGCTCTGCTTGAGACGGCGGAAACAATTGAAGACATGAATCTGCCTGGTTTGAAGCTGCATGAGTTAAAAGGTAGGCGAAAAGGCACCTGGGCAGTGAAGGTTAGCGGGAATTGGAGAATCACATTCCAGTTTGCAGACGGCGATGTGATCGAAGTCAACTACGAAGACTACCACCAATGAGGTGTTCCAATGAGAATGCACAATCCGCCGCACCCCGGCGAAATCATCCGAGAGTTTTGCGTCGAACCGCTGAACCTGACGGTCACCGAGGCGGCGCAGGCGCTGGGTGTGACCCGGAAGACGCTTTCAACCATTTTGAACGGCAGGGCCGGCATCAGCCCCGAGATGGCGATTCGGCTTTCCAAGGTATTCGGCAGAACTCCCGAAGGCTGGCTGCGGCTCCAAGTGCAGCACGATCTGTGGAAGGCGGAGCAGTCGATCGACGTCAGCGAACTGAGGCGTATTGAAGCTGCATAGGGTCGAAGCGATGAGTTCTAAAAAGCTGGCACCGGTTCATCCGGGTGAATTTTTGCAAAAGGAGTTCCTGGAGCCGATGGGCCTGAACCAGAACCGGCTGGCCCTGGCGCTTAGGGTGCCGGTGCGCCGGATCAACGAGATCGTGCTGGGAAAGAGAAGGATCAGCGCCGACACGGCGCTGCGCCTGGCCCGCTATTTTCAGATGTCCCCCCAGTTCTGGCTGGGCCTGCAGATGGACTACGACCTGGACGTGGCCGTAGACGAACTCGAGGGCAGGATCGAGGCAGAAGTGATGCCGATGGCAGGCACGGGTTGGAGCTGAAGCAACCCACGCCCGCTTCAGGCCCCCGGCAGTGGATAGCCGGTGCGTCTCCAGGGAACGACGACTGATCTGCCGATGTTCATGAAATCCTTTCCGCCATAGACCACCCAGGTTCTCATATTTCCGCCTTTCCACCCTGAAGCGGTATTGTCCAAGGATCGCAGCATGGTGGGGTGGACAGTCATCCCGGCCTTGACTTCGATGCCGTCGATTCTTTGGCCATGTTCCATGATGAAATCGACCTCCTGGCCGCCGTGAGTCCGCCAAAAATAGATATTCGCTGCAAGCGCTGTGTTTTTGATCGATTTTGTCAACTCCGCAAACACCCAGTTTTCGAAAAGCGCTCCGCGCTGCGGGTGGGTCGCGAGCTGGTCCGGGGACTGGATGCCCAGCAGGTGGCAGGCCAGTCCCGTGTCGA
>CAYPFH010000512.1:0-2284 GCA_964409825.1 uncultured Desulfobacterales bacterium | reverse complement strand
CTGTTACGTATTACACTCATCCTGCCGTTCATCTCGTCTTTCTGTACGCAGTGTCTCTCGGCAAATGCCTGGAAACCCCGTGTAAATAGCCAAGAATCTTGACAAATCCGAGTGTTGCGGGTAGGCACTGAAAACTATCGGATCTCGACTCGACTTGTCCTCAACCTGATCGCCGGAGTCGATATGCCACCCAAAGACACGCCTGCCAGTCCATCACAGCATGAACCGCAGCCATCCGTTGAATGCATCCCAGGAAAGGCAGACATCCTTGTCATCGCTCCACACGGAATAGGCAGGGCTAATGCCGATCTGATAATCTACCGGCTTTTTATGTCTTTTGGTGAAACCCAGGAGCGCCGTCCAAATAGGGGAGCCGAGGTATCGGTGCCCGCGGTGCGGGGCCGAGCGGTGATTTCAGTTTTCGATGAGGCGAGTGAGATGCTGAATGAATCTGGCCTTTTGCGCCGGCGTCCATGAGGCGAAGACATCCTTGAAATTCTCAACCGAAACCCGCATCTGATTGCGCCAGTCTTCTTCCCTGTAAGAATTGTATTGGCGATATTTTTCGGCCTGCTCAGCCGTGATCAGCCCCTTGGCAACAAGGCAGCCAGCGTCTCCTTCCTTCGACTCATCCCAAAATGATTGCTCGGGGACTGGAAGGATTCTGCTTTCCGGGTTCACAAAAAAGGCTCTGTCAGAGTCTATCTCTTCGATCTTGACGAAGTATTTGCCGGATATCCTGTGTCTGTAGATTTCCATTTTCGCTTCCTCCTTTCTGTGGTGCCTATGTTTTTTGTCCTCAGTAGCGCTCACGGAAGCTTCCATTCTCGTCGAAAAAGTCGTCGATAAGGCGCTGCTCGGGTTTCCTACAGTGCGTCTTCAGGCAGCGTCTTAAATCCGTCAATTGGCCTGAGAGCCACATATCTACCTGGCCGAGGAATCCGTCTCGGTCAAGCTGGAGCCTTCTCGTGCAGGCGTCCGCTATTGTGTTTCTGTGAGTGTCGTTGAAGTCGGCGACGGCCTTGACTGCGGTTCGGTATGCGTCGACCAGCTCTTTGGTGTTCTTTGGTCCTGCCCACTTTATCCTTGTGAGGACGTCGATTATTTGGGCGAGTGTCATGGGTTCAAGCTTGTTTGGCGGGCGGGGGCCTAAGCTCTCTTCGATTTCGTGGTACGAGTTCATCATGTGGATCCATGCGAATCCGATGCTTTCCAGTATGGGGCTGTTTTCGTCCAGTATCTCTTTCGCTGCCTTTTCGATTGTGTCGATGCGGTTCCATACTGTCTGTATTTCGTTTAGTATCTCGCGTGGGTCTTCGAATCTGGTTTTGCCGCCTTCCTGTGTCCGGAATCTCATTTGACTACCTCCTCGATTTATTTGTACGCCATAAGCAAAATATGTCTTCCCTGTTGTGTAGTCATACGTGTATCCCGGGAATTGGTCCATGTCAAGGATTATCGCAAAAAAATGCAATAAAAATGGGATATTAACTAGAGCGCGTGGCGATCTAGATGCTGTTCTAGAGCCTCTCTAGTTTTTGTTGCCATGATAGCTAATAAACGGTTGGGTCAAACTAGGCAAAATGGAGTTTAGTGGTACCGGAATTATGGCGCGAAGGATGAATGAATTGGCTTTGCGCTGCTACTTCTTTATTCATTTCCTTCAATGTCGTCGTAGGCGTCCCTGCCGTATAGCTCTATGAGGTCTCGTTCCTGTTCGTCCTCTTCGTCGAGGAGGAGCATGGTGTGGGGTTGGAGCTCTTTCCAGGTTTCGGGTATCAATCCGAGGTCCTGCTTCACGTGCAGTTCCGCCGGCCGCCGGGCTTATTTTCCGAAGCGCTCTTCGCAGAGCTGTTTTCCGAGGCCCAGCTAATCTACAGTCGCATGGCAGAAATAAACGATTTTAGCCAGAATTCAGAGGCTTGGACGAGCGCCTGCCCCACTCTCACCGTTTTCTTTTAGGTACTTTTCAAAGGGATGGAAACGGTGAATGCGAGGGGCAACAAACCGTTGCCCCCCAGATAAACGTTTTGTTCAAGCCCTATCGTCGGGTTCGGGAGAAGTGTACTGGCCAGTTCACTTTTAGTGAACCGGGCATACCACCTGGAATCGTGGTCAAGGCCAAAAATGAGCACCCGATGGTGAGACCGGATACCAATAGCATCAGGGCAGGATAAGTTCTTGTCTGAAAGATTATAACCCCCCAGGGGGCCCCAATCCGAAGGGCTGCGGCCAGAAGGTCGTGGCCCTTTTTGCGTTCTTGGCAATCCACCCGAAAGGAGGT
>CAYPFH010000511.1:0-2285 GCA_964409825.1 uncultured Desulfobacterales bacterium | reverse complement strand
CATCACCGGCAACACGGACGCGACAGAGCGCGTCCCTCCACCGTCAGGGGCTTCGACATAAGTTTCATATTTGATCAATCTGGACGCCCCAGCGGCCAGCGGCGGGGCTCATATGAAGCTTCAACAAAAGCCACCCTGAACGGCACGGAGGCCGTTCACTACAAGCGCAGAGGCTTCGGGGGAAGATTCATTCTTGATCAAACTGGCCGGTTAATTGTCAAGAGATTCGTATAAAACTCCTACCGGTGAATCTTGAATATTGAATTTGGAATTTTGAACCCCCCTTCGACGTTGCTCAGGGTGGTGAGCCTGTCGAACCACGCCGTCCCTCTGCCGGGCTGACATCTGCATCCGGCGCCGGGCTAATTGCCCGGATATCGCTGCCCATAAATCTTCCAAATGTTTTCGCGGCTGAATTCATAGCGGGTGCTGCAAAAGTGGCAGCGAAGCTCTACGGGAAAAGGGCCGTTCTCGGCGATGTCCCTGAGTTCGTCTGCGGGCAGCATGGTCAGCAGACCCCTGAGCCGCTCCCGGTTGCAATGACACATGAACTCGATCCGTGTATCTTCGGTAAACACCGGGCTGAATGTTCGAAACCAGGCGAGCACAAATTCTCTCGGGTCCCGGTTTTTACCGAATTCGGCGCCGAGAAAAGCCCTTCCCAAAACCAGGGTCTCCAGGATGCCCAGTTCATGGTTGAACCTCATCTCGTTGACCATTCGGGTGCCGTAAAGCTTCTTTTTTTCCATCCTCAAAACCTGTAGGCATTATTTTTTATCAAACCTAACGCAGACAAGCGCCCACGTCAAAAAAGAAGGGGGGGACTGGAAGCCGTCTCGAAATTCATCTGGGGAGACAGAGGGCAAACAAAATTATTTTTGAGACAGCTTCTGGACACCTATGCTTTGGGAGAGTAATGTACTTAATTCGTCCTTTAGGGATGGCATCGCAACATCGACGCAAGAGAAAGGAAATTACCGCAATGAACCGGGCCGACCACTTGAAACCGATCCCCAACCGGGAAGACCATCGGTGTTTCGCCTGCGGACCCGCCAACGACTGCGGTCTGAAAATGAAGTTTTTCACCGGCGAAACCGCGGTGTTTTCCTGGCTGACGATTCCCGGACACCATCGGGGCTGGGACCGCCTAGTCCACGGCGGCATCACCTCCACCATTCTAGACGAGATCATGAGCTGGTCGGCCCTGTACCTGCTCAAAAAGGTCATCCTGACCAAGAAGATGACCGTGGAATTTTTGAATCCAATTTACGTTGGGGCAAATCTGCGCGCGGTCCGAGGGCACATACGCTCTTCTGGACCCGAAAATCGCCGCCCGGCTCGATATGATGGGGACCGAGGCGCTGGACGACGTCCGGCGAATTTTCGACGCATAGTAAATCCGCTGCGCGTATTTACTGGATGCGGCTGCGCCGCATAATGAGAAAAACGATTTCATGCGGTTGCTGTCATCTGGTTGTCCTCCGACATCCGATCTCTGACATCGGGCTCTTTACCTGGCTTAGCAGCTTAACAACTCAGCAGCTTGCGCCGAAGGCGCTACAGCGCCTTTTCAAACGGCTCCATTCCGATTCGCTCGATGGTTTTGCCCAGCCGCTCCCCTTTTTTGGCGTTTTCCCGGTAGACCTCCACCACCTTTTCCACCGTCGAAAACGCCCTTTCGTCGTCGAGCCCGGAAACGAGATCTTTGCCGATCCTCGGATTGGCCCCGACATTGCCGCCCACCGTCACCATCCAACCGTCTTTTTTCCCCACGAGGCCGACATCCCGCACCCAGGATTCCGCGCAGCTCAACGGGCATCCGGAAACGGCCATTTTGAATTTACCCGGCAGTTCCATTCCATGGAACGCTTTGTCAAGCTTCATCCCGACACCGAGGGCATCCTGCTGCCCGAGCTTGCAAAACGTGGTGCCGGGGCAGGCGCGAATGCTTCTGACGCAAAGCCCGACAGCCGCACCCGGGGACAGGGAAAGCTCCTCCCAGACCTTGTCGATGTCCTCCTCCTTGAGACCGACGATGGCGATCCGGGTGGCACCGGTGATCTTCAGGGCCTGGGCGTTGTATTTTTCGGCAACGTCGGCCAGTTTCCGGAGCAGCCCCGGGGTCACGACCCCGCAGGGAATGTGGGGTGCAATGGCGTAGGTTTCCTTGTCCCGTTGAAGAATGGCTCCCTTTTCTCCGAGTTTCAGCATCGATTCACCTCCATGTTCAAGGTTCTGCGTTCTGGGTTCAGAGGTTCAAAAACCCTTTTTCTGACATCCGACAT
>CAYPFH010000510.1:0-2325 GCA_964409825.1 uncultured Desulfobacterales bacterium | reverse complement strand
CACCTTCTATCCCAACGCCCCAGGCTTGGCCTGGCGCGACTGTCCTCTGTCATCTTTATTCTTTTCTCACCATCGGCCGCAGTGCCCGAGCGATGCCGGCTGCGGCAATGATCTTGACTGCATCGCCGGGCAAAAAGGGAATCATCCCCACCGCCAGGGTCTTTGGCCAAGTCATCCCGGTGAGGGTGTGCAGCCAGGCGGTGCCGACGCCATAGATGACGACCGTAGCCAGA
The DNA here is from genome assembly GCA_964409825.1 of uncultured Desulfobacterales bacterium. GTDB lineage: Bacteria > Desulfobacterota > Desulfobacteria > Desulfobacterales > CAFBRK01 > JAIPEL01. The sequence continues at coordinate 2,092 of CAYPFH010000510.1, read as the reverse complement.
ATCATGCCGATGACATCAAACAGCACTCCCGGCCGTTTTTCTGAAATCAGGCCGAGAAGAAAGACCGCCGGCAGATAGCCGACCAGATAACCGCCAGTGGGGCCGGCAAACCGGCCGATGCCCCCCATCCCGCCGGCAAATACCGGCAGGCCGCAGGCGCCCGCCAGCAGGTATACCGCGACACTGGCCGTCCCCCATCGGCTGCCGAGAAGAAGGCCTGCCAGAAAGACAAACAGATTCTGCAACACGATCGGCACCGGCCCGATCGGAACGGCGATCCAGGCGCCGGCCGCGGTCATCGCCGCCATCAGCGCCGTGTAGACCATCATCCGGATCCGGCTCCGATCGATCACCTCGGGTCTGTTGATCTCCTCGTCCCTGATGGTTTCCGTATCCGCCATTTCGAACCGTTCCTGTCGGAAATGCTTTTCCCTACTCGGCAACGGCGCCTTTTCCGTTGCCGAGATGGAAGCAGTCGCCGTAAAAAATCGTTTCCCGCTCTCCGCTATGGATCTCCACGATCAAGGCGCCGTTTTCGTCCACATCCACGGCGGTTCCCGCCACGCTTTGCCATGCGGTTTCCACCTTCACCGCCCGGCCCAAGGTGGCGTTGACCGCCCGCCACTGCTCGATGAGCTCCGGGCCCAAGCCCGCGGCCAGTCTTTCCTCCAACCGGTCAAGAAACACTGCCAGCACTTCTTTTCGGGCCACCTCCCTGCCCAGAAGCCGGCGCATCGACACCGCGTTCGGCGCCGACCGGGTCGGGTCGTTGTTGACGTTGACGCCGATGCCGACATTGACAAAGGCGGTCCGGTCGGCCTCGGCGTCCATCTGCGACAGAAGCCCGGCCAGCTTCCGTTCGTCTACGAGAATGTCGTTGGGCCATTTTACCCGGGCTGCGATTCCGAAGGTATCTGAAACCGCCCCTGCCAGCGCCACCGATGCGGCAAGATTCACCCTGCCGCTTTGCTGGGGGTCGCACCCGGGCCGGGTGACCACCGTAAAATAGAGCCCGCCGGGATCCGATGCCCAGCTGCGCTGCAGCCTTCCCCTGCCCCGGCGCTGCCGGTCCGCCACCACTGTCGTCATCGCCGGACAGTCGTCTCTGGCCATTTGCCGGGCGATCTCCATGGTGGAGTCCACCTCGGGAATATGATGGATGAGCCTCTCCCGGCCCGGAAACTCCCAGGGATAGGGGGTGTCCGGGGACCGGCCCAGCCGGTAGCCCTTGGCAGTGGCCTCGATCTGGTATCCCAGTTCACCGAGTTTGCGGATGTGCTTCCAGACGGCCACCCGCGAAAGCCCCACCGTTTGGCTGAGCCGTTCGCCGGAAACCACCGCCTCTTCCCCGCGGAGAAGCTGAAGGATCTGTCCTTTGCTCCGATGAGCCGCTGCCGTCATGAAGGTTGACCACCTGTTCGCTTTTTTCGTTAACCCCGTTCCGGATAGTCGTTAACCAAAAACGCGCTATTCTGTCAACTGGAAAAAAAGTTTTTCCGGTTATATATGAAGCGCAGTCTAGTCCCGTTGCCGGTAACGACCACATCCCGGCCACGACGGAGCGTGGCCCTCCAAGCCCACGCCCATCGGCATCCGGCGAACCCTTGCTGGAGGATTCCGAATCAGCGCGAACGTTTTTTCACAGGGGTTTGAGCGGTACGCGAAACTGGAACAAAATCGCGGCAGCAATCTTATTAAAGGATGGTCACTTCCGGGGACAATTCGATGCCGAACCGCTCGAACACCGATTGTTCGATGCGCGCTGCCAGATCCAGTATTTCCTGTCCGGCGGCGCTGCCGTAGTTGACCAACACCAAGGCGTGGTGGGGGTGGACCCCGGCGTCGCCCTCCCGGAAGCCCTTCCAGCCGCATCGCTCGACGAGCCATCCGGCCGGAATTTTGAAGGATTCTCCGGCCGCCGGATAAAAGGGCATGGACGGATACCGCCGTTGCAGGGTTTCCAGCACTTTTTCCGACACCTCCGGGTTTTTGAAAAAACTGCCGGCGCTGCCCGCTTCGACCGGATCCGGAAGCTTCCGTTTGCGCACGGCGATGACGGCATCCCGGACGGTTTCCAGGGTGGGGGGGCAGG
>CAYPFH010000509.1:0-2337 GCA_964409825.1 uncultured Desulfobacterales bacterium | reverse complement strand
TCTTCATGCTCTTCATGTCCTTCATGGTAAAATCGGTTTTTTCTTATGTGAAACTTCGCTCGAAGTCGGTGACCTTTCGTGAGTCACACAGCATTCATTTTCGGCATAGCCCGCTCGTAGTGCGCCCGTGAGGGCGTCGATAAAGCCGTGCAACAAGCGCCTCACGGCGCCACTACAAACAGGGCAGAGGCTTCGGGGGAAGTTTCGCTCTTGATCAAACCGAACGCCTCGCGGTCAGCGGCGGGGCTCGTATGAAAATAGCCCTAAAGACAGGCCGTAAAAAGGAACAGAAATGTCATCCAAAAAGCATGATATAAGCCCCGAAGAAATCGAATTCGAAAACCGCGAATGGCGCGAATCCCTGGATTATGTCTTTCAAAGCCAGGGGCCGGCGCGGGTGGAAGCGCTTTTGGAGCACCTTCAGCGAAGGGCCGTGAAATACGGGATCAGACCCGGATATACGGCCAACACCCCTTATGTGAACACCATCGCGGTAGACGAGCAGACGGTATTTCCCGGCAGCCGGGAGATCGAGCGCCGGATCAAAAGCATCGTGCGCTGGAACGCCATGGCCATGGTGGTGCGGGCCAACCGGGAAAAGCCCGGCATCGGCGGCCACATATCGACCTATGCCTCCTGTGCGACGCTGTTTGAAATCGGATTCAACCATTTTTTCCGAGCGCCGAACGCCGGCCATCCCGGAGATATCGTTTATTTCCAGGGGCATGCCGCACCCGGGGTATACGCCCGGGCGTTTTTGGAGGGACGGCTCGAAGAAAAGGATCTGGCAAACTTCCGGCAGGAGCTTCAGCCCGGCGGTGGCTTGCCCTCCTATCCCCATCCTCATCTTATGCCCGAATTCTGGCAGCTGCCGACCGTTTCCATGGGCTTGTCGCCGATCATGGCCATCTACCAGGCCAGATTCAATCACTACCTGGAAGACCGCGGCATCAAGGAACCCGACGACCAGAAGGTCTGGGCCTTTCTCGGCGACGGCGAGCTGGACGAACCCGAGTCTTTGGGGGCGATTACCCTGGCTTCCCGGGAGCAGCTCGACAACCTCATTTTCGTTGTCAACTGCAATCTCCAGCGGCTCGACGGCCCGGTGCGGGGCAACGGCAAGATCATCCAGGAGCTGGAGGCCGCGTTCAAGGGGGCCGGGTGGAACGTCATCAAGGTCATCTGGGGTGAGGACTGGGATCCGCTCCTGGCAGAGGATGAAGAAGGGCTTTTGGCCCGCCGGATGGAGGAAGTACCGGATGGACAGTACCAGCTTTACTCGGTTGCCGGCGGAGACTTCATCCGGAAGGATTTTTTCGGAAAGCATCCCGAACTCGAAGAGATGGTCAGCCGCTACACCGACGAGCAGCTTTACAAACTGCGCAGGGGGGGACACGATCCGCAGAAGGTTTACGCCGCATACCATGCGGCGGTAAACCACAAGGGATCGCCCACCGTCATCCTGGCCAAGACAATCAAGGGCTACGGCCTTGGCGAGGCGGGTGAAGGAAGAAACGTCACCCACCAGCAGAAAAAGCTCAACGAACAGGAGTTGAGACAGTTCCGGAGCCGCTTCGGCATTCCGATTTCCGATGCGGATATCGGTAAGACGCCGTTTTACCGGCCCGCCGAAGACAGCGAGGAGATGAAATACCTGATGGAGCGGAGGAAGGCGCTCGGCGGCTTTGTTCCCTCCCGGAGCGTGTCCGTCCCGGTCTTTCGCCCGCCGGGACAAGAGCTTTACAAAGAACTCGAAAAAGGCTCGGGAAACCGAGAGGCGGCCACGACCATGGCCGCGGTTCATCTGCTGGGCAAGCTCCTGGCCGACAAGAAAATCGGCCCGTACATCGTTCCCATCGTTCCGGACGAGGCACGCACCTTCGGCATGGAGTCGCTGTTTCGCAAAGTGGGCATATACTCCCATGTGGGGCAGAACTACGAACCGGTCGACAAGGAAAGCCTTCTTTACTACAAAGAGGCAACAGACGGCCAGATCCTGGAAGAAGGAATCACCGAGGCGGGCGCCATGTCTTCTTTTATCTCCGCCGGCACGGCCTATTCGTCTTTCGGTATCAACATGGTTCCTTTCTTTTTCTTCTATTCGATGTTCGGGTTCCAGCGCATCGGCGACCTGATCTGGGCGGCCCAAGACGCCCAGGCAAGAGGGTTTCTGATCGGGGCGACATCCGGGAGAACCACCCTTTCCGGCGAGGGCCTTCAGCACCAGGACGGGCACAGCCACATGCTGGCCTATGGCAGCCCGACGATTCAGGCATACGACCCGGCCTTCGGCTACGAGATCGCGGTCATCGTTCGGGAAGGACTGCGGCAGATGCT
>CAYPFH010000508.1:0-2338 GCA_964409825.1 uncultured Desulfobacterales bacterium | reverse complement strand
ACTCCCACTTGTCCGGCATGGAGATGATGTCGAAGTTGTTGAGGTGCTCCCATTCACTGTTGCGCCCGTAGCGGCGAGACTCCGGAACCGGCGGCAGTCCCGGGTCGCCCATCAGCCATTGTTCTATGTTGTAGTAATAAAACTGCTTCGTCCAAAGCATGCCGGCCAGGGCTTGTCGCTGCACGTGTTTTTCTTCCTCGCTCAGACCGGGTTTCTGGATCGCATCATAGAATTCATCTGCTTCTGCCCGCCGTTTTGAAAAGACCGAATCGAAATCGGCAAAGGGTTTCTTGTGGGGGATGCCGGCCAGCCGCAGCCGAATGTTTCGCGACTTTCCCGGAGCAATCGGGCCGTCAAAAACCGCTGCGACCTTGGTGCCTTCCTTATCCGGGTTGACGGCATCTGTCTCGCCGTTGACCAGGCAGCGGTGAAACGCATCTTTGACAAACGGACTGCCGTTTACGGAATTGTCAACCCGCGCGAAGTTGGTTTCGTTGTCGGTGAAAAGCAGGTCATCGGGGTTGTCGGCGTACAAGCGATAGTCGCCGGAGGTTGGATGCAGAATCTTAACCGCAGCAATGCCGGAAGGGCCGTTGATCTGTTGCAGGTGCGCCTTGCCGGCAACGTCGTTCATCGGGCCGTTTTCGTATCCCCACGACCAGGTGTTGCGAAACCAAAGGCTTGGCAGCACCAAACATCCGGCAGATTCCGGTCCACGGTTGATCACGGTAATGTTGACCAGGATGTCGTCCGTATCGGCTTTGGCGTACTCGACAACGACATCGAAGTAGCGATCGCCGTCAAACACACCGGTATCCAAGAGCTCATGCTCTAAATCTAAAAATCCCCGTCGCCGATTCTCGGAGACCAGTTCGGCATAGGGGTATTCGGCCTGTGGATACTTGTAGAGCATTTTCATGTAGCTGTGGGTGGGCGTGCTGTCGAGATAGAAGTAGTACTCCTTCACATCTTCGCCGTGATTTCCCTCGGATCCGGTCAGTCCGAACATGCGCTCTTTTAAGATCGGATCTCTGCCGTTCCAGAGCGCCAAGGCGAAGCAGATGTGCTGATGGCGGTCCGAAATTCCGGCGATGCCGTCTTCACCCCAGCGATAAGCCCGGCTGCGGGCCTGGTCGTGCGGGAAATAATCCCAGGCGCTGCCGTCGCCGCTGTAGTCTTCGCGGACGGTGCCCCACGATCTCTCGCTAAGATAGGGGCCCCATTTTTTCCAATTGGCTTTACGAGCCCGGTATTCATCAAGCCGCCGATGTTCGGCCGTCGTTTTCATCTAATTCTTCCCCTTTTAGGCGCACCGATGACGGCAGTCCGCCTGCCGCTGCGCCCGGCAATCGATTTGACACACAACTTGTCTGTCGACGAAGCGGCAAAAACCTTACCGCTTTTCTTATCGATGAACCCGGCGCCGATCCGATTCAGGCCTCGTACGTCGACGATGCCGTAGCCCCGCCGCGGCCGGTCCAGTCGGTGTGGAAAAATTCTCCCCGGGGCTTGTCAATGCGTTCATAGGTATGCGCGCCGAAATAGTCCCGCTGGGCCTGAAGCAGGTTCGCGGGAAGCTGCGCCGTGCGGTAGCCGTCATAGTAGGCCAGGGCGGCGCCGATCGCCGGCGCCGGAATGCCCGACTGCGCCGCCAAAGCCGCCGTGCGCCGCCAGCCGGCCTGCGCCTTTTCGACAGCCTGTTGAAAAAACGGCGCGAGCAGCAGGTTTACCAGGGCCGGATCGGCTTCATAGGCCGCTTCGATCTTGCCGAGAAAGACCGAGCGGATGATGCAGCCGCCGCGCCACATCTGGGCGATGCCGCCGTAGTTGAGGCTCCATCCCTGCTCTGCGGCCACGGCGCGCATGAGCTGATACCCCTGGGCATAGGAGACGATTTTTGACGCATACAGCGCCTGTTCGAGATCTTGGACCGCAGCCGACGGATCTTTGTCGGATGCGATCTGCGGTCCCGGCAGCAATCGAGAGGCCGCAACCCGCTCGTCTTTGAGCGCCGATAGAAATCGGGCGAAAACCGCCTCGCCGATCAGCGACAACGGCTGCCCGGCATCCAGCGCGGAGAAGGCCGTCCACTTGCCGGTGCCTTTCTGCCCGGCCGTATCGAGAATCAGATCGATGGTCGCCCGGCCCTCTTCATCCTTGTGGCGCAGAATCCGGTGGGTGATGTCAATCAGGTAGGAATCGAGAGGGCCTTTGTTCCATTGTGCGAAAACTTCCGCCATTTTTTCGTTGGAAAGCGCAAGGCCGTCTTTCATCATCTGGTACGTCTCGCAGATCAGCTGCATGTCGCCGTATTCGATGCCGTTGTGCACCATCTTGA
>CAYPFH010000507.1:0-2363 GCA_964409825.1 uncultured Desulfobacterales bacterium | reverse complement strand
GACCCGTCAATGGCCGGTCATGCGCTTTATCAGCGAAGCTATAAATAAATCCTTTTTATAAAATCGCGGCAGCGATTTTATGCGGTCTTTTCGCAGGCGTGTTGCCAGAACGGGGACATCTGCCGGAGTCTTTCGATGATCGGCGGCAGGTGTTCGACCACGTAATCGATCTCTTCCACGGTATTATACAGGCTCAGGCTGAACCGGATGCTGCCGTGGGCGGCGGTGTAAGGGACCCCCATGGCCCGCAGCACATGGGACGGCTCCAGGGAGCCGGAAGTGCAGGCCGATCCGGACGAGGCGCAGATGCCGTGGCCGTCCATCATCAGCAGGATGGATTCGCCTTCCACGAACTCGAAGGCGATGTTGCTGGTGTTGGGAAGGCGGTTTTCCGGGTCGCCGTTGACCACGGCATGGGTCACCCGGTTCAGCAGCCCGGATTCCAGCCTGTCCCGCAGATCCTTGACCCGGGTGTTCTCCTCTTCCATGTGATCGGAGACGAACTCGGCGGCCCGGCCTATGCCGATGATCGCTGCAGTATTTTCCGTCCCCCCCCGCCGGCCGCTTTCCTGGTGGCCTCCGATCAGAAATGGAGAAAACTTGGTCCCCTTCCGGACATACAGTGCACCGATCCCTTTGGGCCCGTGAAGCTTGTGGCCGGACAGCGAAAGCATGTCGATGGCGCCGGCGGAAAGATCGATGGGAATTTTTCCGACGGCCTGCACCGCATCGGTATGAAAAGCGATCCCCCGTTCTTTTGCAGCAAGGGCAACCTGCTCCACCGGAAACAGGACGCCGGTTTCGTTGTTGGCCCACATGACGCTGACGATGGCGGTATCTTCGGTCATGTGCTCATACAGGTAATCCAGATCCAGCCGTCCGGACCGGTCCACCGGCACAAAGGTCACCCGATAGCCTTCTTTGACCAGATGTTCGCAGAGGCTTTTCACGGCAGGATGTTCGACCCGGGTGGTCACCACCTGTCGGCGGCCTGGATTGGCGGCCAGTGCCGCCCGGATGGCCGTGTTGTCGCTTTCGGTGCCGCAGCTGGTATAAATGATCTCTTCGGGCCGGGCGCCGAGCAGACCGGCCAGCTTTTCCCTGGCCGCCTGAAGCTCCTTACCCACCTGGCCGCCGAAACTGTGCATGCTGGAGGGGTTTCCGTAGCGCTCCGAAAAGTAGGGAAGCATTTCCTCCACGACCTCGGGAGCGACACGAGTGGTTGCATTGTTGTCCAGATAGATGGTCTTCATGAAGGGACCTCCTCGACGGCCAGTTCGGGGGTGACCAGTTCGCGGAGCTTGCTCTCTACATAATGCTTCAAGGTGACCTGAGACGCCGTACAGGTGGCACACCGCCCCCGCATCTTGACCAGCACCCGTTCGCCGTCCACATCCACCAGTTCGATGTCTCCGCCGTCCTTTTTCAATTCCGGGCGGATCTCCCGGTCCAGCGCGTCTTCGATCATCCGGATTTTTTGGATGTTGGTGAGTTTTTCAGCCGGCTTCTTGGGTTTGGGGGCTTTTCCCATCACCCTGTCGATGATTTCGGCGATGGCGTCGTGGCAGTTGCCGCAGCCGCCGCCGGCCTTGACGTAATCGGTAACGTCCTCGACGCTGGTGAGATGGTTTTCCCTGACCGTCCTTTCGATCTGGACGTCGGTTACGCCGAAGCATTCGCAGACAACCTGGCCTTCGACAACCTTTGCGGGTTCTCCCCGAAAACAGGAGATCGCCTTTTCCAGGGCGTCTCTTCCCATCACCGAACAGTGCATCTTTTCCTTGGGAAGCCCGCCGAGATATTCGGCGATGTGATCGTTGGTGATCTGTTCGGCTTCTTTGAGGGACTTTCCGATGATCATCTCGGTCAGGGCCGATGAAGACGCGATAGCGCTGGCACAACCGAAGGTCTGAAACTTGGCGTCCAAGATTTTTTCGTTTTCGTCCAGCTTCAAGTATAGCTTGAGGGCATCGCCGCAGGCCATGGATCCGACCTCGCCGACGGCATCGGCATCGACGATGCTTCCGACGTTTCTTGGATTCAGAAAATGATCCCTGACTTTATCCGTGTATTCCCACATGACAGATTCTCCCGGGTCTTATCGCTTGGGTAACGTATCGACCGCCGAAAAAGGTTTTGCTGTCTTCGCCGACGGTCCGTTGGGGCCGGATCGATACCGATCCCAAGGGAAATAGTAAGCATGAAGCCCCTCAAAAGAAAGGGGCGGAAGCCATCTTGTCACCATATGAAAATGAGCCCCGCCGCTGACCGCGGCGTGATTCAAAATTCCAGATTCAAGATTCTCCGACGGGAGATTTATCCGAATCTTTTGGTCTTAAGCGGCCAGTTTGATCAATACTGAA
>CAYPFH010000506.1:0-2366 GCA_964409825.1 uncultured Desulfobacterales bacterium | reverse complement strand
CGCAGAACGCAGAACGCAGAACCCCGAACCTCTGAACCTCTGAACCCCGAACCTGAACCTCTGAACCCCGAACCTCTGAACCTCTGAACCCCGAACCCCGAACCCGGAGTCGAACCTCCATGGTCAACCAACCCATTGAAAAAAACGGCATCGACAGCATCCAGCCGTGGATTTTGCCGGCGGCGGTGCTGGCCGGATGGTTCCTGGTTTGCGAACTCGGGGCCGTGCCCGGCTATCTGCTGCCCCACCCACTCGAGGTCGGCCGGGCCGGCTATCAGTATATTTTCGGAATCCCCGGCGAGGCCCCTTACGCCGGACGCTTTGCGGCAGATCTGGCGGCCATCGTGGTGAGGGTGGCGGCCGGTTTTGCCCTGGCGGTCGCGCTCGGCATCCCGTTAGGGGTTCTTTCCGGCCGTCTGGCCGTGGTCAACCGCGTGGTGAGCACTTCTGTCAACGCCCTACGCGCCGTGCCGGGCATCTGCTGGCTTCCCCTGGCCATGGTGTGGTTCGGGATCGGGATGAAGACCACGGTCTTTCTGGTTGCCCTGGCGGCGTTTTTCCCGATCTATCTCAACGCGGCGGCCGGCGCCCGTGCGGTGGATCCGCTATACTACCAGGCGGGCGCCATGATGGGGGTGACGAGGCTCCGCGGGGTGTTCGCCATCCTGCTGCCGGCGTCCATGCCCAACATCATCACCGGGCTGCGGCTGGGATTGGGCATCTCCTGGGCCTACCTCGTTCTCGGAGAGCTCACCGGGGTGCCAAACGGCCTGGGTGCTGCGATCATGGACGCCCGGATGCTGGGGCGAATCGACATCATCGTGGTGGGCATCATTCTGATTGCCCTGATCGGCAGACTCTGCGACCGGTTTCTGCACCAGTTCATGAGGCTGTGCTTCAAAAGCGCCCGGAGGATGGGATGAGGCGGCGATTGAAGGTCGTGATGCCGGACACCCCCCGCCCGGAAAAGATCCTCCGGATCCGGTCTCTTCGCAAGGTGTTTCAGACCGGCGCCGCCGATCTGACCGTTCTCGAAGGAATCGATTTTTCCGTGCAACAGGGGGAGCTTATCTGCATCCTGGGGCGAAGCGGCTGCGGAAAATCGACCCTGCTCAAGATCCTGGCGGGCTTTATTGCCCCCACCGCCGGCCGGGTGTTTCTCGGGGAAGAGCTGGTGGTTCGTCCCGGTCCGGAGCGATGCGTCGTTTTCCAGGAGGATGCGCTGTTTCCCTGGCTGACGGTCGAGGAAAACATCGCCTTCGGCATGCGTCAGCACCAATGGGCCCGACAAGAAATCAAGGATGAAATCGACCGGTTTCTGTCCCTGGTGGGACTTTCCGAGTTTCGACACTACCTTCCCCGGCAAATCTCCGGCGGCATGAAGCAGCGGGTGGCCCTGGCCCGGGTGCTGATTCTGCGGCCGAGAATTTTGCTCATGGACGAACCGTTTGCGGCCCTGGACGCCCAGACCCGGGAAGAGATGCAGCAGCTCATGCTTTCGCTCTGGGCCAAGCTTTCCCACACCATCTTGTTTGTCACCCACGACGTAACAGAAGCCGTGACCCTGGCCGACCGGATTCTGTTCATGGGAAAGGACCCGGGCCGGGTCCGGGAAGACATCCGGATCGATCTTCCCCGTCCCCGGAAAACGGACACCGAGGCATTTCTCTTTTTCTGCCGCGGTCTTTTCGAAGGGCTTCGCTCTTAAAAAAGGACCCATGAACGCCTGCCGCCGTAAACTGCGAAAATCCGTCGAAGATCTGGTCAACCATTGGGAAGCCGACGGCATGCCTGGCAGAGACCTGCTGCTAAAGCAGGCAGAAGGGCTGAAAGAAGCCGACTGCGCCGGCCTCTGGACACCTGCTCCGACGATGATCACGGCCACCATCGATGACGGCATCGGCCAGGGAATTGATCTGATCGGGCGGTTTGCAGAGGCGCTCAGAATCCGGGTCGAATTTCTCGGTCTGATGCAGTCCCCGGAGCGGATCGTAGAAGAGGCGCTCAAACGCGAGGCAGACCTGGTGGGAGTCACCGTGCTTCAACTCGACACAGAGCCGGTTCTTTCGCAAATCGCCCGGCAATTGCCGGAAAAAACCGAGCTTATCGCCGGGGGCCCGGCCTTCCGGCTCGATCCGGACATGGCCGACCGGACCGGGGTATCCTTCGTGGCCGGGGATGTGGCTGCGTTTCTGCGCTTTTTGCTCGGTTATGTGCCGGGCCGACAGCGGTTTTGGTAGTTCTCAACCATAAGGAATCATAATTAATTTTTTTGAGGGAGATCCCTCGCTTCGCTCGGGATGACATATTCGGACTTTTTACGGTGCGCCAGGACAAGCCTGGTGCATCTTGCTGGCCCGGAAATA
>CAYPFH010000505.1:0-2381 GCA_964409825.1 uncultured Desulfobacterales bacterium | reverse complement strand
TCCATGACCACCAGCATTTTTTTGTTCCTCCTCGATCGGGTTCCGGGACCGCCAAAAAAACGGGGGCTGCGGTTGCCCACACCCCCCCTTGCAAAAAGCAAAGGGACCGTGGGCCTCTCGGGAGCCCACGGTCCCATTCATGTATCCATCGTCAAGACGCAGAACCGGCGCAAGCCCCCGTTACCCGAAGGGATGCCACCAGCACCAGAAACCGAAAATTCCGGCAAATGCGTCTTTCACGGCAAATCCTCTATCTGCAATCAGTCTCAGAATTTTTGTTTCATATCCGCCGGCCGCCTTCCGTGTCAAGATAAAATCGCTGCCGGACCTTTTCGTTTTCTGGCTTTTACGCCGCTTCGGTCTATGGCATACTGACAAGAAAGCAACGAAACGGTATTTCGATCCTCAACGGAGGCAGCACATGAGCGATGCCATTACCTACGACGACGTGTTGCTGGTACCGTCATACAACCACTGGGAGTCCCGCCAGGTGGTGGACATCTCCAACACAGACCGAAGGGGCAAACTGCGGTTGGACGTCCCGCTGATGACCGCGAACATGGATACGATTACCGAAGCGGAAATGGCCAATTTTATCGGGGCAAAAGGCGGGATCGGCGTTTTGCACCGGTTTATGCCGATCGAAGACAATGTGCAGGTGTTCAAAGCGTGCCGCTACCCGGTGTTTGTCTCCATCGGCTGCTCCGAAAAGGACCTGGAGCGAACCGAAGCCCTCCGGGACGCCGGCGCCGTGATGTTCAACGTGGACGTGGCCCACGCCCACGCCCGCTACGTGGGAAAAACCCTGAAAATCATCCGGCAAATGCTCGGCGAGGAGGCCTGCCTCATGGCCGGAAACGTGGCCACCTATGCCGGCGCCGACTACCTGGCCTCCTGCAGCGCTGACATCGTCAAGGTCGGCATCGGGGGTGGCTCGGTGTGCACCACGCGGATCAAGACCGGATTCGGCGTGCCGAACCTGACCGCCATCCGCAACTGCTCCCGGGTGGACCGCTCCATCGTGGCCGACGGCGGGATCCGGACGCCGGGCGACGTGGTCAAGGCCCTGGCCTTCGGGGCCGATTTCGTGATGATCGGCTCCATGCTCGCCGGAACCCGGCCGACCCCCGGCCCGGCGATCGAACGCACCGATGAAAATGGAGAGCCGGTCAAGGTCAAGATCTACCGGGGCATGGCCAGCAGCGAAGTTCAGCAGGAATTTCACGGCGGCATGGCCGACTGGAAAACCGCAGAAGGCATCTGCACCGAAGTCTTCTACCGGGAAAACGAAGACGAGATCCTGGCCGACATCGTCGGCGGCCTGCGCTCCGGGCTCACCTACGGCGGGGCAGCCACAATCACCGAACTTCAGCGAAAACTCGACTACGTGGTGATCACCCCGTCGGGTCGGATCGAAGGAATGCCCCACAGGATGCTGTAGGATGCGCAAACCTCCGCTGTCATGCGCAAAGATCCAGGTCCAGAGCAGCCGGCTTTGAGCTAAGTACATGCAGGCGTAGTTATGGTGACGATTGTTTCACCTCAGAGATGCCTTTGACCCCGCCCTGAGGACCAGGATTTCCAGACCGCATTAAATCCTAGCCCATCTCTCATCCATTTCATGTAATTGGCATACACCTTAGTACATGTGGGCGTAATTAAGGTGACGATGGGTTCACCGCCGAGGCGCTGAGACCGCGGTGAATGCACAGAGAAGATCGTGAAGGCTTTCTCTGCGTCCTCTGTGTCTCGGCGGTGAATTTTTTTGAGCTGGAATACGTCACCGAAATTATGCCGTCGAGCACTTAGACTTATCGGCCGCCCGCTTCGATGGGCCTCCGGAGGATCGTCTCCGCACGCCCCCCTTGAAGCGTTGTCCGCACTTTTTCGACGCAGACCCGCGCGCTTAAAAAGGAGCAACAACACCGTGAATCCGTTCTGCCGCCTCCATCGTCTTCCCAGACCGATACGCCTGTCGCTGGCCTGGGCGTTGATTTCAATGGGAGGGTCACTGTTTCTGACCCCCCTTCCGGGCGGGATCGTGCTTATTGCCTGCGGCGGCCTGATGTTATACTGCACATGTCCCTCTCTTCGAGGGCGGATCGCGAGCCTCCTGCAGCATTGCCCCCGGCTGTCGGCCCGGATCATCCCCCTTCTTTCGGAATGCGAACGCTGCACCAAAAGCCGTCCCGGGCTTTCCTGAAGCTCGCAGCGCCTACCGTCTCCCCCTTTTCCTTCAAGAAAAATGCGTTATTTCGATGATATTTTGGCCTGCGCTGATGTTAGGTATCCTTTGGTGCGAGTTCGTACACCGGCAGCAAATTAACCATTTCGCGGCATGCCTTTCAAAAGGTGGAATGAATTTTTTGCCCTCGCTTCAC
>CAYPFH010000504.1:0-2388 GCA_964409825.1 uncultured Desulfobacterales bacterium | reverse complement strand
TCTAGTCACTTTAGGCACTCCAGGCACTACATTTCACCTATACCACCCGAAGAGGCCCAACTTTCCATGCCCTTCCCCGCAGACCTTTTTTCCCGGAGCAAGGGATTTTTAAACGAGAATGAGGGGCGATGCCTGTACGAAACCGTCCTGGAGACGGCCTGGCTCGGTCCCTGCCTGGAGATCGGCGGGTACTGCGGCAAGTCGACGCTCTGCATCGGCGCCGCCTGCAAAGAAAGAGGCGCTGTTCTATTCTCCGTAGACCACCACCGGGGTTCAGAGGAGCAGCAGCCCGGCCAGGAATACTTCGATCCGGAGTTGCTCGACGCCGCCGGCCGGATCGACACTTTCCGGGTCTTTCGGCAGACCCTTGACCGGGCCGGGCTGGTAAAGAGCGTGGTTCCCATCGTCTGCGACTCTTCGGTGGCCGCACGGCAATGGGCCACCCCCCTTTCCATGGTGTTCATCGACGGAGGGCACTCCTTTGCCGCTGCCCATGCGGACTACAATGGATGGGCGGGGCACGTCGTTGCCGGCGGATGGCTGGCAATTCACGACGTCTTCTTCGATCCGGCCGAAGGGGGACAGGCCCCGCACCGAATCTACCAAATGGCCCTTGCCTCCGGGCTTTTTGCCGCCGCAAAAATGGTGGACACCCTCGGGGTGCTCCGCCGGAGGCCTCCTGGAGAAGTGCCGCCCGAATAGGGAAGGACAACTTCTCCGGCGACGGCGGGCCCCCCGCCGCCCTGGACCAAAAATGGGGGATTCGCCGTATTTGCCGATTCCGGGCTGCCGGTGCAGAATCGTATTCCGAACACCGGAAAACCGCTGCAGCCGAAATCCCCTGTTCAGAACCACTTTGCCCCCGGCCTTTTTGAGCGGAGGCCGGGACCGCGAAAGGAGGCACCATGCTTCACATCGGCCATTTTTCATTCGACGAGCAGGACAGACGGGGAAATCCCCGCCACGGGTACTTTACCTGCATCATCGACGCCCCGGATCCGGAGGCGGCCACCGCCAAGTTCGGAGAACACATCCTGGAGATGAAGAAAAAAGAGGAAGTTTTTGCCGATCTGGCGGCGGTTTACCTGGAAGACATCATCAAAGTAGAAGCGGTTCCGAACGAACCGGTCGTTACGTGGCTGCAGTCCTCGGAGGGTGAATTTCCGCGGTCGGTCAGCCATTCCCTGCCAGCGGTGATCAAGAACGGTATCGAAGCATACGGGCTGCCCACCAACGTGGACAAGCACGAAGCCGGAAAAGGCAGGGGATACATGGTGTCGGAGCCGTTCATCCGGTTTGACTGACTAAACTGACCGCCTTGCGATCCGCAGCCGGCCTCGTATGAACCCACCCGCAAAGACAGGCCGTTGAATACCCTCGGGGAAGCCTATCGTCCCGCGCCGGGCATCGCAGGTCCGGCCGTGCTTCAGGCGCCGGCCCTTTCCTGGAGAAGATATGAAGAAAGCCGAAACGGCGAAAGAAGCAGAGGGCGAAAAAAACAAGGCACCCGAGGCTGGCTTGCCGCCGGAGGAGGGGATTTCCGCTGACAGCGATCTCAGCGGACCGGGGGCCGGAAAAGATCTTCGTTATTGGCGGGAGCGGATCTTAACCGTTTTGCTCGGATCCGCGGTGGTCATCGGAATTTTTGCGGTGGTGCCCTCTGTCTGGCTGGCGGTCAACGAGAGGCTCTATTTTTTGGCGCTGCTCGATTCCGCCGTCTACGCTCTGGCCCTTGCCCTGTTTGCCGGCCGGCGAATTCCATACTCGATCCGCAGCCTCGGCGCGCTTGCTCTGCTGTATGTTCTGGGCGTCGGCATCTGCCTGTCTGTCGGTTTCATGAGCGCGGGTCCTTTCTGGCTGTTCACCTTTGCCGTCCTTTCCGGCGTGCTTTTGGGCTTGAAGGCGGCCATCGTTTCCCTGCTGCTCAACCTGGCGACCTTGTCCGTCATCGGCGCCCTGATCGGCAGCGGGGCACTGGGCGCGGATCTGGCTTTTTTCAGAAATATCCCCCATGCCCTGGTGGTGGGGGCAAACTACATCGTGCTCAACAGCCTGATTGCCGTCTCGATTTCCATCCTCCTGGAGGGTCTTCAGGATACGGCCGAGCGCCAGAAAGATACTTTCCGGATGCTGGCCCGCGAGCGAACGGAGCTTCTGGCCGCAAAGGAGTCCCTTCTGGAAGAGGTCGAACAGCGCAAAAGCACCGAGGCGGCCCTTCGCCGGAGCGAAGAGCGGTTCCGGGAGATGGCCGATCATTTGCCGGAAACCATTTACGAAATGGATCTGAGCGGCAATCTGACTTTCGTCAACCAGAGCGCCTACGAACAGTTCGGATACTCTCAGGCCGATTTCGACAAAGGGCTGAGCGCCCTTGAGACGATCGCACCC
>CAYPFH010000503.1:0-2392 GCA_964409825.1 uncultured Desulfobacterales bacterium | reverse complement strand
AATGACCCAATACCGGCCACGACGGAGCGTGGCCCTCCAACCGCCAAAACCCAAGCGGGGGCAGGTCGGTTATTGCCGCCGGCCTCGGTCGAAGTTTCACATAAGCGGGGCCGCTGACCGCCAGGGCGGTCAGATTGATCACAGTACTGAAACTTCCCCCGAACCCATAATCATGCGGCTGGCCGATGCTGGTTTTTTTCAGGCCGACACCGCCATCGTCGGTTCGGAGGCCAGGTCGTCCATCACTTTTTTGGGAAGATAGCCGATGCCGACCAGATATCGAATCCAGCCGACCGGACGGTCGTGCGTCGGGAGTCTTTTCCATTCCTCGATGATCTGGTCGCTGACTGCCTCCCACCGTTTTTCCCAATTGTCCATTTCGTAAAGTATTGAAAACATGAATAAATACTGGCTATCAGGTTCATAGCCGCTCCGCAGGAAATCAAGCTCCCAGGGTTCCAGGAAAATTGTTTCCGCCTTTTTATGGGTGTATTCGACAGTTTTCATTGTTCTTTCCCTCCTTTAAAATGCTTGTTATCTCAACCAAAGGGGTTCGTATATGGGGCGTGCAATGTACTTTGCAATAAAGGAAAAGCCAGATGCCAGTAGCCGCTTTGTCACCAGACCGTCTGTATCATCGCTGCGACCCGGAGTCTCTCTCCTTTGAAACCACCGATGAAATCGAGCCGAAAGAAGACAGCGTCGGTCAGCCCAGAGCGGCCGAGGCGCTGCGTTTCGGCATCGGAATCGTCCGGGAGGGATACAACGTTTTCGCCCTGGGAGAGCCGGGTACGGGGAAGTATACACTCATTCGAAGATTTCTGGACAAACGGGCCAGGGACGAAAAGGTGCCGCCGGACATCTGCTACGTCAAAAATTTCGAGGATGACCACAGGCCGAAAATTCTTTTGGTGTCCCCGGGCAGCGGAAAAGCCCTCGAAAAAGACATGAAGGAAATGGTGGAAAACGTCCGCCGGGCGCTGCGAGCGGCGTTTGAAAACGAGGACTACCAGAACCGCCGCCAGTCCATCAAACAGGAGCTGCAGGAAAAGCAGCAAAAGGCCTTCGAAGAGCTTCAGAAAACGGCCGAAAAGGACAATCTCACGATCATGCGTACGCCGTCCGGACTTTCGTTTGCTCCGGTCAAGGATGAAGAGGTCATCTTTCCGGAGGAATACGAAGACAACGAAAAGATCGTAGCACACCTCAAGGACGTTGAAAAAGACATCATCGACAATCTACAGGCTTTCCGGCAGCCCCAGGGCGATCAGCAAAACCAGCTGCAGCAGATGCTCCAGCAGCAGGCGGGCGGCGGCCAGGGCGCCCAGGAAGCGGATGACGAGTCCCCGGCGATGCGCAAATACCACGTCAATGTGCTGGTGGACAACAGCTCGGCAGAAGGCGCCCCGGTGGTGTACGAGGAAAATCCCACCTATCAGAACCTGGTGGGCAGAGTCGAGCACCAGGCCCAAATGGGCGCCCTGTTCACCGATTTTGACATGATTCGGGCAGGGGCCTTGCACCGGGCCAACGGCGGCTACCTGATCCTGGACGCCCTCAAGGTGCTCCGGGATCCCTTTGCCTGGGAGGGGCTTAAACGGACCCTGAAATCCGGAGAAATCAAAATCGAATCCCTGGGCCAGATGTACAGCCTGATCAGCACGGTTTCGCTCGAGCCCGAACCGTTCCCGCTCAAGATCAAAGTCGTTCTGACCGGCCGGCCGCTGATTTACTATTTGATTCGCCACTTCGATCCGGAGTTCAGCGAGCTATTCAAGGTGGGCGCCGATTTTGACCACCAGATGGACCGGAACAAAGAAAACCAGAATGCGCTGGCCGGCCTGATCGCCGGTACGGCAAAAAATGAAAACCGGTCATCCTTCTCTACGACGGCAGCGATCTTTCGGGAAAAGCCTTTCAGGCCGCCGGCCGCCTGACCCGCGTACACGATGCAAGGCTGACCGTCCTGGTACTGGCAGACAGCCGGGAAGATGCCCGAAAGCTTCAGATGTCGGTCGTGGAACGCCTGAAGGAACACAAACTGGGGGCGGACTTCCGGCTCGTGGTTCGCGGCTCGATTTCCGGGATTGCCCAACGAATCCACATGGAGGGCTCCGGCCCTGTGGTGATCCCTTGCGATGCGGAAAGCAACGAAGATGAGCAGCTTTGCGCCCTGCTCGATGAAATCGAAAACCCGGTGCTGCTGGTCCGCTGATAAAATCGCTGGCGCGATTTTATTGTATATTTCGCACTCTGCGAAAAATAAAATGAAGTTTCATACGAGCCCCGCCGCTGGCCGGCCTCGCCGACCAGTTTGATCAAGAATGAAACTATGCCATTTTGGCCTAGTTTCACATAAGAAAAAACCGATTTTACCATGAAGGACATGAAG
>CAYPFH010000502.1:0-2408 GCA_964409825.1 uncultured Desulfobacterales bacterium | reverse complement strand
CGGCTTTTTCTGGGCGGCAGCAACACCGTACGCGGCTACGGGTACCAGATGGTCGGCCCTCTGGACCGGGCCGGAAATCCCCTGGGCGGAAAAAGCGCGGCCAACGCAAATATAGAGGCCCGTTTTCCGATCTATCGGAGCTTTTCAGGCGTTGTTTTTCTCGATGCCGGGCTGGTGGATCCGGAGGCGTTCAGGTTCGATCTTTCCGAGGTGAGAACCGCCTGCGGGGCGGGATTCCGCTACGACACCCCGATCGGACCGCTCCGGGTGGAGGTCGGATACAAGCTCAACCCGGCCAAAGAAGACGAGCTTCCCGCAGGCGTCGATCCTGAAAATAGATGGCGGATTCACTTCAGCATCGGGCAGACCTTCTAAGTTTGATTTTCTTGCCGCCGCTTGCCGCGGAAAGAAAATCAAATTTCACGATTTTATGGAGAGTCAACGGCAGAGTATGACCCAGGAAGCTGAACAGAAAAGAGGTGCAGGAGCCGATAGCGGGATGCGATCCGGAAAAGAGATTGCCCGGCGAGTTCTGGGGGCGGCGGCAAAGGTCGGTCTTGTTGCCGCGGTTTTGCTGATGGCGGCGGCGGTCCTCGGTTGGGGGCTTCTGCAAAGCGAGGGGGTTAGAAAACGCCTTCTTTCCTATGCTTTGTCCAAAGCTTCTGAGCACATATCCGGGAAGATCGACGCCGAACGGCTCGAAGGCGATTTTCTGACCGGCTTTCGCCTTCAGCAGGTGTCGGTGAGCGGAGCAGGCGGAGCGATTTTTTCTGTCGAAACCCTTTCCGTCCGGTATTGGATCCCTGAATTATTGAGTGCAGCGTCGCGGATCCGCTCGGTCGAACTGGAGGAAATGGCCCTTTATCTGGAAAGAGCATCCAACGGCACCTGGAATTGGGAGCGAATTTTCCCCTCTCGACCGGCCATGGAGGAGACTTCGCCAGGGGCCTTGGCGGGCACGGCCTTTCTGATCCGGCGAATTCGGATACACGACGGCAAGGTTGACGTGATCGACCAGGAGGCGGAAACACCGAAAAGAATCAGCATCCGGGATCTTGAACTCGACACCCGGCTTTCGGTGGGAAAACAGGTCTCGCTGGATCTCAAGCGGCTGTCGTTTGCGGCCGAGCCCTCCGGGGCTGTCCTGAAAAATCTCCAGGGCCGGATTTCCTTCGACACGGTCGATCAAACGATTCTTTTTAAAGAGCTCGTGTTGCAGACCCCCGGCTCCCAGGCTTCCTTCGAAGGTGAGCTGTCGCTGATCGGTGAGCCGGCAGCGCTGGACCTGGTCATCGAAAGCCCCGGAATCGACCTGGGTGAGGTTGGCCGGGTGGCGGAAATCGAGGGGTTGGCTGAGGAGAAGATAAGCGGGAAGGTGCGGATTTCAGGCCCAGTGTCGGATCTGGCCTACGAGGCCGATCTCAGCGCGGCGCCGGCCCGCCTGAAGGCAGAGGGAAGCATTTCAGGCCTTTTGTCCGGCCTGCCGGTGGTCGCACTGTCTGCCTCGGTTCAAGGATTGGATCCGGCCGCCCTGCCGCTTGCCGACACTTCCTATCCCTCCGGGGAGCTGAACGCAACCGTCACTGCCCGGTTTGCCGCAGCCGTCCCCATCGCCCAGGGCCGGATGACCCTCCATTTGCAGGGTTCCCGCCTTGCCGGCATCGATCTGCGCTCCGGCACCATTCTTGCGCAGTATGCCGGCGGCCGCCTCTCTTTTGTGGTGGGCGACTTGACCACCGGACACGGCCGGCTGCACGGCCGGGGACAGATTCTCGGCCTCGGGCAGGACCGGTTGTCTGTCCAGGCGGATGCCGTCGTTGACGGTCTCGACCCGGGACGGATATTGGCGGACGAACGGATCGAGGGGGCCCTTTCACTGAATTTTCAGGCGGAGGCCGACATCCCCCTGGCCGGCGTGGGCCGCGAAGGCGGCGGGCCGGTCAGGGGCCAGGTGATCGGGAGACTGGCGCCCTCCAGGATTGCCGGAGCCGCCATCGAGGGGGGCAATTTCGATCTGCGCTACGGTCCCTACCGCCTGGCCGAAGCGTCGGTCACCGCCGAATCGGACGGGGTGATCGATGACCAACGACTCAGGCTTCGATTCGAAGCGGCCGGCGTCGACATCGAGGATCGGCGGATCGACCGGATCGAGGCCGCCGCCGCCGTCACCCCAGCCGGAATCGAAGCGAATATCGCAGCGGATCTGAGCACGGGGATGCGCTTTGAAACCGAAGGATCGGTCGCCGGCTGGCGAGAACCGGAAAAGAGAATCACCCTGACAAAAGCAGGCCTGTCCGGCGAAGGGGCGGCGGTGAACAACGAGGGGCCGATCCGCCTCACCCTTTATCCGGAGGGGATCAAAATCGATTCTCTGAGGCTGGGTTCCGGCGACGCCAAACTGTGGGCCG
>CAYPFH010000501.1:0-2428 GCA_964409825.1 uncultured Desulfobacterales bacterium | reverse complement strand
TCAAAGTTCAGAGTTGATGAAATCGTAAAAAGTCCCCGAAGCGTCATGCCGGACTCGATAAGCCTGCCCCGGACTCGATCCGGGGGCATCCAGAAGTTATTGAAATTGCTGGATTCCCGCCTGCGCGGGAATGACAAAAAAGGAAATCCGGACTTTTTACGAAGGCATAGAAGGTACTTCCAGGAAATTTTAGAATTTACATCAGTGGATGCTTTTGGAGGAGATCGGTGAAATTATTTCGGTCCGGCGGTTTGTTGCTGTGCATCAGCTTGTTCTCTTTGTTTTTTCATGGTTCCGGATTCGCAGTCGAGTCCAAGGTCTGGTGGAACGACCAGTGGCAGTACAGAAAAAAGATCGCCTTCGACACCACGGCAAACGGGGCGGACATCAAGCAGCACCTGGATGAAGTACCGGTGCTGATCCGCCTGCATTCGGGCAACTTCAACTTCACCAATGCCCGGGAGGACGGACACGACATCCGGTTCGCGGCCGCAGACAACCAGACCCTGCTCAAGCATCACATCGAACGCTACGATCTGCTCGATGAACTGGCCCTGATCTGGGTCAAGGTGCCACGGCTTTCCGCCGACTCGGCGCTCGATCATCTCTGGATGTACTACGGCAACGAAGAGGCCATGGGCGGGCAGGACGCGGGCGGAACCTACGATCCCGGCTATGCAGGGGTCTATCACCTGAACGAACTGGAGGGCCTGCCTCAGGATTCATCTTCTTATGGAAACGATGCCGTCCGGTTTTCCGGCGGCCGGGGGCTGCCGTCTGTGATCGGGACGGGAATCACCCTGGCCGGCGGCGGCGATTCGATCCGGGTCCCGGATTCGCCCTCCATCGATTTGTCGGAGGGATTTACGGTTTCGAGCTGGATCCGGATCAACCAATCGCAGGAAAATGCGGTTCTCTTTGCCAAGGGAGCAGAAGAGTCTTCGGTCGAGGTCGGGATCGACGGAACGAAGGTGTTCTGCCGGATCGCCTTTTCCAAAGAAAAAACCATACAGACGGAAAAAACGGCGGACCTGTCGTTCGGCACCTGGCATCACCTGGCGGTTGTGGGCGCACCGGGCCAGAGACTGTCGATCTTCTTGGACGGCCTGGAGATGACTTTTGCCGCCCTTCCCGAAGCGCTTCCCCAATTTCCGGACGACCTTTCCATCGGCGCTGCATTAAACAGCGAACGTGCGCTGGTCGGCGATCTGGACGAGTTGAGAATCTCCACGCTGCCTCGCTCGGAAGCCTGGGTCCTGGCCCAGCTCCGCTCCCAGGGACCGGAAAGTTCCTTGACCACCGTCGACGTGGAACAGATCGGTGAAGGGAGCGGCGGTCTTCCCGTATTCTACCTGGCCACCATCATGAAAAACATCACCCTGGACGGGTGGGTGATCATCGGCTGCCTGCTGGTCCTATCCCTCCTGAGTTGGATGATCATGATCAGCAAGTCGTTTTTTCTCTGGATCATCGGACGGGAGAACCGCCAGTTCCGAGAGGCCTACGAGAATCTCAAGGATGTCGTCTTCTGCGACCAGCAGGACCTGGAGTACTCCAACTCGTCGCTGTACCGGGTTTACTCCGCCGGCTGCAAGAGCCTCAAGCGGTGGTTTGCCCAGCAGCAGATCGAGGAAAATCCCGGTAAAAAGACCCTTTCCAACAAGGCGGTCAACACCTTTCGGGGGGTGCTGGAAAAAGGGCTGGTGGAAGAAGCCAAGCGGATGAACGCCTGGCTGGTGGTGCTGACCATGTCGATCTCCGGCGGGCCGTTTCTGGGACTGCTGGGCACGGTCTGGGGCGTGATGAACACATTTGCGGCCATGGCCGAGGCCGGCGAGGCCAACATCATGGCCATCGCCCCGGGGGTGGCCTCGGCGCTTTCCACCACGGTCTTCGGGCTGATCGTGGCCATCCCGGCCCTGTTCGGATACAACTTTTTAGCCGGCCGGATCCGGAATCTCACCGCCGAACTCAACGTCTTTGCCGACGAGTTCGCCCTGAAGGTCGAAGAAATCTACGGAGGGTAAATCATGCGGCGAAAGAACATCTACGACCAGGCGGTGTTCGACGAAATCAACGTCACCCCGCTGCTCGACCTGGCGTGGACGCTTTTGGTGGTCTTCATCATCGCGGTGACCGCAGCGGTGCAGGGCATCCAGGTGAACCTGCCCAAGGCGAGCAGCGTGCCGAGCCTGGTCAAGCCGAAGACCAAGGCGATCACCATCGCCGACAACGGCCAGGTCTATCTCGACGCCTATCCGGTGACCATGGCCCAGCTTGAGACCAGCCTTCGCCAGCATAAGGCGGTGGACCCGAATTTTCCGGTGGTCATCAAGGGAGATGCCAAGATCTACTACCAGCAGGTCATCGATGTGCTGGATCTGATGCAGAAGCTGGAAATAACACAACTAGGATTGGTTACGCAGAA
>CAYPFH010000500.1:0-2437 GCA_964409825.1 uncultured Desulfobacterales bacterium | reverse complement strand
CCGATAAAACGCAAACGGCCCAATTGTGGCCTTATGAAATAAACCTAACCGGTTGATATTGAATGATATATATTGGTCCGGAAAAAAGTAAAACGTAATTGCCACCGTCCTGAGCATAATGCCCCAGGAGGGGCAGGTCCGTATTGGATTTATAAAGCAGCTTGCGTTAAAAACCGTTAAACGCAATCAAAACGCAATGCAATAGACACAACATATTGATTTTAAATAAAATATATTGCATCATGGTTTTGCGTAAAAGCCTTATCGACGCAAATGCTGACGCAATAGGACCGCCTGAACGTAATGATCAGAGGGATCATTTTGGAATACCATGGCGCCAGATTCGATTAATTCTACATTCGCCTCATCTTCGAAACTCAAGACTCTTTGTGTTGTCCGGCAAGCCACATTCGTCCCTTTTCCGTAACGCGATAGCGCTGTTTGCTGCTGCGGGGCTTGTCCGGTTGGGTCATCGCTACGAATCCCATATTGATGGCCGGTTGCAGGAAGTCGTAAAGAAATGTGGGCCGGTGTTGAAGCCCCATCATTTCCATGATCTCTCGGGTGCTGGCTTCACGGCTCCCAATGGCGGTGATGAGCCGCTGGACTTGTTCGGTGACTTGTTCGGTGACTGAGGCGGTGACCTGCGGCCCTGTATCCACTGCGTCTATTTTTCGGGCTTCGGGATGCACCGGCAGTCGAACCTGGAAATAGCTGTGATCCTCGGGCACGAACCGTGCTCGACCCCTTGCGGATAAAGTAACCGAAGGATTTATCTCCCTTCGCTAGGGAAAGCCGGGCCTTGAGTTCCAGGCGTTCCCATTCCACCGATTTCCCGTGCAGCAACGCACTGATATCGATTGGCAAACTCATTGTGCAAGCCTCACCGCTGCATATTGACGGTCATCCGTTTCAAAATTGACAAGGCCGCCTCCCAACTCCGTGTTGATCCAGGCGTCGTCGAATTCATCGCTGCGCTTGCCGTCCGGGCCGATGGGAATAATACGCAGGTCAATGATAATCTTGCCCTCCTGCTTATCAGCATACCCCTCCCCATGGCCGATATGAAAATCATCGGCACTCACCACGCGCCGATCGGCCCCCAGGGCCAGATGCAACGCCTTCAGAAACGATGTCTTGCCGGAGTTGTTCATCCCCACCAGCACCGTTACCGGCGACAGTGCCACTTCGACATTGCGAAGTGCACGGAAATTGAAAATCCGGACCCGATCGACAAGGATTCCCATTTAGTTATCCTTTTCCGAATAAACACCGGCAATCGTCGTGGTTCCTATGCCAGTACGGTGTGAACACTGACCAAGTTCGCCCATGGGCATACTCGCCTTGTGCAGCGACTTCGTCACTCGTTGCCTCCTTCAAATTGGGTTTCCTCGATCATCTTTCGCTCCCGCTCCAATTCCCGTCTCAGCTCTTCCTCGGTGGGCAGATACAGCATGTATTTTGACGCAAAGAGTTGCTTGCTTTCCTTCAGCACGGAATACCGGACGATGGCTTCGTTCTTCTTGGAACAGAGAATGATACCGATGGTGGGATTGTCACCCCCGACCTTGTATTGGTCTTCAAACATGCGGACGTAGCCGTCCATCTGTCCGATGTCCTGATGTGTGAGGCTGCCGATCTTGAGATCGATCAGCACGAAACACTTGAGAATGAAGTTATAAAAGACCAGATCAACATAGAAATCTTCGTCCTCAAAGCGCATTCGCTTCTGGCGGGCGACAAACGAAAAGCCCTTCCCGAGTTCAAGCAGGAAATTCTGGAGCCCGTCGATGATAGCCTGTTCCACCTTGGACTCGCGAAGTCCCGGATAATCCTTGAGATCCAAAAACTCCAGCACATAAGGGTCTCGGATAAAATGTTCCGGCTCCACCTCAGCAAGCTTTTCGGCCGCTTCCTGTCTGACTGGTTCTTTTTCACGACTGGCCAAAAGCCGCTCGTAATAAAATGTTGAAATCTGCCGCTCCAATTGCCGGGTCGACCAATTCTGGTCCGCGGCTTCGTTCATGTACCATTCACGGGCCTTGTCGTTTTCAACCCGAAGCAGCAGCCGATAATGGGTCCAGCTCAATTCCGGGCGTATTGACGCATCAATTTTTTCAGCGCCAGGCAATCCGTTTTGTTTTTCGATGGATAGGGAACGTGCCGCGTTTCCTTTTTGGGGATCAAGAGATTCGGCACGCAGTGCGTTCCGTTTTGAAAAGGTCAAGAAAAATTGACGCATATATCTTAAATTTCGAACCGTATATCCTTTACCGAAGTCGGATGTCAGCCGGTTTGAAACTCCCTGAAGAACAGCCTTCCCATACTCAGCCCTTTCTTCCCCCTTTTGTTCATTCTCGACGATCAACCGGCCGATCTGCCAATAGGCCTGCACCATGGCGAAATTCACCGCTCGATAGGCCGCGCTCCGCGCTTG
>CAYPFH010000499.1:0-2452 GCA_964409825.1 uncultured Desulfobacterales bacterium | reverse complement strand
ATCAAACTGACCGGTTGAGACCAAAAGATTCGTATAACTCTCCCGCCGGAGAATCTTGAACCTGGAATTTTAAATCGCCCCGCGGTCAGCGGCGGGGCTCGTAGGGAAGAGACATGATGAAGCGCCTGAGTTATCTTGGTATCTTGATCGTCCTGTTTCTCGGGGCCGGGCCGGCCGGGGCCAAGATCGACCTGGTCTCGCTGCCTGACAGAGACAGCGTCCAGTTGACCATCTATAATTCGGCGGACCTGACCCTGGTTCGGGAAAGCCGCGAGCTGACCCTCCAAAAGGACGGCAATATCAGCGGCTGGGATGAAAAGCTGCGCTACCGGGTCCGGGTCAAAAACCGCCGGCCGGTGGCCGCCGCCGTGGAGATCGTTCGAAACGTTGGATCGCCGAACTGGGATATCGCCTTGTCCGGAGACTACGGAGAGTATACCCGGGTGGACGCCGACTCGGTCAAGTTTCTGCTGGACACCGCCCCCCGAAGCGAAACCGAGTTCACCTACACCTTGACCATCCGCCACGGCAAGAGGGCGGAGTAGCACCGATCCTGGATCCTGGATCCTTGATGCGGTGAAAATCCCAGGTCTCTGATCCTGGGAGGGCAGCTCGGCCGGTGGCCGGCGGGGCCGACCGGTTTGATCCAAAATGAAACATCTCGGCCGGTCACCCCGGCTGAGGCGAAGAGCCCACATCCAGTATTTCTATATTTAAAGGGATAAACGCCATGAAATTCCGATTCATATTCACGGTATGCGCCGGTATTCTTGTCGTTCTTCTGGCCTCTTCTGCCGCCGCGCGGGTCAAGATGGTGTCGCTGCCCGAGCGGGGGGACGTCGTGATCCGGCTGGACAATCCGGCAGCGACGCTGATCGAAGAAGAACGGATTTTGGCCCTGCAAAAGGGGCTCAACCGCGTCGACTTTTCCTGGAAGGGGGTTCGAATCGATCCGGATTCCATCCGCCTGACCCTCATCGAATACATTGCCGGCCACTGGGAGATGAAGGCCGTAAACAGCGACTATGAATTGAAGGACGCCCAAACCCTGGTCTTTGAAATCGACCTGGGGCCGGGAGAAAAAAAGACGCTGAACCTGCACTACGTGCGAAAGAACATCCGGCCGTAAGGGCGCTAGCGCGCCGCTGGAAGGCTGGAAAGCTGGGAGGCCAGAAGGCTTAGGAGCAAAAAACCTGAAAATTTCCCGGCGTATTTCCTCAGGTTTTTTAAGGTTTTTGCTTCCCAGCCTCCTGGCCTTCTGGCCTTCGAGCGTCCCCGCCTCCTAGCCTCCCAGCGGCAAGTCAGCGCCTATCTGCTCCCCCGCCAGAAACTTACGGACCATGCTGCGAGCCTTATTCGTTTCCTCCGGCATCAGCCACCGTATTTCCGGATCGGCCCGGAACCAGGTGAGCTGTCGTTTGGCATATCTGCGGGTGTCCCGGGAAAAGAGCCGCCGGGTTTCTTCGAGGGTGGCGCGGCCCTGCAGGTAGTCGACCACATGGCGGTAGCCGATCGACTGCATCGACCTGAGCTGGGGGGAGTATCCCCTTTTTAAAAGACCCTTGACTTCCTCGATCAACCCGCCTTCGAGCATGGCATCGCACCGCCGGTCGATCCGCCGGTAAAGGGTCTCTCTTTGCGAAAACAGCCCGATCTTCAGCGCGCGGTAGGGCTCGTCTTCGAACCGATGCCGGTCCTGCTGCCGAGAGATCGGCTCTCCGGTCGCCTCCAGAACCTCCAGGGCGCGAACCACCCGAAACGTGTCGTTGGGATTCAGCCGGGCGGCGGTTTTGGGGTCGACTTTGACAAGACGGTCGTAAAGGGCCGGCGTCCCCAGCTGCTCCGCCTCGGCTTGCAGCCTCTTGCGGATGCTTGGATCCGGCGACGGGGCCCGAAACAGACCGCCCAGAAGCCCTTTGATGTAAAGGCCGGTGCCCCCCACCACCAGCGGAACAACGCCCTTTTCCAGGAGCCGGTCGATGGTCTTTCGCGCCAATCGACTGTACGCGGCTGCATTGAAGGGCTCGGCCGGGTCGCAAAAGTCCACCAGATAATGGGGAACCCGTGCCTGCTCTTCTGCGGTGGGCTTTGCCGTACCGATATCCATGTACCGGTAAATCTGCATGGAATCGGCCCCGACGATCTGAGCCCCGGCTGCGGCCGCCAGCTCGAGAGCAAAGCCGGTCTTTCCCACGGCGGTTGGACCGCAGACAATGACGATGCGTTTCGTTGGTTCCAATTGGAGTGCTGCTCCCTCATCGGGGCGAAGGGGAAAAACTGGATGCCGGATCAAAGCCTGCCCCGGACCCGATCCGGGGTCCGGCATGACGGACCTTATATGTCGAAGTTTCATACGAGCCCCGCCGCTGACCACCGGGGCGCCCAGTTTGATCAAGGGTGAAACTATTTTCATATAATATTTTGATATTTTTACATTTTTCTTGTTACTTTT
>CAYPFH010000498.1:0-2457 GCA_964409825.1 uncultured Desulfobacterales bacterium | reverse complement strand
CGCCGCTAAAAACCGCGGCGGCCTGTCCTGCCTGTCCTGAGCGAAGCCGAAGGGAGCTTGTCGAAGCGGCTCGGCGCGCCAAGACTTTGTCATCGCTTCGCGATAAAACGGTTTACAGTATTGCGGTGGAGTTCGATGCCAGCAGCGTAGAAGGCAAAAATCATGGGGACGGGCATGATTTTCCGTATCTAAAAGGATTCAATCCCAAAACGCGTCGACCTTTTTGTAGGCGCGAAGATCCTTTTCACGGGAGCGATCTTCATTGCTGGTTTCAAGCCGATTTTTCGGCGCGGATAATAACACCCCTCAGCATCGGTTCTACACTTCGGAAAGGAACTGATCGTAATTATCCGAATGAATGACCTTGGTTTGGGCGTCCGGGTATGCCCCGGTGAAAGTTTTAGGAAAACGGACACCCGATTTGGACGGACTGGATTTGAACTCGACGGCGGTGAGCGACTGGCCGGTTTCCTCCAGATAATCGATTTCCTGCTGCTGGGTCGTTCGCCAGAAATATGCTTTCGACGACACCCCCCGGTTTGCCAGTAGTTTTCGCCTTTCCGCAGCCAGGTAATTTTCCCACAGGGGTCCCGTGTCGGTGCGGCTTCCCAGAGAAAGGAAATTGCCGATCACCGCATTGCGGATACCATTGTCGAGGAAATAAATTTTCTTTCCCTTCTTGATTTCATTTCGTACGTTTCGGCTGTAGGCCGGCAGACGGAAAAGGACATAGGCCTTTTCCAGCAGATCGATATAGCGTTCCACGGTATGGGTATCGGCGCCGGTAAGCTGCCCGAGCTCATAAAAAGAGACCTCACTGCCTAATTGCAACGCCAGAGCCTTGACCAGCTTTTCCAGCAGGGGTGGCTTCTTGATCCCCTCGAGAATCAAAAGATCTTTGAAGAGGTAGCTTTCCGCCAGCAGTCTGACAAGTTCTTCCGCCTGCTGGGGTCGGGAGGCGACTTCGGGGTAGCTTCCGTATACCAACCGCTGCTCCAGGTAGCGCCGTTCCTCCAGCAAGCCATGATGCGCGGCAAGTTCAGAAAACGACAGCGGATGAAGGGTAAACTCGAATTTTCGCCCCGTCAGCGGCTCTGAAATGCTGGAGTTGAGCTCCAGTGCCGACGAACCCGTAGCGACAACCTGTACTCCGGGAATCTGGTCGGTTACCAGCTTCAGGGTTATGCCGATGTTGGCGACCCGCTGGGCCTCGTCGATGCAGAAAATCTGTTGATCGCCGATGATGGTGCGCAGCCTCGTGGAGGTCGGATTGGCCAACAGTTCACGCACATCCGGTTCGTCTGCGTTCAAAAGCAGATAAGGCCGCCCGAAACCCTCCAAAAGGGCCTCGATCAGGGTGGTTTTGCCGGACTGCCGGGGGCCGAGTAAAATGATCGCCTTGCCCTGAAAAAAACGACTCTGAATTAAGGGCATCAACTCACGAAATATAAAAGTTTTGGAATTCATACCAATATTAGTATAATTTTTTTGGATTTTCCAACCGGCACGATTGTTGAAAAAAATCAGTGCCAGGACGATTTGGGGGACGTCTATGCTTTTATAACTTCCTGTAAGAGCTGCTAAGCCGCTGAGCTGCTAACCCGTTAAGCGAAAACAAAAACGCATGAACCTCCCGCATACAGCTCCGCTGCCTGGGTTACAGGAGCTGAAATCCTTCAACCCAATGTAATTCTTGGTATTTTTGTACAAATAGGCATAGGGAAAATGCCTTGGATGGAAGCCGTTTTGTAAATGATTTGAGGAAACGATGCAAGTGTCATTTAAGAGCTGCTAAGCCGCTAAGCCGCTGAGCTGCTGAGCTGCTGAGCAAAAACAAAAATTTTGGCACGGATTTCACGGATTGCACGGTTAAGGGCGATGGGGCTCAGGTTTTTTGAAGCGTTAGCCGTTTAACCGGGTCATGTGCATTTTGTCAAGAGTTGTCCAATGTTGGATTAACGCTGGGCACTCCCGCCGGGCGGGAGTGAAGAACCATCTTATCTGGATGCTCTTGGAGAAAAGGAATTTGGCAAGGAAATGATTTTGGCACGGACCTGCCCGCCATCGCTACGCTTAGGCGTTGGCAGGCGGGTCCGTGCCAACTTGTTTTTCCAGTAACCGAGGGGACGTTGTTTACTTTATATACAAAACCAAATTCAAACCGTGGGGCTACGTATTGGACATCCGTATTTGGGGGTCATTCTATTGGTTTATAAGTTTCTATTCGTTTTCTCTGTTGGGAAACGAGGCGATGTCATGAATGTATCCGCGTTTTCCGGGACGTCTATGCTTTTATAACTTCCTGTGAACCCGAGGGGACGTTGTTTACTTTATATACAAAAGCACATTCAAACCGTGGGGCTACGGGGATGATTTTATGCGTTTGCCGGCTGGCCGGCCCCCGGACGTCCCTCAACATAGGTGATGCCGTTTTCCTAGCACCAGTCAATGGACAAG
>CAYPFH010000497.1:0-2458 GCA_964409825.1 uncultured Desulfobacterales bacterium | reverse complement strand
TGCTTGGGATTTGGTATTTTTCTGCCCCGAGCCTCTGTTTGCGCAGGGCCGGGCAGCGCATCCGCCTTACGCCCTGGCTTCGAGCGAAGTTTCATAAGCGGATCCTCTGGCCGCTGGGGCGTCTAGTTTGATCAAATATGAAACTGATGTCGAAGCCTCTGCCGGTGGAGGGACGCGCGCAGTCTAGTCCGTGTTGCCGGTAATCAACAATACAGGGAGGGAATATGGGCATCCAACCGGAAGGAGAACAAGTCCGCAAGGCGGTAAAATGGATCTCTGCCGAACGGCAGTACGCAAAGGACCCGAAGCCGATCAGCAAATTGGTCGATGAGGCCTGCTCTTTGTATGATCTGTCGCCGAAGGAGGCAGAAGAACTTTCAAACTTTTTTAGGGTGAAATAGGTTTTAGTGTTTCGTGTTAGAAATGTCCATAAAGATTCTCCCCGAAATCCTATCGAATAAAATCGCCGCCGGCGAGGTGGTGGAACGGCCGGCGTCGGTGGTCAAGGAGCTGTTGGAAAACGCCGTCGATGCCCAAAGCCGGCGCATCCGGATCGAAGTGGAACGGGGCGGAAAATCCCTGATCCGGGTCTCCGACGACGGCTTCGGCATGGAAAAAGACGACGCCCTGCTCAGCATCGAGCGATACGCCACCAGCAAGATCGCCGATGAAAATGACCTCTTTTCGATCCGCACTCTGGGCTTTCGGGGAGAGGCGCTTCCCAGCATCGCATCGGTCTCTAAGTTTTCGCTGGTCACCCGGCGGCACGAACAGCCCTCCGGCACGGAAATCCATATCGAAGGCGGCACCATCCGACGGGTCATCGAAGCCGGGGCGCCGCCGGGCACCATGGTCTCGGTCCGGCAGCTTTTTTTCAACACCCCGGCCCGCCGGAAGTTTTTAAAGACGGTGAACACGGAGATGGGGCACATCATCGAGGTCGTGTCGGCCACGGCCCTGGCCAGAAGCCGGATCGGGTTCAAGCTGCTTCACGACGGAAAACCCCTCAAAGACTGGCCTCCGGCGGCAGACGGTGCAGACCGGGTGGCGGAGGTGCTCGGAACAGATCTTCGAAACTGCCTGTACCCGCTTTTTCTGAAAGGCGAAACCGGCGCGGTTTCAGGCTGGATCGGCTCTCCGCTGGCCAGCCGGAGCACCTCCCGGGGAATCTATCTCTTTGTCAACGGCCGCTGGGTCAAGGACCGCATGCTGCAGCACGCCCTTTTTTCCGGCTATAGCGCACGGCTCATGAAGGGGCGCTACCCGGCGGCGGTTCTGTTTATCGAAGTCCCCTTCGATCGGGTCGATGTCAATGTCCATCCCACCAAACACGAGGTGCGCTTTGCCGAGGCCGGAAAGGTTCATGACGCATTAGCCGAAGCCGTCAAGTCCGCGCTGGACGAATCGGATCGGCCAAACTGGAAGCCGAAACATACTGTTCAAGGTTCGGGGTTCAGAGGTTCGGGGGTTCAGGGTTCAGGGTTCAAAGGTTCAGGGGTTCAGGGTTCAGGGTTCAAGGGTTCAGAGGTTCAGGGTTCAGGGTTCAGAGGTTCCATGGGCCGGGGGTGGGGGAGGACAAGGAGACATGGGGTCCGGAAAAGGCGTCTGACCGGTCCTCCGTACCGGCGGAAGCCAGGCCCCGGCAGGAGGGGCTGTGGCGGAAGGGTCGATTTTCGGACCTGCGGGTGGTGGGCCAGTTTTCCAACAGCTACATCGTCTGCGAGGCGGACCGGCTCCTGGTGCTGGTGGATCAGCACGCGGCCCACGAACGGATTCTCTATGAGAAAATCCGCACGGGAAGCCGGGATCAGGCACCCGCCTCCCAGCGGTTGCTCATCCCCGAAACCTTCGAACTGGGCCTTCGCGAAGCCGAAATCATCGCCAACCTGGCCGACCGGCTGGAAGCGATGGGATTCGAGATCGAGCCGTTCGGCGGGCAAAGCTTCGTGGTCCGGGCCGTTCCGGCCATGCTCATGGACCGGCAAATCGGTCCGATCTTAGAAGAGATCGCAGACAAGGCGGCAGAGATCGGGGCAGCTTCGGACCCGGACGCCGCCGTCGACGACGCCCGAAAGATCGTGGCCTGCCACGGGGCGGTCCGGGCCCACCAGGCGCTTTCCGAAAAGGAGATGACGGACCTGCTGGCCGATCTGGACCGGTGCGAAGACCCCGGCCACTGCCCCCACGGCCGCCCCACCTGGATCGAGTGGCCGGAAACGGAGATAGAGAAGCGATTCAAGAGGTGATTTGGCACGGACCTGCCCGCCATTGCTACGCTGCAGGAGTTGGCAGGCGGGTTTCACGGATTACACGGCTGAAGTCTTGAAAAAGGTGCAATTGTTGTCTTTGATGGCATTCGAATTCGAATCCGTACCCTTCCAATAGACTAATTTTTACGGTCTTATATGAAACTTCGGTCGAAGCCGGGGTTTTTGTAGGGCACGACCTCCGTGTCGTG
>CAYPFH010000496.1:0-2467 GCA_964409825.1 uncultured Desulfobacterales bacterium | reverse complement strand
TCGGGTCGCACAGACCAAGGCCCTTCAGCTGAACCGGATGGAAGCCATGCTTGAAGAAGCCAAGGACAAATTCGACATTGCCAAGAAAAAACTTCCCCAGGCGCGCGAAATCCCAGATCTGCTTGCCAATATCACGGCCTCAGGCCAGGAGTCCGGGCTCCAGTTTTACCTTTTTGAACCCAGGGCGGAATCACGAAAAGACTTTTATGCCGAGATTCCCGTATCGATTCGGGTAGAGGGAGGCTTCCGGGAAACGGCCATGTTTTTCTACCGGGTTGCCGGCCTTTCCCGCATCGTCAACTTGAAAAACATCAGTATGGAGCCCAAGGGACCCGATAAAACAATTTCCACGTCGTGCAATGCGGTCACCTACATGTTTGTGGAAGGCAAATAAATGGCTCAACCATCCCGAAACAGGACAGTCAGCAACAGGGTCGTGCACTTATCCATAGCCTCGATGCTGGGTTTTTTGCTGATTTTCACCGGCTGCGAAAGCGAACCGCCTTCGAAAGCATCGCAAACCGTGGTTCGTCAAAAGATCAGCACCGAGACCGACACGGCGCCCAAGCAGCCGGCCCAGGCAAAACCGCCGCAGGCCGCTCCAAAGCCGTCTGCTTCTGCCCAGAAGACCGTGCAACAGGCTGCAGCGGTTCCCCCTCCTGCTCAACCGAAGGACAAGACCGTACCGAATGCCGGAAAAGAAGCCCCCAAGAGCCCTGCCCAGGGGGCTCCGCCGGAACCGGTGACCCTTGCCCGCCGGCCGCCTTCGATACTGGTCGATCCGTTCGAACCGCTTTTTAAAGAAGAAAAGCCGGCTGCAGAACCGTCCGATAAAAAGGTGCAAAAGCGGAAAAAAAGAGTCCCCCAGACCCCGCTTGAAAAAATCGACCTCGGACAGCTCAAGCTCACTGCGATCATCCGGACTCCGGCCGGCAACAAGGCGCTGGTCGAAGAGTCTTCCGGCAAGGGGTATATTATTGGGAAAGGGACCTGGATCGGCGTCCACTCCGGGCAGGTTCAGCAGATTACCGATAATGCCGTGATCGTCGAAGAAGAAGTCGAAAACGCAATCGGCGAAATTTCTCTCACAAGCCGGGAATTAAAACTTCAGAAACCACCTGGAGAATAACACCATGTTGCACAATGCAGTCACTCGATGGCGGTGCCTCGCAGCGATTCTGGCTGTCTCGTTGGCCGTTTTGACCGGATGCGCCCAGAGTACCGCAGTCAAACCGACAACGGATGCGCCTTCGACAGAAGCCGTCGAAGCCGGAAAGAAAATCACCGGAATTCGCAGCGCCGAAAGCGCCGAAGCGGCGGCCGTTGTCATTGAAGGAAACCAGGACCTTGCCTACACCTCGGTCAAGCAGCCCTTTCCGGCGGGAGTCGTCCTTTATTTTCCGGACACGGAGCTTTCCTTGACCGATGTCGATACCGATTCGATCCAGGACAGCGCCGTTATCGAATCGATCCAGACCTCGGAGATGACCGAAAAAGGGGTTACGGCAAGGGTCGAGATTTTATTGAAGGAAGACGCTGCCTACGAGGTCGATTCGACCGACGGCCGGTTGACTGTCACGTTTCCGATCCCGGCAAATGAGGCGGCGAAAGAAGCTTCCATCGCCGCTGCAGCGCCGAAGACGGAAAAAAAGGCCGAACCCGAAGCGCTGCCGCAGACCGAGCCCCCCTCCGGCCCCCCCGCAACGAAGCTTGAATCGGTGACGACGGCCGCCATGGCGGACGGGACGCAAGTCTATGTCAATGCAGACGGGGTCATCAATGACTACAAGACCTTTACCGTCACCAACCCCGCCCGCATCGTGTTCGATATATACGGCGTCAAGGCCGATACCCGAAAAGAGGAGCAGCAGCAGGTCGGCACCCGATGGGTGCGGCGCGTCCGGCATTTCGGCTACCCGGACAGGGTTCGGCTGGTATTGGACACCCGTCCGGCGTATCTGGACCAATACCGCGCTTTGCCCACCAACGACGGTTTGGTGGTCCTCGTCGGAAAAGAGACGGGCAGCGAGCCGGCCGGCCCTGCGGCTGCGGCTGAACCTGCCGCCGTTGCTACCCAGACAGCCGTCGACGGAAAGCCCGCGTGGGTGAACAGGGTCGACTTCTCCAGCGAGGAGTCCGGATCTTCTACGGTGATCGTCGGCACCACCCGGCCGGTCCGCTACGACATCGAAAGAATCGAGGACCGAAGGCTGCTCGTAACACTCTACAATACCCGCTTGCCAAGCTACCAGAATCGCCCCTTGATCACCACCCGCTTTACCAGCGCCGTGGATCGCATCTCTCCCGCCCAGGCCGACAAGAAAAAAAATCTGACCCTGGTCACCGTGGAGCTCAGAGAAAACGTTCCGTACCGGGTGGAACAGGTCGAAGATCTCTTGCTGGTCCATTTCGAGCCATCGGATATTCCGCCCAAACCGTTTGAACAGGCCCAGCTGCCCGAGTGGAA
>CAYPFH010000495.1:0-2483 GCA_964409825.1 uncultured Desulfobacterales bacterium | reverse complement strand
AGGCACGACACGGAGGTCGTGCCCTACAAAAACCCCGGCTTCGACCGAAGTTTCATATGAGGGATACCTACCCCACCTGGCACGACGCACATCGGCCGGCTATACCCAGGAAAACATGGCCGTGCCGATGATCAGCCAGATGATGCCGAAAAACCGGAATGTCTGGTCTGAGGCCTGGTTCAGGAACCAATCCCTGAGCTTTTCATAAAGTCCTTTGGGGTTGAACCAGATGAGCGCCCCCTTGGCCAGCGAAATTATCCCGAGCAGCACAATGAAACCGAACATGCGGCTGTGAAACGCCGAGACGATCAGCAGCACCCCGATCAGCGCCGCAGCCACTGCGATCAGTTTTTGGCTTCCACCTTCGAGAAGCCCGCCGATATGGCGGCGCGAATCTTTGGTATACAGGATCAGAATCGCTCCGCCCGCCACCAGGAAAAAACTGAACAGATAGAGAAACCACGCCATGCTAACCTCCTCCGGATGAGAGTCACTCCTATGTTTTTGCGTTCCTTGATAAGAATCTTGACAGCACTTCGACGCTGATGGATGCTGCGCCTCAGGTGTCTGGAAACAATAATGAAAGCGCCCGGGAGTGTCAAGAAACATGGAGACCGAAGGAAAGCTGCGAATGAGTGCCTTGGACACCAGATATCAGCACCGGCTCTGCACCAGGCCGTGTCGCGAGTAGCAATTATTTCTTGGCAGGTAGCATCACCGCCGGAATTCTCGCGGGGCGCCATGTTCGGACTTGCACAGGGCGACGCAGGTTTGACATAATAAATTCGCTTCGCGAATTTATAAAAAATGAATGTTAAAGTAAGCCGCAGTCATGACCACGGATGCCATGGCAACTCCACTTTTATCCAAATCCCGCTTTTTGGCCGGTCTTCAGTGTCCACTTCGGCTGTGGGCCCTCATCCGCCGACACTACTATCACCCGGCCTTTCACGGCATAACAAAAATGGGAACAATGCGACGGGGCAATCTTTTTTTGATGTTCGTTCTGCTGTCGATCTTCGTTGTTTTATCGACCGCTTCTGCCGCGGCACAGCCCGGCCGTTTCTTTTTCAGCGGGGACGGCGACATCCTCCTGGTCGGGGAGAAAAACGGAGAAGAGTTCTCCGGCCGATACCGATTGCCGGACGGCGGATACGACCCTGCGGCCTTGGCGGCCATCTGCCGCGTATTCGACGCCCCCTGCGACGCCGGCCATTCTATGGTTTCTCTTCGACTCGTCGAATACCTCGCCCATTTACAAGACCGGCTCAATCCGGAAGGGCGCATCACGATCGTTTCCGGATACCGCAGCCCCGTCTACAACGCCCGGATTCGCCAAAAAGGCGCCCTGGCCGCCACGGCCAGCCTCCATCAGTACGGAATGGCGGCGGATTTCGTGCTGGAAGGAATCCCGTCTAAAACCGTCTGGGAAACGGTTCGGAAGCTTTCCTTCGGCGGAGCCGGGTATTATCACGGCAGAACGGTCCATGTGGACACCGGCCCCGCCCGATTCTGGGACGAGACCTCCTCAGGGGTGGGGACCGGCCTTGCCGACGATAACAAGCTGATCGGTCTGGTCGCCGATTTCGACGTCTACCGGCCCGGGGATGCCGTCGTTCTCCGGTTTATCCGGATGACTGCCTTTCCAATTTCCGTGCATCGGAATTTTCTGCTTCAACGAAAAGATCGGGAAGAGAAGATGGAGACGGTCGCCTCGTTTGTTCCCTCTTTTTCGGTATCGGCAGAGGGGGCCTGTCCCTCGTTTTCCGACATTGCCGAGATGGCCTCGATTCAATTTCACCTGCCGGAAAAACTTGACCCCGGTTCTTATGCGGTTTCGGCCCGTTTCTGTCCGAACCCCTGGGCAGAGATGCCGCAGGAGGTCTCGACCCCGGAGTTTTTCGTGGCCGGCCCCGAACAAAAACTGGAGGAGCGATGACATCTCACCCCCTGAGCCGGAATGGCCTTCAGCAGTTTCTGGACGAAAACCGGATTGTGGCGACAATCATCCCGATGCCCGTTCATACCGCCACCGTGGCCGCAGCGGCCCATGCCTTGGGCGTTGTCCCAGAGCAGATCATCAAGTCTCTGGTATTCCAGATCGACGATGCCCCACTGCTGGTGATCAACAACGGCCTTGCCCGGGTCGACCGCAAGAAACTGGCCGCCATATTGGGGGTAGGGCGAAAGAAGGTGAAATTTGCCAGCCCCGAGCAGTCTCTGGCCATCACCGGCTACGTAGTGGGCGCCATGCCTCCCTTCGGCCACCGCACGCGCCTGCGAACGATCGTCGATGCGGCCGTGATGGAATTGGATGAAATTTACGGCGGCGGCGGAAGCATCGACGCCATGATGCGCCTGACGCCCGATGAACTGATGCGGATCGCCGACGCCCAGGTGGTGGACATCTCCGAATAGGGCAAATGGCATAGAGCATGGGGCATAGGGCATAAAGACCAAAGGAGAGAGATGACAGACGACAG
>CAYPFH010000494.1:0-2488 GCA_964409825.1 uncultured Desulfobacterales bacterium | reverse complement strand
AGGCGCGACCGGGTGCAAACCCAGACCATGGGGGCGACGTCCTGATAAGTTTCACATTTGATCAAACTGACCGCGCCGGCGGTCAGCGGCCCCGCTCGTATGAAACTTCGCCGCTGCGTGTTTCAGGTGCCGCGGAGTTTCTCCCCAAAAAAACATCCCGATCCGCCATATATATTGCGTTTGCTTGACCGGAAGGGCCGAATCGTTGTGCTCAGCTTCGGAGAGGCGGTCTCACCTGAAGCCAGAAAAGCCCGCCACGTCCGGCTGAAGACCTTTTTTTCCGACGAAGCGGTCTATGCGCGCTACTTTCACTCGGTCAGGGCCATGCCCCATGCCAAGATGCAGGCTTACGTGAACGTGGACTGGAGCCAGGTGATGTCCATGGTCGGCGTCGTCGGAGAAGAAGGCCGGGGGGAGTTGATCGCAGAGGCCCGGTATATCGTCATCCCCGGAACGAAGAGGGCCGAGGTGGTCTTTGTGGTGGATGAACGGTATCAGCGCCGCGGCATTGCCACCGAAATCTACCGGCTTCTCGTCAAGCTGGCTGTGGAGCGGGGAATCCGGGAGTTTGTCGCAGAGGTTCTCTTTTCCAATTCCGCCATGATGAAGGTCTTTCGAAAGGGAGGCCTGCCGGTGCGGGCCGTACTGGAGGAGGGGACATATCATATCGTTGTTCCCCTGCATAAGTAGCTTCTGTAAAAACTCTTCAACCGGTCATGCATCCTCAAATATGGGGTTTGCAGGACCGTTTTTTTTGAGGTAAAAACGGGTTTCGCTTTTAAACGTGGCCGTACCGCCCGTGATGTCCTTTCTTCAGGAGCTGGGGAAGATAAAGAATATCGCCGCTGCTCCCTTTAGGGCGCAAAAAAGCTTCCAGGCGGGCGCGCAGCGCATGGCCTTCCAGCTTCCCAGCATCCCAGCGGCGCGAATCGCCATGCCTATACTCCTTTGCCCGCGGCGGCGATGTCGGCAAAGGCCCCGATCTCCTCTTTGAGCGCATCGGCATCGATAAGACCTTCGGCAAGGGCGCCGGGGATTTCGTCGCAGGCGGCACCGACGAGCAGGCCGAGCAGCATGCCCCGGTGGACATTGTCTCCCCCCGCGTTGGTGTTGGCGATCAAGGCCTTTTCCAGGTCGAAATCATGGCGATAGGCCAGATAAAGGAGCATCGGAAGGCCGTGTTCCGGGTAGCATGCGGTGGCGAGCATGCCCCGGGTGACCTCTGTTTCGCTTCGATTCCGTACCAGAGCCTCCATGTCAAAAGGCCGCTCGGAAAGATCCGTGTGAAGGCGCCAGGCTTTGTCTTTGGGGATGTTGCCCGGCCCGTCATGGTCCCGGTACATGGCAAACAGCTCGCTCCCGGCGACCCTCGGAATGCGAAGCTGTTTTGCGTGGTCGGCCGCAGCACTCTTCGGCTCTGCCCCGTCTATCAGATCGAACAGCAGTGGGATCATTACGCCGAGGCCGGCGATATTGTTTTCCGAGCGGTGGGTCAAGTTGTGGTGTTCCGCTGCCAGTCCTAAGGCCTGGTAAGGGCTTTGCGCCAGCAAAGCCGCGGATACCGCCGTTGAAATCTTTTTCGATGTTTTCAGGATTGTAGTACCAGTGGGCGGGCATGGCCAGGGCGTCTCCAATAAATAGCCCCCACAGGGCGTTTTCGATGCGCTGTTTTCGCGTGGCCGTGTTCATCGTGATTTTCCTTCCGTCCTTCCGTGTATATCGATAAATGTACACTAAACCTAGTGCGGGCGGCGGTGGAATTCAACCTGGGGCTGAACGGGGAGTGAAGAATATCGGTTGTGGCTCTTCAATCGAGATGGTAAATTGCGATTGTCGGCGGCATTGGCTAAGGAGTCGTCAGACGCTGCGGATCTCCCCGACCGACCCGGAATTTGCCCATATGAAACTTCGTTCGAGAACGGGACGGCGGGGCTCGTATCGTTTTTTTAACCGTTTCGTGGAACGCGAAACCTTTATAAAATCGCGCTATCGATTTTTTGGGGAAGACAGCCATGTCCAAGACCAGAGACACCAAAAAAGACGTTAAAAAAAAGCCTGAAAAGACTCTCAAGGAAAAGCGCAAGGAAAAGCAGGAAAAAAAGAAGGGAAGCTGAATCCAGCCGGGAAGCGGAAAAGACCGGCACTTTGCTCGAACGCCGGGCACGCATCGATCATATCTTCGTCGACCCGCGGCATTACACGGTCGAAAACGCCGGCCTGGTGCTCGAAGCGCACCGGAGCGCATCGGACCACATTCCTTATTTTGCGGACATCAAAAGGCTTTCCCACCCGTAGTCCGAAACTCCGCCTTGATTCCCAGCCGCAAGCGGCGCCATTATTTGGCGGGGGCAGGGGCGGTGCTTGCCTGCCTGTTGACATGGACGGCCAACAAATCAAGTTCAATATTCGGCGTTCAAGAATTTCGTATGAAACTTCCCCCGAATTCGATGTTTTTCTATGGGAAGGACAAAACGATCGAACCATGAAG
>CAYPFH010000493.1:0-2490 GCA_964409825.1 uncultured Desulfobacterales bacterium | reverse complement strand
CGAGCGCCTTACGCGAAAGCGAGTACGACCGAGGAACCGGATGCGGGAAAACCGCGCGTCCGGGTCTGTGCGGGGGGCGCTGGGTAACCGGCGTTCCTACCGTGAGAGCCTTGACAGGAAATACGCATGATGTATAGTGTGGGTGTATACATTAAAGGAGGTGCGACATGGTACGAACACAAATATACCTGACAGAGCGTCAGCGTGACGAATTGGCGGCGATGGCGAAGACTGCTGGGAAAAAGCAGAGCGAGCTAATTCGAGAAGCCGTGGATCGCCTCATAAAAGAAGAGGGCCGGGGTAAGCGGGAGGCTGTGTTGCGCCAGGCTGCCGGAATCTGGAAGGACCGCACGGATCTTCCTGATTTCAGAGCAACGCGCTCCGAATGGGATCGGAACTGAACATGGCCAGCTCAATACTTCTGGACACGGATGTCCTGGTTGATTTTTTTCGGGGCTATAGCAAAGCGGTTGTCTTGGTAAAGGCCAACTCCTCCCGGATCATCTTGTCATCCATCGTCATTGCGGAGTTGTATGCAGGCGTGAAAGGAGATGCGGAAAAGGCTACGGTGGACAGCTTTATTTCCTTATTTCGCGTTATTCCTGTCGGTTCTGAAATCGCAAGGGCGGGAGGACTTTATAAACGCGAGTACGGCAAGTCGCACGGTGTGGGGCTTGCAGACGCCATTCTGGCGGCCACCGCAGAAGCCGAAAAAGCTGAATTAAAGACGTTAAATATCAAGCATTATCCCATGATAATGGGTTTATCTCCAGCCTATAAAAAATAGAAGGTCAACGAGTCGCTGGAGCAGACGGGGAGAAACTTCGGGGCTATTCGTTAAGGATATTGCGTACACACCTATCATTCTGCCCGCTGCTCACCTCAAGCGAGCCGTAAGAAATTGTACGTCATTGTATGGGGAAAAGCATAGTTGGAAACCTTCACTGAATTGAAAGACTTAGCGGTAAATCTG
The DNA here is from genome assembly GCA_964409825.1 of uncultured Desulfobacterales bacterium. GTDB lineage: Bacteria > Desulfobacterota > Desulfobacteria > Desulfobacterales > CAFBRK01 > JAIPEL01. Next base: position 1,517 of record CAYPFH010000493.1, on the reverse strand, counting down.
CGCTATCAAGTTCAAAAACGGAAAATTCTATCCGATCTAAATGATGACATGATTGACACGCCTATTGTAGACCTCATCAACGGGTTTAACAAATTACCGTATTGTTTCACTCTGCAAAGCTGTTATGGCCATTTCGTCTACAACGGTCAAAAAAATCCTTATAACCTTGATCCCTTACCGGCAAAAGAAATCATTGCCCAAGTGGAATACAGGATTGCCTATATTGCATTCTGCATTGAAAACAGCGCTTCGGGGAGAGGGCTGTTTGAGGCATTAAAGGAAATCACGGCTATTGATCTGGAAAACGTCCAGTTCTGTTGTGCAGAATGGTTCTGGAAAAAACAGATCAATTCTTATGCGTTGCAAGTTGAGCCATATAGATTCAAGAGTAAAGACACGGCCATAATTGATTTTAAGGAAGCTTTGCATATTGAAAAAATACGAAATACATTTTTCACTCGGCTATACGAATTGCATGAGAATGCAAAAGAAAGATAAAATCGGCTAACAAGGCAAATCCAGCCGCCGCAAAAAGCCGCGCCGCTGATTTGCGACGTTGGCCGCAAAATTGGTCCTTGAATACTTCGAATATTCGGTAGGCAAGGAGGTTTGGTAGATGGCCGCCTATATCAATAGACAAGGGGACATAATCGCTATCACATTTGATCCGCAATCGGGTCATGAGCAGAAAGGGCGGCGGCCAGCATTTGTAGACAGCAGGGACCTATTCAATCGATGCACCGGTATGGCCATAGTTTGCCCTGGTACAAACACAAAACGAGATTATTTTTTTCATGTTACAATACCAAAAAGCAAAAAAATTTCTGGCTTTATAATGGTCGAGCAAGCGAAGTCGGTTGATTTTCGTTCTCGCCGCGCTAAAAGAGTTGAACGCGGAAAAGATGAATTATTAACAGAAGAATGAATGGATTCGAACTTAGCGAGGAAAATAGCAAACTGGGTGCCCATAATGCCAAAAGGCAAACGAAAACTCACTGCAGCTGAAAAGGCGGAAAAGAAGCGCCGGCGCAAAGAGTACATGACCATTTTCATCAATGGAAAACAGAAACGAGTCAAGCGGCCACCGACTATTGACGGCCTGGATGTGGACGAGTTTATTCGAAGGAACGCAGATCCCGTCTGGTTGCATCAAAATGAGATGTGGGAGTATCTGGTCGATGAAGATGAATCCTGAACTCCCAACATGGCAGTGCATGAGACAGCCCGGGCCGGGGCGTTTGCCTGCATCTAATGGGTGCAATTCGGGCACAGCGCCGCAAGATCGCGGAACACGCGGATCCGGTAGGTGCTCTGCCCGCAGCTGCCGCAGACCATCGGATCGATCTTCCGGACGATGGGGTTGTATAGAAACGGCAGGGTCTTTCGCTTTTTTCCAACCTCGAAGCGGACGAGCAGCTTCACCGCCGGGGTGCGGATCAGCATCCCGCAGCAGGGCCGCAGCTGCACCCGGATGCCGTATTTCTTGTAGAGGTCCTTTTTCTTGCGGGCCATCTCTT
>CAYPFH010000492.1:0-2494 GCA_964409825.1 uncultured Desulfobacterales bacterium | reverse complement strand
ATCCCCAGCACCAGGGTGATCAGAGCCACCCCTGAAAATGCGGCGATCAGCTTTTTTCCGATGGTCCATTGGCTTTTCATGGTTTCCTCCTGTGGTGTGGTGTATTTCGGTTTTTTTTGGGGCGGCCATGACGCCGGGCGCCCGGCCTGTGCGGCGCCGCGGTTCGGACGGCCGCCGGCTCCGTTCCGCTTCCGGCCCGGAGCTTCGATGCTCGGCCTGCTGGCTGCGCCGGGATAAGACCGGCGCAGACGAACCAGTGATGAGCAAGTTGTGTGCCACAAGGATCGAAAAAGGGACTCTTAAATAAAACACGCTTGAAATCAACGGGTTATCTGGGACGGCGAAGAAAAGGGCTTTTTTGCGGACGATACCGGCGATCCGGTTTTTCTGACGGATTTTCAGGCTCTCCGGGGCTTTTCCGTCCGATATTGCCGGAAAGATCCAAAAAAGACGGCGGTTCGTGAGGGTACCGTCGCACCGGTCCGATTTTTCAGACAGGGTCCGAAAGACCGGACCGGCGGTAGAAGTCAAATTCCCGCGGGGGCTGCCGGTTGAGTTCGACCCTCCCCTCCGGCACCAAAAAAACAAAACCGGGCAGCCAAAAGCGGCTGCCCGGTTTTGTTTTTAATCGAAGTAAATGATTCGGCAGAAGGATGGGTCCTTCGTCAAACGGTTGCAGACAAGGATTGACGCGGCAGCCTTCATTCTGTTCAATTGTGTAAAATATAGAGAATGGAAATCTCCTTATTGGGCAGCCCCGAAAATCCCTATATCGGATTTGGTACATTTCTGGATAGTTGCTGATGTTTCGTATCGCTGTCTCAACACAATCAAGAAAATCGAAACCAAGGCCTCTCCGCTTTTTCCTTTATTTCATCCGGTCGCATTTCAATCTCTCCTTATGTGATTTCTCGTATCTTTGACTATCTATTCGCCTTAACGGCTAAATCAGCGGTGGCGCCAATGAATTTGCCGCTTCAGCGCCGCCGACGTTAACGCCATCCGCTGAATTTTATTGTTGTGCTGTTGTTACTTTGTCTTCCTATCGAGTGTCGCCCAGTGCGTCAGTCGCTCAGCGTAGGCGTAGAGCAATTCGTCATCTGGTAGTTTCTTCAATTCTTCGATATCAGTCGAAGTATTCATAAACTCGATTAGTTTTTCTCTCGGGTTGTTTTTGTAAACATTGATAAAGAATTCATACAAATCCATCGAATCCTCTGTTTTTTCCGAAACCGATGCGATACGACCAAAAAACGTCTCCGGGTGGGCTTTGTATGCTGCTATTTCTGCTTCGGACAGTTGTACCGTTACTATATGGTGCTGCTCTCCATCATCAGCTAGGACAAGAAACGCCTTCTGTTCTGGTTCCACGACTATTCCAGATTCAAAGGTCATGAATACGTTGTCAGCCACTTCGAGGCGTTCGCCGATACTGAATCTTCGATCTGCTTTACCAAATTGTCACCTCCGGAGAATTTCCTGGTGGCTTCCATTGTGTCTGAATATTCATGTATCCTTTACCTCATTCGTCATATCGTTGGGCATTATGGTGCAAGGAGCAATAAATCAGAATTTTTCTTCTCGTACCGGAATTACTTCTATGCTTGATAGAACGCCCGGCGTGAGCAGCGCCGCCTGTAGAATCGCTGGTGCAGTTTTGGTGGGGCAGTTTGATTAACAACGGTGGGGGCATTCTCGTTGGTGCCGAAGTTACTGGCATTATTTCGAACAGACTGTTGGCTGCAGTCGCTTTGCCAATAGTGATGGTATCATAAAACACTTCTGACGGCGAGTTGACCGCTGGTGGATTCAAAGGATCGGACCATTTTTGCCATGTTTTTATGCAACTTTGGGATAAAATCTGTCAGGGCCTGTCCGTTTTACATTGTTCATAAATAAATTCAGGATCGAGATCGATGCCGGTCTCCCATTCTATGGTATCGAAGGATACCCGCACATTATTAACATTCTGATCTTTGACGTTTAAAAACCCCAAAATCCAAGAACTGCTTCATATCCAAAGTCCCGCTTTCACCGTTATCGAATTGGATTTTAAGCCCGTAATCCATTTTCGGTGAAACCTTCGTTATAGATGGATACATATGACCTCTCCTTACTGTAGCGGTTTGATTTTAAAAGGTTCTTCCCCGTTCATCAGCAATTTCCAATTGACCATGAGTTCTTCCTGATGCAATTCAGCCCATGCAAACACAAGTTTTGTTTGCCTCCTGGGAAGATCTCCTTGAAGCAGTTCGCAAGCTCGAATATCAACCGTTGCTTTATGTTCTGCATAGTTGGATTGACAGGCTGCACGGCTAATCGAACCTATGGCCGGGCAGGGGTGCTGACCTCGGTCCGGCTATTTCAGCGGAGCCTGTTCCAAAATCAAGTATTGAAAGGGTATGTGTAAAAACTCCGTTGCGTGAATACTCCAGTTTCGGATAATTATTGTTGAGTTGCCTCTTTCGCTTCGTCCAGCACCTCGCGCACCTTG
>CAYPFH010000491.1:0-2502 GCA_964409825.1 uncultured Desulfobacterales bacterium | reverse complement strand
GTGGCCCTCCAACCGCCAAAACCCAAGGCGGGGCAGGTCGGTTATTGCCGCCGGCATTGGACGAAGTTTCACATAAGCCCGAAAGCAACAGCAAGCGGAGAAAAATTATGAAGCGATCCGCAGCGGTAGGGCAAAATCCGTTTTGGGTGGTCCCGGTGGCAGCGATGCTGGCAGTTCTTGTTGGATGTGCCGGCGGATACGGGAAAATGAAAAAAGTTCCCGAGGTGACGGCGGCCTTCGTGGAACATCGTCTTCCTTCCGACCACCGCTTCTATTATATCGGGCGCGACAGCATGCCTTATGCCCTCATCGGTATTCACAATGAATACCGGCTTCAATCCAAGTTCTGGAAGCCGATCGACCCCAAGTCCGACGCCTTCAAAAAGATGGTCGAAACCCCATACGGATATCAGGAAAATCAGGTGAGAGGCGCTTTTCTGATCGGACCGGAGGGCGAACCGGTGGGGATCTGGTATTCCGCCTATGACTTTGCAAATTTCCGGGTCACAGAAGACAAGGCCGTATACGTGCACAGCCCCTATAGCCCCACAGACGATTTTAAAGTGATGGAAATTCCGTAAGTCCGGCACGCGGCCCTTTTGCGGGCAACGGTCGCGACGTTCAACCCGGTCTTTTTTTCTTGTAAAACGCCGGCGGTTGACGATACGTAGAAAAGAGGCTAAACAATCGGCGAACAGCATCCCTGCTTTCAGTCCGCCTCCGGCGGCTGCCGGCCGCCTCGACGACATGCAAGCCTCGAGGGTTTTCTTCTGATTCGAACGGATTCATATTACGTTTTTCAATATCGCTCTTTAGAGGGCCCGGTTTCCAGGCCCGGGAGCGGTGTGGTTCCTCGGCCGTAATCCGCAAGCTCTCCGGTTTGATCTTTTTTTTCAGGGTCTCGATCGATTGACCGGCGGTCTCCTTGATATTGCCCGTTTGACGAAGCAGCCAGGAGAATTTCAATGACGATCAACCTTTACGTCGGCAATCTTCCCTATACCGTATCGGAATCGGACCTGACGACGCTCTTTGCCGGATTCGGAAGGGTCGACGGGGTCCGTATCATACATGATTCGGTGTCCGGGCGCCCCAAGGGGTATGCATTTGTCACCATGGCGACCAAGTCCGATGCGGACAAGGCCGTTCACCGGCTCAACGGAAAAGACTTCCAGGGACGAAAATTGAAGGTCAGCGAAGCGAGACGGAAAAAGGACCGCACCGGCCTCCCCCCTGGCCGGCGGCAGCCGACGCGGCAGCCAAGACCTCAGGTGCGTTTTCCAAGCGACTGGAACACCTGGAGAAAACAGCGCTCATGAACTGCTTGCCCCCAGGAATGAACCGGTTCTAATCTCGTTTTTCCATCGAATCCCATCCAGGAGGAATCATGCGATATTATTTGAAACCGTTTTTCATGGCCGTGCTGTGCCTGTTGATGATCGGCTCGGCGGTTTTTGCCCAGAAAACGCAGACCGGCGTTGCTTCCGTCAACGGAAGCATGATTACGGCCGAAGAGGTCGACCGGGAATTCAGACTGCTGGAAAAAAGAATGGCCCAGCAGGGCCGTTCGCTGTCGGAGAGGGAAGTCGAAGACGTCCGGCAAAAGGTCTTGAAAAACCTGATCAACCTTGAACTGCTGGCCCAGGAGAGCCAAAAGCTGAACATCCGAATCGAAGATCCAGCGGTGGAACAGCAGTTCAATTCCTTTCGCAGCCGCTTTCAGAACGACGCCGAATTCGAGGCGGTGCTTTCCGAAATGGGATTCACCGAAGACGAAATCCGGGACAAGATCCGGGAAACCCTGGCCGTCCGGAAACTCGTTTCCCTGAAGGTCCAGACAGGGCTGTCGGTCTCAGAAGAGGAGCTGAAGTCTTTCTACCAGGAAAACCGATCGGTGCTCCAGCAACCGGAAAAAGTAAGAGCCCGCCACATCCTGGTCAAGGTCGATCCGGAGACGGACAAGGAAAAGGCCCGAAAGACCATCGATGCAGCCAGGGATCGGGTGATGAAAGGAGAAGACTTTGCCGTCGTGGCACAGGAGGTTTCCGAAGGCCCGAGTGCCCCCCAGGGCGGCGACCTGGGATTCTTCGGCCGCGGCCAAATGGTCGCACCCTTCGAAGAGGCTGCGTTTTCCCTGGATACCGGTGCGATCAGCCCCGTCGTCGAGACACAGTTCGGGTACCATGTCCTTCAGGTGACAGACCGGGAGCCGGAAAAAACCCTCGCCTTCGAGGAGGTCAAAGATCGTCTGGAGGAGGCTCTCCTGCAGGAAAAAACCAAGGAGCGCACCGACCGGTATATCGAGAAGCTCCGGGAGTCGGCCGAAATCGAACGATTCTAAATAAAAGCGCAATAAAATCGCTCCCCGCTTTGGGTTTTGGAGGTTGGAGGGCCACGCGCAGTCTAAGCCGGCATTTGTGCATCACCGGCAACACGGACGCGACAGAGCGCGTCCCTCCACCGTCAGAGGCTTCGACAAAAGTTTCACCCTTGATCAAACTG
>CAYPFH010000490.1:0-2507 GCA_964409825.1 uncultured Desulfobacterales bacterium | reverse complement strand
AGAAGCGTCTCCGGAGCATGGACGAAAAAAGCATCGATGCCGCTGATTTCTTCGGCTGTCAGAAAATAGGTGACAGAGGCTTCACCGCGCTGCCTTAAAATCCGCCACAATTCCATTGCCGGTTTGTTTGGAATTTCTGGCGGGTCAAAAAAAGGGCTGGTGACAATGGCATCATCTGGCACCCCTTCGGGCCAGAGCGTTCGTACCTGATCCAGAGCCGATTCCCTGCCGGGACCGGTTAAAACTGGATATAACCTTGGTGCTTTTTTGCCGACCTGTTCTGTACCGCTCCCCCAATCCCGGGCGGTCGCCCGAACAGAAGTTAAAAATCCGTTCCAACGGGAAATTGCAGGAGACGGATTTACATCAGAACTTTCCGCATAAGTTCCGGCTTCTCTGAGGAACTTTAAAACGCTGTCAAGAACAGATAGAGGGGCTTCCCCTCCGAGAACGTAGTCCATTACTGCAAATATTTCTCGATTTCTTCGGTAGCCGTCTTCGGTTAGATTCGCCGATGCAATAATCAACCGCAGGCAGTGCTGCCACCAGAGCACTGAAACCTTGGCATGCAATATTGCCCCAGGCACTCGGGCTGCCAAAAGATCCCATCGGAGGCTTCGCTGTCCGCGGCAGTGGTGAGCATCCACCAACGCTGAAACGCATTGGACTTCGGCCAGCTTCTCCTCCCGCTCGATCACATATATCGGGCCGTCTTCCACCGCATCGCTTTGCATCTGCAAAAAGCGGCCGATGCATTCTTCCTCAAAGAATACCGGTGAGAAAGTAAATGAGGTTGCCACACACCCAACGGCGGCCCCTGCCCCATTTGGAGGAGTCCACGCATCGAGAAGCTTTGCCCTGTCGCTGGTTTGCTTCTGCCGTTTTGCCAAAACTACACCATTTTCAAATCCGTCAGAAATGACAGCAACGGTCGGGTACGATAGGCATTCACGTAAGATCCGTTGTGACGGCCGCCCTCATCTCTACGGTAACCGGCACGGACTACGACAGATCCATCATCCATACGTTCAAACCAAGGATTTTTCCCATTGGGAGGTTTTCGTCTTTGCACCTTGATGTGATGTTCAAGCATTACTCTTGTCCAATCTTCTGCGCCAGATTTCTCAGATAAGGACCCAAAGCTATCCGCAAAGCGAAGAGCAAGTTCGTACTGTCCCAATCGATCGGAAATTTCCTGGAATATCTCTGGAACCTGCTGGCAAGCTTTGCGGCATCCTTCTGTTTTGGACAGAATTTCAAGCCCGGCAGGTCCTCTTTTTTCCGTCATCACCTCAAGACAATCTTCAAAAGCGTCCTGGAGCAGGCGGGAAAAACGCTCATAAATTTCTATGGTTTCCAGTAGCCTCCGGGTTTCGGCAGTTGCCTGAGCCTTCAGAGCGGCATGAAAGTGCTTTTCGGAAGAATCCTTTGAAAAAATGCTGTGCCCTTCTTTGGAGACCAGAAATCGGACCACCTCCGCCCTTGAGCCATGACCGTCCTTTGCGAAAAACCCTTGCAGAATCTTCTTTTCTTGCTCGGGGATTTCGTTGGGGAACAGATGATCCGAAAAGAACGACCACCCATCCCAAGACCAGCTTCTGCAAACTGCGCCTTTTGCCATAGCCTCCTGAACTGCACTGTGGATCTGAGATCGGCGCTTTTCCCCTGGCCCGTGATTGCCTCCGTGGTACCCGTACAGTCCCTGCTCTTTTTCCCAAGTTTCGAGCAGTGCGTAGCCGTTTTCCCCTAAAAATCCATTCCGGATAATATCGAGGTTGTCTGCCAGTGCCCTATAAATTCCGTGAAAACCAAAAACAGAGGCTGTCTTCAGATATCGGGCGGCCGAAATCGGGATTCGATTTTGAATGCAGTCCTTTACTTTCAGAACACCTGGGAGGCCTTTCAGAGTAGGATCATCTCCCTTTTTTCGTACAATGCCCTCAACCGCATGCCATTCGAAAACCAGGTAAGGAGGAGTCTGCTTATCTGCGGCCAGTTCATCTTCGTCAAACAGGGAGGTGATCACATGGCCTGAAACCATTGCCGTTAAAAACCGCGGATGTGACATCCGTTCTCGAATGCCGGGTACCAATCTGAGCGCCAAGCGATCGGCAATGGTATAAAGCCCAAGAGGATCCAGGGCTCCTTCAGCCCTGGTTACAGGGTCGTATTCAGAGAGTTTCGGTAGGTTTATGCCGACCATCGCAATTGCCTCAAGAGGTGGTTAGATGGTCCGTAATCTATTCTTCAATGAAATAATCCGAATCGATTTTTTTGATTTCGTACGTAGCGACGGAGTTAACGCCGACATTGGATTCGATCATGAGTTCGGCGAGGCGGTGGCCGTCGATGAGGATGATTTTCGAATCGATGTTGTTGATGTAATCGAGAGCGTCTTTTGAAAAATTGGAAGTAGTGATGAAGATGCCTTTTCGGGCTCTTTTGCCTTGAAGAGCGCCGGCAAATTTTTGGATTTCGGGTCGGCCGACGGTGGCTTCCCATCTTTT
>CAYPFH010000489.1:0-2514 GCA_964409825.1 uncultured Desulfobacterales bacterium | reverse complement strand
GTGGACGGCACCTTTATCAACCAGGCCGGCATCCCCTGCGTCGGATTGGGTCCGGGAAACGAGTACCTGGCCCACACCCCCCGGGACGTCGTTCCGGTCAAAGAGATTGTGGATGCAGCAGGAATCTATGCGGCGCTGATCGAAGATGTCTGCCGCTGACGTCGTCTTCGCCGGCGGTTTTTGCTTCCGCAGGCGCCGGTCTGAAGAAGCGATACGGCAAGGCAGAGGTGCAAGCCTATGAAAAGAGGTGAGTTTCTCAAAGGCATCCGGCAGCATTTCGACCCCTGTTATCGATATCTGGTATTCACCCGAAAATCAGCGGCGCCGGAAGAACGCGCCTTTTCCGACGTGCTCGGGCTGATCGATCCTGAGAGTTCTGCAGTGGTCGGCCAAGATTTTCATCGGGACAAGGGGTCCGGCCTGATCGCGCTGGTGCTCAAACTCCAGCCGCACGTCCGCTCTTCAATGATACAGGATCTTGTCGGCGGCGGGCTCCCCGACGATATCGTCTTCTACATTTACGAAAGCCACGACCGGGGCTGTGGGAACGATCTCGATTCCCAAGCCCGCACACAAGGAGAAAATCAATCATGAAGGGTTTTTTCGGAAGGATCCTCAAGATCGATCTAAGCCGCCGAAAAACCGAAATCGAATCGATTTCCGACGAGACCTACCGGCGCACTCTCGGCGGCAAGGGGTTGGCCCTGCATCTGCTGCTCCGGGACAACCCTCCGGGAGCCGATCCCTTGGGCCCGGCCAATCGGCTGATTTTTGCCACAGGACCGGCCACCGGCAGTCCGGTCTGGGGATCCTGCCGCCACGGCGTCTTTACCAAGTCACCGCAGACCGGCTTTTTTTCCGAATCGTATTCCGGCGGCACCGCCGCCGAACCCATGGCAAGGGCGGGCTACGATGCTGTCATTATTTATGGCGCCGCCGAAAATCCGGTATGGATCGAAATCGGCGACGAGTCCGTGGAAATCCACGACTCCGGCCCTTTATGGGGCCTGGATACCTACGCCACCGAAGACGCGGTCAAGGCCTGGATCCGGGAACACCGCCCGGACGCGGGAAAAGCCGGAGTCGTGGTCATCGGCCAGGCCGGAGAAAATCAGGTGGTCTTCTCCGTGATCGAAAACGACTACTGGCGAAGTGCAGGACGAACCGGGGTTGGCGCCGTGATGGGCGCAAAAAGGATCAAGGCGATTGCGTTCCACGGCCGAAGCAAGCGCAACTTCGCCGATCCGCCGGCGCTGAAGGAATTTGCCAAATCGCTGGCTGCCCATTCTCGGGAGGATGCCGGCGTCAAAGCCTACAAAACCATGGGGACGCCCATGCTGGTGGACATCATGAACAAGGCGGGCGGCTTTCCGGCCCGCTACTGGAAAAAGGGCCGCTCGGAGCATGCCGATCAGATCAACTCCGGGGCGCTCCACGAGCGCTGCTCGGTCAAGCCCCATGCCTGCTTAAAATGCCTCATGGCCTGCGGCCGCCTGTCCACGGTCAAAGCCGGCCGTCACAAGGGATTGACCATCGAAGGGCCCGAATACGAAACGATCTACGCCTTCGGCGGACTGTGCGAGGTCGACCGGATCGAAGAGATCGCGTATCTCAACGATGTTTGCGACCGCCTGGGTCTGGACACCATCACGGGCGGAAACCTGGCCGCCCTGACCATCGAAGCGGTGCGCCAGGACCGGATCGAATACGACATCGACTACGGCCGGGTGGACGATATCGCCCGGCTGCTTGAAGACATCGCCTTTCGCCGGGGAATCGGAGAGGTTCTTGCCCGAGGCATTCGTACAGCGGCTTCAACCTGGGGCATGGAAGACCAGGCGATCCACGTCAAGGGCATGGAGCCGGCCGGATACGATCCGAGGGTGCTCAAGGGAATGGGGCTGGCCTACGGCACCTCGGACCGGGGGGCATGCCACCTGCGGGCCACCTTCTACAAGCCGGAGCTCAGCGGATTGGTCGATCCGGAAAAAATGGAAGGAAAAGCCGCGGTTTTTGCCGAATGGGAAGACCGGCTCACCATATTCGACACGCTGATTCTTTGCCGGTTCTACCGCGACCTGTACCAGTGGGAACCCCTGTCGGAGATCGTCCGGGGCGTGAGCGGCCTCGACCTCGACATTGCCGGCCTGCGGAAAATTGCCGCCGCGGTCACAGACGATGCCCGCCGGTTCAATTTGCGGGAGGGGCTCACCCCGAAAGACGACTGCATTCCAGAGCGGTTTCACAAAGAAGCGCTTCCGGAGACCGGCAAATCGATTTCCGCCGAGCAGATGAACCGAATGCTGGAAGACTACTACCGGGCGCGGGGCTGGAATGAAAACGGCGTGCCGCCGGCAACGACATACTGACAGTTAAAGTCCTTCCCGGTGAATTTTGAACTTGGAATCTGGAACCTTGAATTCCGCCGGGTCTGTCACCGGCGCTCCGTTTTCAGGTCCACCACCGGGTTGACCAGGGGGACAAAGCCGTCGATCCGGCATTCCACGGTGTCGC
>CAYPFH010000488.1:0-2518 GCA_964409825.1 uncultured Desulfobacterales bacterium | reverse complement strand
CCATCCCGAAGGTGATCAGCAAAATTTTGATGTCCATAAACGGGTTCTCCGGGTTCCGGGTTCCGGGTTATGGGTTATGGGTTCCGGGTTCTGGGTTCCGAGTTCGGGGTTCGGAGGTTCCGGCTTGATGGTTTCGTAAAAAAATCCGTTTTTTCCGTTCTCGGCATTCCCCCTTAAGACCCGATCCGGCCTCCGGCACGATGCTTCCGGTACTTTTTGCGATGTCATCAACGCTCAAAGGTTTTGAGGTGGCGGATAAAAACGACTCTGATAATCAATGAACCACTGAACCTTTAAACTCCGAAACCCTGAACCTGGTTTATCCTCACTTCCCGAGCAGTGCCATTGCTTTTTCGACAACGTTGTCCACTGTAAAGCCGAACCGCTCCATGACGACGCCGCCGGGGGCCGAGGCCCCGAAACGGTTTATGGCGATAACCGCACCGGCATCGCCGACGTATCTTTCCCATCCCATGCCGATGCCGGCTTCCACGGCCAGCCGTAGCATCCCCTCGGAGGGAAAAATCGTCCGTCGATAGTCGGAGTCGGCTTTCTCGAACAGCTCCCAGCTGGGCATATTGACCACACGGACGCCGATCCCATTTTCTTTCTGAAGCCGCTCGGCCGCGTTCAGGGCCAGATGCACCTCCGAACCGGAAGCGATCAGAATAAGATCCGCCCCATTTTCGGCTTCGACCAATACATATGCGCCACGATCGAGCCGGGCGTCTTTCTGCGCTGCTTTCGGCAGAACCGGAAGCTTCTGGCGGCTGAGAACCAGTGCCGTGGGCCCGTCGGTTCCAGCCAGGGCCTGCCGCCAAGCTTCGACAGTCTCGTTTGCGTCAGCCGGCCGGATGACGGTCAGACCCGGAATGGTCCGCAAAGACGCCAGCTGTTCCACCGGTTGATGGGTGGGGCCGTCTTCTCCGACGGCGATGCTGTCATGGGTGAAAACATAGATCACGGCAAGCTTCATCAGGGCCGCCAGGCGGATCGCCGGCCGCATATAGTCGGCAAAGACCAGGAAAGTCCCCCCGTAAGGCCGCACCCCCCGGTGCAGGGCCATGCCGTTTAAAATTGCGCCCATGGCATGCTCCCGCACCCCGAATCGGATGTTTCTCCCGCCGCAGCTGCCTTTCTGAAAATCTTCTGCGCCGTCGATGATCGTCTTGTTTGACGGAGCAAGGTCTGCGCTTCCGCCGATCAGTTCCGGAATCCGCAGGGCAAATGCGTTGAGCGCCTTTCCCGAGGCGGCCCGGGTAGCCAGAAGCTCGCCTTCGGCAAATTCGGGAAGCTCCCGGTCCCATCCTGCCGGAAGGCCGCCGTCCATGGCTGTCTTCCATTCTTTGGCCAGGTCCGGATGGGACGACGCCCAGTTGCTGAAAACCGCGTTCCACTTCTCTTGCACGGCGCGGCCCTGGGCCCGGCACCGCTCCCGGATTTCATGGAGCGCCTCCGGCACACAGAACTCCTGGTCCTCCGGACAGCCCAGATTCTTTTTGGTTCTGCAGATCTCTTCTCTTCCCAGGGGCGCACCGTGGGCGTCCGCAGACCCCTGCTTTCCCGGACTGCCAAAGGCGATATGGGTGCGCAGCAAAATCAGCGACGGCCGGCCGGGTTCGGCCCGACCTGCGTTGATGGCCGCTTCGATGGTATCAAGGTCGTTTCCGTCGACCACCTCTACCGTGTGCCATCCCATGGCCGAAAATCTTTCTGCAACATTCTCGGTAAAGGTGATCTTGGTGCTTCCTTCGATGGTGATCCGGTTGTCGTCGTAAATACAGATCAGGCGTCCCAGGCCGAGGTGTCCGGCCAAAGAGGCGGCTTCGTGGGCCACGCCCTCCATCATATCGCCGTCTCCACAGATCGCGTAGGTATAGTGATCGACGACGTCCTTGCCGGACCGGTTGAACCGGGCGGCCAGATGGCGTTCTGCCATGGCCATGCCCACGGCATTGGCAATCCCCTGGCCGAGCGGTCCGGTGGTGGTTTCCACCCCAGGGGTATGGCCGTATTCGGGGTGTCCGGGCGTCCGGCTGCCCCACTGTCTGAACTGTCGGATGTCGTCCAGACTCAGGTCGTATCCGGTCAGGTGCAGCAGTGCATACAGGAGCATGGAGGCATGCCCCCCGGAAAGCACGAACCTGTCCCGGTCGGGCCATTGCGGGTTTTCCGGGTTGTGGCGCAGGACCCGGGTCCACAGGACATATCCGGCCGTGGCAAGCCCCATGGGCGCCCCGGGGTGGCCGGAGCGGGCCGCCTCGATGGCGTCCATGGCAAGGGTGCGAATTGTGTTGATGCACAGGTCGTCAAGGGTGCACTGCGGATCGGACGAGCCCAAGGTCATGATCGCGCCTCCTTTGAATTGATGGCATTTTTTTCAGATTCCAAGCGGATGGGTGGACCCTGCTTACAACGATTCTCCCCGGCTTTCAACCCCGGAATGACGTACCGGTAATGGCGGAAGTTTCACATAAGCCCCGCCGCTGGCGCGGCGTTCAGGGTTCGGGGTTCAGGG
>CAYPFH010000487.1:0-2574 GCA_964409825.1 uncultured Desulfobacterales bacterium | reverse complement strand
CCTCCACCGGCAGAGGCTTCGACAAAAATTTCACGGTTGATCAAACTGACAGCCTCGCGGTCAGACACCCCGCTTGTATGAAACTTCAAAGAAACTCTATTGTCGTTTTCATTTTTTACGCTTATCCGGAATTCTCCGATCCGACACCCACCGGCCTCCGGCTGGAGATTTCTTTATCTTTGGGCGAGCAAAGAAAATGAACGAAAAGGAGGCTTCCATGCCGGGCGGGGGGGTATACTATAAGGGACGCTCTCACCTTCTTTATGTCGACATAAACCATATCGCCGCTTTACGGGATGGCCGGGGAGGGCCGGATCCCGACCCGGTTGAAGCGGCATTGATATGTGAGCAAAGCGGCTGCGACGGCATCACCGTCCGCCTGAGAAAGAACAGGCAACCTATCACAAAAAAAGATGTTTCTTCGATCAAAGAGCGGATTCGAGGAAAATTGAATCTGGAGGCGGTTTTCTCGGATGATGTCATGGACTTGGCAGAACAAGTAAAACCGGATAAAATAATACTTGTCCCTGAAAATCGGGACGGCGCCGCCGCACCGGGCGGGTTCGACGTCGGAAACCGTTTGCCCGGGATGAAAGAGGTTGTTGAGTCGCTTCATGACCGAAACATCCTGGTGTCCCTCTTAATTGCGCCTGTACCGGAAGCGATCGAACTGTCAAAGGCATGCAGGGCGGATTTTGTCCAGATCCATACCGGGGCATATGGTAAAGCCGCCGGTGAAACAGAAATCGATAAGGAACTTGCCAGGATATACCGGGCGGCAGAGCTTGCCTTGCAAGTTGGGCTGAAGGTCAGCGCAGGACATGGACTCAATTACGGCAACATTCTGCCCGTGTTGAAAGCCAGGGCGATGGAGGAGGTCAGCATCGGCCATGCCATCATTTCCAGAGCATTATTTGTGGGGCTTTCCAGGGCGGTTGAAGAAATGCTCGAGATATTGGAATAGCCGCAGTTCATCTTCGCCTCGGTTCGGGTTGACCTCGATCGTTTTGCGGACCGGGTGTTTTCCATGGTCGGCTTGAAAAAACACACCGAATGACTGCTGCAAAATCATGGAGGGTATCGATGTCAGCAAAAGAAGAGGAACTGCCGAAAATCCCGGAAGCCGGATCGAAAAGCGCGCAAGACCAGGCGCACACGGATGAAAACGGCTGAAAGGACGGGTGAGTCTCTCCTCAGCCGGCAGTTGGCCGGCATGTACTGAAGTTTGCCGACGGGACCCAGGTCGGCGTCATGGGACTGGGCGATATCATGGCCGAGCTTTACGCTGAAAACAGGAATGCCGACGGCAAGACCGCAGAAGAGATCCTCGAACGGCTGGAGGAGAAAAATTATATTCCGTCTTCGGAGCGCGTCCAAAGAGAATACAAAAATGTCCTGCTCAGGGAATATAGAGCCTACATCGAGGACCGATTTGGCAGTGAGAGATAAGCGATAGAGCGGCAAAAAGTTTTCGAAATGTCATGCCGGCTTAGACTGCGCGTGGCCCTCCAACCTCTAAAACCCAAGGCGGGGACAGGTCGGTTTTTGCCGCCGGCTTCGGTCGAAGTTTCATAAGAGGAAAAACGGAGTCCGCCATGATTCTCTCGGTCAAGACCACCGGCAGGACAGAAATGATCGATATCACAAAAGAGGTGCAGAACGCGGTCCGACCCTCAGGCGTCGAAGACGGTTTGTGCATGATCTACGTACCCCACACCACCGCAGCGGTCACCATCAACGAAAGCGCCGACCCCAACGTTGCAAAGGACCTGCTCATGGTGCTCAACCAGATCGTCCCCTGGGATGCCCCCTACCGGCATGCGGAGGGAAACTCCCCAGCGCATGTAAAGACCACCCTGGTCGGCTCCTCTGAGCTGGTCTCGGTGCAACAGGGCCGTCTGGTCCTCGGGACCTGGCAGGGCATCTTTTTTTGTGAATTCGACGGACCGCGTTCGCGCAAGGCTCATGTTCGCTTCTTGAGCGCGCCTCGGTCATGACGAGATGAAACGAATCCCGCTTCAGAAACGGA
This sequence comes from uncultured Desulfobacterales bacterium, assembly GCA_964409825.1. Lineage (GTDB taxonomy): Bacteria > Desulfobacterota > Desulfobacteria > Desulfobacterales > CAFBRK01 > JAIPEL01. The sequence continues at coordinate 545 of CAYPFH010000487.1, read as the reverse complement.
AAAGATGGACGACGTCGATCGAAAAATCCTGAATCGGATCCAATCGAGGTTCCCCATCACCACTCGCCCCTTTTCGACCATCGCCGACGAGCTCGGCTTGACCGAACAAGCGGTGATCGACCGCACGGTTCGCTTGAAAAATGCCGGCATTATCCGCAGAATCGGGGCCAACTTTGTTCCAGGAAAGCTCGGTTTTGTCAGCACGCTCTGTGCCGCTATGGTGCCGGAAGAAAGCGTCGAACGGTTTGCCGAAGTTGTGAACCGCTTTTCCGGGGTCACCCATAATTACCTGCGGGACAATGCATTTAACGTCTGGTTCACTTTCATCGCCCCGTCCCGGGAAGAGATCGATAAAAATCTGCGGAAAATCGCCGAAGAGACCGGCATCGAGAAAATCCTCAACCTGCCGGCCACCAAGGTGTTCAAGATCAAGGCGAAATTCAACGTGTAGCTTGACTCGGGGCTTTTCTTGGCGTATTCGCCCGATCCTGGATGCTGGATGCTGGATGCTGGATGCTGGATGCTGGATGCTGGATGCTGGATGC
>CAYPFH010000486.1:0-2580 GCA_964409825.1 uncultured Desulfobacterales bacterium | reverse complement strand
CGGGGGAAGTTTCATTCTTGATCAAATCCCGTTCGAGAACGGGACGGCGGGGCTTGATTCCCGCTTTTTTACGAAACGATTAACGTTGAATTCTGCTGGCTGGCGGCGGGGCTGTCTTGCAATCACTTTTTGTCTACTCGGCGTCAGGCTTTTGGTCTTCGCCTATCAGAAAATGGCACACCGCCGGTTCGTACTTTTGCTCGCAGAAAATGCGCGCGTCTCTTTCCTTTTTGTGGCCCTCGTCTCCGATGATGGTGTGAAGATCCAGCCGAGAAGAATATTGGCTGTTGGGCACGGTCCGGCCCAGGGCTTCTGCCATGGCCCGGATGTGGTGGGGGGCGGTGCCGCAGCAGCCGCCGATGTAGTCGATGCCCAGCTTTTTCGCTTTGACCGCGTAGTCTGCCATCTCCAGCCGGGTCAAGACGAACGGATCCATCTCCAGGGGAAACGCTTTTCTTCCCTGAAACTGCTGGATCTGAAAATAGGGCCTCTCCTCTGAGCATCGATAGGCAACGGGTTGGGTGGCCACAAAGCAGGAAACGGCTTTTCGCACCCGGGCCGCCAGGGGAAGCATGCGTTCGGGGTCGCGAAAGCAGTTGATGCCGACGATTTCGGCTCCCAGATCCTCCAGCTGCCTGTAGGCGTTTTCCAGGCCGACGGCGTCTAAGGTCCGGTCCTGGGACTTGAACCCCAGGGTGATCATGGCGGGCTTTTCCGCGGCCTGGATCGCCTCCAGCGCGATTTTGGCTTCTCCCAGGTACTCGATGGTTTCGGCGATGAAAAAGTCGACTTCGGCGCAGTCCTGGTATTCGATCTGCTGGTCGAACTGGCGCCGTGTTTCGGCATGGCTTGCCGGGTTTGCCGGATCGTAGACCCAGGTGTTGGCGAGATTGCCCGCCACCAGGCAGCCGTATTTTCCGGCCACCTCGGCGGCGATCCGGACCGCAGCGGTGTTGATCGCCGAAAGCTGGCCTTCTTTTCCGATGTCTTTGAGCTTTTCTTCGTGGGCGTAGTAGGTCAGGGCCTGGATCACCTGGGCTCCTGCGCGGGCAAAATCGGTTTGAAGCTGCAGCAAGGCTTCGGGGTTTTCAATCGACACCTCGGGGGTAAAGGGCCCGGCGCTGACATAGCCCCTTCGCTCCAGTTCGAATATCGCCCCGCCGTCTCCCAGCACGACGTCTTCGTTCAACCATTCGAGAATCATTTTAAGCTCCTTGGGGCATTTCTGCGGTTTTGCGATGCGATTGCCGCTGGTCCTCCGAATCCGGTTGGCGGAAGCGTCCCGCCAGCGTCGCAAAAGCTGGTTTTTTGTATTTTATGCATCGAATCCCGGAGGCAGATCGGAATTCTCCATCGTTCGAGCCGCATCGGAAACGATTTCCTCGGGGAACATCCGCAACTCGTCCCGCCTGAATTGATACTCCGGCAGATACTTTAGAATCACTTTGCACACTGCCAGGGCCTGAGAACGGTCCCGCTTCTTTTTCACCGCCTCTCGGCTTTTCTGATGGGCGACCCAGAGTTTGTGGATGGCAAACGCACGGGGGTCAGGCACAACCATTGTGGCCGGATAGCCGTCCTCGCCGATGACAACCTGTTCTAATTTGGGTGAAGACACCAGCCACTGAAGGTTCTTGATTTCATCGGCCGTGAGGTCGTTGCTGCCTCCCATTTGACGCGTTTCCTGCAGGCGGAGCGATTTCGGCTCGGGCTTGATCAAATCGACCATATAGCCAGCCTGGTTCACGGCGCGGAAGCTCCTTTTGCCGAGCAGATCAAATGAGCGGTCCGCTTTTTGAAGCAGGTCGATCAGACTGCCTGCGTCCACCTCGCCAGTCGCAAAAAGTCGAAGCTTTGGACGGACGTCCCAAAGCAGATCCATATCCCGGGTCGCCAGCAGCCCCCTTTCGAAAAAAATGCCGGCACGGGCTTCATAGGCGTATAATGCATGGGTGCCGATAATTTGAAGACTGGCGCCCAGCAGTCGATATTGTTCGAGGAGCCTCAAAACGGCACTGACAACCCTCGGCACCCGGGCAATGCGGGCGGCCCTGCAAAACCGCGCCTGCTCCCGGAGCCTTTCTTTGAGCCCCTTCAACTTACTGAAGACTTCCTGTTTTTTCTCGTGAAATTCTTTGTAGACGGTTTCCGTTTCCTTCGATCTCGGCCCGAGGCTTTTTCCGTAGCCGTATCGATCCAGGGAACGAAACAGATACTCTTTTCCTTTTGCCTTTTTCCAATGCATGCCCCCCCGATAGGATCGGCTTTTGAAAAAGGCGGCCATGTAGGCTTCGTGCAATTGGGCGGCATCGATGGCGACCCGCCTTTGTTCGTCGGTCATTTCAAACGGCAGCATATGGTTTTCCATCTTTCACTTTAAATAAAAATTTGAAGGAAAACAAGGATTGGAGCCGGGCCGGGTCGCTATGTTTTCCTTCGCTTTATGCTATTTTGATTATGAAGGAAAACCTGAACGAAGTCAATGCCGTAGTATAATAAAAAAGCACTGGAGGCTCAAAGCCTTCAGTGCTCTTTTTATTTTTGGTACGCCCGGCAGGATTCGAACCTGCGACCTACGGA
>CAYPFH010000485.1:0-2625 GCA_964409825.1 uncultured Desulfobacterales bacterium | reverse complement strand
TCTGCACGCCCGAGTCCCAGTTCAAGACCGAGATCTTGGAAAAAGGCAACGCGGAAGCACTTCTTCGCTCGCCGAAAGCCGCGCTGGCCTCGATCGCGCGTCACTGGCGTTTTTCCCTCTGGGGCATCGACAACGATCGTCTCGAAGACCTGGCAACGGAACCACCATCCAGTTATGAAGCGCTATTGGAACGCCTCGTATTCCTGTACGCTCAAGGTCACCCGGAAACGAATGCTGCACCGGTAAAACCGTTCATCTGGGTGGATCATACTCCGTCAAACCTCCGGTATCTGCATCGACTCTTTGCGATGTTTCCAGACGCCGTTGCCGTTCACATCGTGCGGGACGGGCGGGCTGTGGCAGCATCGGTCGTTCCGCTGGACTGGGGGCCCAATACCGTATATTTTACAGCCAAGTGGTGGGCGCAGAGACTGGCGCCGGGGCTTGCCGTCGAACATTTTTTTGGTCCCAAGAAGGTGCTTCGGGTCCGATACGAAGATCTTCTCGCTGAACCGGAAACCGAATTGAAACGGATTTGTCGTTTTGCAGGGATCGAATACTCCGACGAGATGGCCAGCGTGTCGGGTTTTCAGGTGCCGCAATATACCGCCGGCCAGCACAGCCGGTTGCTTTCCGGAGAAATCGACAAGGGCCGCGCCGGCGGGTGGCGACAAGTGCTCACACAAAAGCAGATCACGCTCTTCGAGTATACCGCAGGCGATTTACTTTCGTTTTTAGAATACGATCTTATAGACCGATGGCCTGCAATGCCGTCAAATGCAGTGCTCGTAAGGGAGGGGACGGCAGAGGTCTTTTGCCGGCTGAGAAACTACTGGCGGAAATTTATCAGAAAACGACAGTTTCTGAGGAAATAGCCGGGAATGCGAAGGGGGTCTCGATTTAGGAAGAAGGCATTCGCGACAGACAAACCGCATCCAAAATATCGTTCCACCGTTTCACCTGCCCCTCGACGCCCCACATCTTCATATGCCGCTTGCGGGCCGCCAGCGCGCTCCCACGGAGCCGATGATAAAGCCCGGGCTCGGTGAGAATCCGGCAAAGGGCGGCCACCAGGGCCTCATGGTCTCCCATAGGGACAAGCAAGGCGTTTTCGCCGTCGACGAAAAGACCGGGAATATCACAAACGGAAGTCAGCACCGCCGGAATACCGCAGTACATCGCCTCGATGGCAGCGGCTGGGAGTGCTTCGATCCTGGAGACGAGGACAAACACCCTCGAAGCGTTCAGATAGTGTTCCACCGCCCCCTGCTGCCCGACAAAATCAACCCGTGCATTGGGCGCCAACGAGCGGGCCATGGTTTCCAGCTGTGAGCGCAACGGGCCATCGCCCACGATGGCCAACCGGACTCCCGGCACCGTTTGAGATACGTCCTTGACAGCCGCCAGCAATGCATCGACCCGTTTTCGGGGGATCAGATGCCCGATATAAACAAGATCGTATCGGGGTGGTTCTTCTCGCGGCTGAAACCTTTCCGCAGCCTGGAAATTCTGGATCTCGAACATCCGGCTGCGGGTTACGCCAGCTTCGGAGAGTTTGCGTCGGGACTCGGGCCCCATTACAGTCGAAGCCGAAGCGTGGCGAAGGGCCCACCCCAGCAGGGGCCGCTTCCAGCGGCTGGCCAGGTGAATGTGAACATCGCTGCCGATCACGCTGACTACAGCTGGTCTGCCGCCGAGCAGACCGGCCACAACGGCCTGCACCCCGTGCAGTAAGAGTTGAATGCCGACGACAAGGTCGACCCGTTCCCGCGCCAGGCGCCCCATCTTCCAGGCGCGCCACAGCTCGTATAGCAGGCGGGAGGATGCAAAAAAGCCTTGGGGATTGATATTTTCGAGCTTGGAATGCCCCGGCTGCATGGGAAAGCGCCGAACCAATAATACCTTGCCGATTCGTTCGTTTTCAAGCAGACCGATCAGCTTCGTTCTGAGTTTATAGTCACTCAGTTTCGCCGTGACGAGCACCGTCAGCTTATGCCCCAGCACCATTCCCTCTTTCCAACTCTTTTTTTAAAAATTCTACCATCCACCGGCTCAAATCGATTTTCCGGCGCAGCATCCTTTCTCTTTTTTCAGACCAGGCATTCTCCGTCGTTCGATCTATCAGCAGCTCTTTTATCCTGGACAGTATGGCGTCCCCCGAAAAAGGGTCGAATCCGTACCCGAGGCCATAGGCGTTTTCCAGCTCCTCTGTATACGATATCTTCCTCACAAACGAATTGATTCTAACCGATGGGACGCCCAGCACCATTGCCTCTGCCGCCATGGTTTGCGAATCGGAGATAATCATTTTGGCATGGGCCAGTACATGGTGGATGTCCCAGGGTTGAACCTGGTATTTCCTTTTCAATTCATGGGACTCGACGATGCGGTAATTTTCAATGGAAAGAAGCGATCTGATATCGTGCAGCAGTTTTTCGGATATACCCTTTTTCCCGATGTCATGGTGGGCTTTTAACGCCGACAACCGAATGATCACATATTTTCCGGGGACGAGTCCGTAGGATTTTGCAATCTCGTCATTGGGGACGAAATGATCCGGGTGAAGATATGCCAGTTCGTGATAGGAAGGAACCGCAATTCTTTTTTTTCCCCATTTTGTGTACT
>CAYPFH010000484.1:0-2628 GCA_964409825.1 uncultured Desulfobacterales bacterium | reverse complement strand
GAGGGGGAGGGGGGCGACTCCCTCCCTACTCTACAATTCATCAAAATTGTCTGGCCAACGCGTAGTCGGCGATCATCATCAAGGTTTCTTTCGTAGCGGAGGGCTCAAAGCCGCGGAGGGCTTCTTTTGCCGATCCGACGTACCCAGACGCCTTTTGCCTCGTATAGGCGATTCCTCCGTACTGATCGAGGAGCCTTACGAGATCGGAAAAATCGGCCGGGTCAAAGTCTTTTTGTTGGATGATTTCGACCATCCGGTCGCGGTCTGTCGGTTCGGCCTGCGAAAGGGCGTGGATCACCGGCAGGGTCAGCTTCCCCTCCCGCAGATCCGCGCCCACTTCCTTTCCCAAAATACGGCTGTCAGCCACGTAATCAAGAAGGTCGTCGGCCATTTGAAACGCGATACCCAGCCGGTACCCGAAGTCGGAAAGGCGGTTTACCTCTGTTTCAGAGGCTCCGGCAACCAGGCCCCCCACCCGGCAGGCGCCCCGGATGAGTCCGGCCGTTTTGTTTTCGATGATCTGCAGGTAATCGGCCTCGGTCAAGGAAAAATCTCCCTTTTTGGAAAGCTGTTCGATTTCCCCCTGGCTCATGTTTTCCGTGATCAGGGCAATCGCCTGAATCACTTCCAGCAGGCCGGTTTCCACGGCGATGCTCAAAGATCGGGCCAACAGAAAGTCTCCGACCAGCACGGCGGTTTCATTGCCGTAGACGCTGTGGGCTACCGGCTTTGCCCGCCGCACGGCAGCGCCGTCGACCAAATCGTCGTGCAGGAGCGTGGCGGCGTGAAGATATTCGAAAATCGTGGAGAACTGCTTGTCTTTTTTCCCTGAATACCCGCAGAGCCTTGCCGAGAGCACCGTCAACAGGGGGCGGAGCCGCTTTCCCCCGGAAAAGAGGATGTGCCGGGCAGTGTCGGAAACCAGATCGAGGTACGGCGTCAGGTTTTCCGCCAGGGCCGACTCGATGGCCGCCAGGTCTTCGCCGATGCGGTCCAGCAGGAGGTGCTTCAAGCCGGTCATTCCGGGACTCCTGTCAGGTCGTAATCCTCGGCTTCGATGATTCGTGTCATCGCAAAGTTCCCCGGACAAAGCGAGGGGCTCCTGATATAGGTTGTGCCGTCGACTTCCGGCGCCTGGGCTGCGGTCCTTCCGGCGAAAAGATGCTCGTCGATCCGCTCCTCGACGAGCACGGGCAGACTCCGGCCGATATGCTTCCGGTTATGATCCCGGGAAATTTCGGCCTGAAGAGCCATGAGCCGGTGAAACCGCTTCTTGGCGAGCGTTTCGCCCACATGTTTCTCCAGCCGGTGGGAAGGCAGATCTTCAGCATCAGAATAGAGGAAAACCCCGAGATGGTCAAAGCGAATCTCGGAAACAAGGTCCAAAAGCAGGTCGAAGTCGGCTTCGGTCTCTCCGGGAAATCCGACGATCACCGTTGTTCGAAGCGCAGCCTCCGGCGCCTCGAATCGGATCCGTGCCGCCGCTTCCCGTATTTGTTCCGGTCCGTATGCGCGCCCCATGGCATGCAGCATGCTGGGGCTGGCATGCTGGATCGGAACGTCGAAATAAGAGCAGATCTCGGGCCGCCGGGCGACGACACGGATCGTATCGTCCGACAAGCTTCCCGGGTGTCCGTATAAAAATCGAATCCAGGGCCGGTGCTCTTCCGGCGTCTGTCCGGCAAGATCGGCCAGCTGGGAAAGGAGCGTGGCCAGACTGGCCGGAGGCTTCAAGTCCGTCCCGTAGCGGGTGCTCTCCTGGGCGATGAGCGTCAGTTCCCTGATGCCGGCATCGATCTGTTCGCCGGCCTCTTCCAAAATGTCTTCCATGGGCCGGCTTCGCTGGCGGCCTCTCAACTTCGGAATAATGCAGTACGTGCAGCGCCGGCTGCAGCCTTCGGCGATTTTCAAATAGGCGGTGTAGCGAGTGGTTCTGACCCTGGGGGCTTGAGGAGGCGACAAGGGCGGCGCTTCCGGATCCGGCAGGATGCAGATCGGCGATGCGCGTACTGCGGCTGCCGCCTCGACAATCCGATCGAAGGCGCCGGTTCCTAAAAATACGTCGACTTCGGGCAGGGAGCCGATCAACTCCCTGCGGTACCGTTCCGGCAGGCAGCCGGCGACGATGAGCTTCCGGCAGCGGCCGGTTTTTTTGTGCTCGGCCATTTCGAGGATGGTTTCAATCGACTCTTCCACAGCCGGGGTGATAAAGCTGCAGGTGTTTACGACGATGACCTCGGCGTCGGAAGGATCTTCGGTGATCCGCCATCCGGCGGCCTGCAGACTGCCGAGCATATGTTCGCTGTCGACCCGGTTGCGGGCGCAGCCGAGGCTGGCTAGATGAACCTTCATAAATAAAAGCGCTCCGCGCTTTTAGAGCGCCGGCCAGAGACACGCGCCGATCGCTTCGACGCGCGGTGGTCGGTCCGGATGTCGATCATCCTGCCATCGGAGGCGCTCTAAAAGTAGTTTGTTTCCAACAAAAATCAAAATCTGGTCTGGATAGAATGTTGGGCAGTACCGACAACAAAGGACCGTCGGAAATTCCGACGGTCCTTTTGACATGGTTTTGGTCATTTGAAAATTCGGATTTTGAATTTGTTTCGGATTTCGATATTCGAATTTCGG
>CAYPFH010000483.1:0-2631 GCA_964409825.1 uncultured Desulfobacterales bacterium | reverse complement strand
GACAGAGCGCGTCCCTCCAACTTGGGTTGTCGCTACGACCGGCGTCCCATCAATGGTTGGTCCGCTATGCATGTGATGATCTGGCGGGTTACATCCGGCAGGCGCTTATCCGCCAAGGCGATGGATCTGATACGGAGCCGCCGCCATTTACTCTATTGGCGCATTGACAGTTCCTGGGAAGTGGCGATCAATTATAAATTGAGTAGATTGGAGTTCGAGGATCCCCCCGAAGACCTGATCCCTGCACAACTCGACAGAAATCAAATCAACAATTTTGAACGAATCGGTTTTTATAGCAATCCGCCAGTTTGATCGAACAAGAAATTTCCCTGCCCGTCGTCCCGGGCGACGCGAAGCGGAGACCCGCGGTTCGGTCCCGCCCCGGCGGGACTCAGGACGGTGAGTCCCGCCGGGGCGGGATCGAAGGAGGATCCAGAAAAACCTGGATGCCGGATCATGTCCGGCATGACGGACCGGGTCTGCCAAATTTTCACATGGGCATCCAAGATCCAGAATCCAGGATCCAGCATCCAGCATCCAGAATCCAGCATCCAGAATCCAGGATCCAGCATCCAGTCTCATTGCTCCTGCCCCTGGTAGATCTCCAGAAACTTGCTGAGTTTGTTTGCCTTGACCTGTGAAAGATTCAGGAATTTTGCCCGGAGCCGGTGCAGGGAGCCGGCGTCGTTTTTTCCAACGGCTTTGTCCGACACCTTTTCCAGCAGCACCTGTCCCAGGCGAAAGCCGTCCTTGGCCTCGAAATCCATGGCAAAGATCTTGGACAGGGGCTTTTGACCGGGCTTGTATTCGAGGCACACACCGCCGATGCTGATGTCGATCAGCGCCCCCGGCTCCGGAGCACCGCTGCCGATGAAAATGGGTGAGATCTCCCGGCCCACGAACCGCTGAAACTGCCTTCGGTTCCTGCCGAGAAGCCTGCCGAAGAGATTTTTCGTCCTGATGGGCAAACTTTTCAGTGCCGGTGCCATGATCTTCTCCCTTTCATCGGTGCCCGCCGGAAAAGATGGTCAGAGGATCGGCAGGTACTGTTCGATCTCGTATCGGCTCACATGGGTCCGGTACCGGTCCCACTCGATCTTTTTGTTTTCGATGAATTTGTTGAAGGTGTGATCTCCGAGGGCCTCGCGCACGAGCGCCGAGTTTTCCACTTCCAGCAGGGCCTCATACAGGTTTCCGGGAAGGGTTTCGATGCCCCGCCGCGATTTTTCCGCTTCGCTCATCTCGTAGATGTCGTCTTCGATCGGATCGGGCAGTTCGTAGCCGTTTTCGATTCCCTTCAGCCCGGCCGCAAGCATTACGGCAAAGGCCAGATAGGGATTGCAGGCCGGATCCGGTGCCCGGAACTCGATGCGGGTCGCCAGCTCCTTGCCGGGCTTGTACATCGGCACGCGGATCATGGTCGAGCGGTTGTGCCGGGCCCAGGAGATGTACACGGGCGCCTCGTAGCCCGGCACCAGGCGCTTGTAAGAGTTGACCCACTGGTTGGTCACGGCGACGATCTCCCGGGCGTGGTGCATGATTCCGGCGATGTATCCCTTGGCCAGATTCGACAGGTGGTACCGGTCGCCGCCGTCGAAGAAGAGGTTCTTTTCTCCCTTGAACAGGGACTGATGAACGTGCATGCCGCTGCCGTTGACCCCGAAGATCGGCTTGGGCATGAAGGTGGCGTAATACCCCTGGCTCCGCGCCACCTCCTTGACGATGAGGCGGTAGGTCATGGTCTTGTCGGCCATTTTGAGTGCCTCATCGTAGCGAAGGTCGATTTCATGCTGGCTGGGGGCCACCTCATGGTGGCTGTATTCGACCTGGATGCCCATGTCCTGAAGGTCGAAAATCGTCTGGCGGCGAAGGTCGGCGGCAAGGTCCAGCGGCCGGGCGTCGAAATAGCCGCCGAAGTCGAGCCCCTTGGGTTCCTTGTTGTTTTCGAAGTAGAAGTATTCCAGCTCGGGGCCCACGAAAAAGCGGTAGCCTTTTTGCGAAATCTTTTCCAGGAGCCGTTTGAGCACGTACCGGGGATCTCCCGGGTACGGAGACCCGTCGGGCTTGAGGATGTCGCAGAACATCCGGGCCACGGGCCGTTCCCCGGACCGCCAGGGGACGATCTGGAAGGTGGTCGGATCGGGCATGGCGATCATGTCGCTTTCCTCGATCCGGGCAAAGCCTTCGATCGAAGAGCCGTCGAATCCCATCCCTTCGTTAAGTCCAAGTTCCAGCTCGGAGGAGGTCACGGCAAAGCTTTTGAGCACCCCGAGCACATCGGTGAACCAGAACTGGATGAAGCTGACGTTGTTTTCCCTTACGAAGGCCAGGACGTCTTCTTTGGTGCTGCAGGCCAGTGGACCCATGGTGACTCCTTTTAAATGATCTTTTTAGGTAATATTGAAAAGCGGCTGAGCTGCTGAGCTGTTAAGCTGCTGAGTTAGGTCAGAGACAGCAACCCGATGCTTTGTGGCTTACAAAACCATTGAGTTTTCTTGGCTTAGCAGCCATTAGCTTAGCAGCTCAGTAGCTCGGTAGCCGGGCGCAGAGCGCCACGGCTACCGGGTTTTCCGAATTTCCTCCGCCAGCGATTCCGGGGAAAAGACCACGATTTTCTCGTCGTGCCCTTTC
>CAYPFH010000482.1:0-2631 GCA_964409825.1 uncultured Desulfobacterales bacterium | reverse complement strand
CTAAAGAGGTTTAGATCAAAAGTGGCGAGCCCGCAGCGAGGTGCGAGGCATCTTATCTGAAGATGGGAAAGGCCGGCCGGAGGATCTTGCATCCGAGCTGAGGTTGAAGGAGCCTGCAAAAGAACCGGTGAAAACCAAGGGGTAGCGCTCCGGCTGCCTGCTTTCAGAAGCGTTAGCAATTGCCCGGAAAAATGTAAAGAAACAAACTGCGCAGAATAACCCACGACGAGATGTGGCCATGAAATTATCCTGCAGCCAATTGTGCGAGATGCAAAAATTTTTGGCGAATTTGAAATGCCCGAGCTGTTTCAGCGGGAAGGTCATTCTTTGCGACGAAGAAGCCGAGGAAAACGCGGCCTGCGATGCATGCGGCTGCCGGTTCGGGTTCAATCCCGAATTGTCCACGGGGGGAATGGATTGAGGAGCACGTCCTTTGCCTGGTCATCGATGAATGACCGGATCGATTTTTTCCAGGTCTTCCAGGGGGATGTGGCACAAAATGCGGTGGCCTTTCGTGCTCTGCCGCCAGGGGGGATCGACGGTTTCGCAGATCTTGCCGCCGTCCGGGAGCATCTGCTTTCGGCGGGGGCAGCGGGTGTGAAAACGGCATCCCTTGGGTGGTTTTAAAGCACTGGGGACGTTTCCGCTCAGGCGGATCTCTGTTTGCCTTGCCTCCGGATCGCAGATCGGCACCGCGGCCAGCAGGGCCTCGGTGTAGGGATGGTAGGGCGGATCGTAGATCTTTTCGGCCGGCCCGATCTCCACGATTTTTCCCAGGTACATCACGGCGATGTCGTCTGAAAAATAGCGGACGACGCTCAGATCGTGGGCGATGAAGATCATCGAAGAGCCGAAGGTGTTCTGGATTTCCAGCAGCAGGTTGATGACCGCCGCCTGCACCGAAACATCCAGCGCCGAGACCGGCTCGTCGCAGATGATCAGGTCCGGGCGGCTGGCCAGCGCCCGGGCGATGCCTACCCGCTGTTTTTCCCCGCCGGAAAGCTGCCGGGGAAGGCGGTCGTAGTAGGCGGCAGAAAGGCGCACTGCCTCGAGCAGCCGGACGACTTCCTGTTTTACCTGTTTTTTGGACACGGTGTTGAACCGCCGGATGGGGCGCGCGATCTGCCTGCCCACGGTATAGGAGGGGTTCAGGGTCGAGTCCGGATTCTGGAATACCATCTGCATTTCTTTGATCAGGTTGGCGCTTCGCTTGGTGACTTCTTCCTTGACGTCGATATTGAGGAACTCGAGACTTCCGCCGCTGAGCGGCTCCAGGCCGATAAGGCCCTTGACCAGCGAAGACTTGCCGCACCCGGACTCGCCGACCACGCCCAGGGTCCGCCCCTTTGCCAGCCGAAGGCTCACGTCGTCTACGGCCTTGACGTAGCGCTTTTCGCCCAGGCCGAAAAGACTCACCACCGAATCGGATTCGGTGGGGTAGTAAAGCTTGAGGCCGTCGGATGCGAGCAGCGCTTGTTCTTTTTTTCCTTCGGCTCCCTGCTGCGTTCCTTCGGCGGGCGGCGTAACCCTGCGCCGCCGGCTGGTGCGGGGGCGGTTCTCGATGTCTTCGGCATAGATGCACCGGGCCGCATGCTCGGCTGAAAGCTGGATCATGGCCGGCCGGGCCTCCCGGCACCGGTCCGTGGCATAGTCGCAGCGGGGGGCGAAGATGCAGGCTTTTTTTGGACGGTCTGCCGGGGCCGGCACACGGCCGCGGATCGGATGGAGCATAGAATCGATCTTGCTGTCGCCGAGTTTGGGCACCGCGGCCATCAGCCCCCGGGTATACGGATGGCAGGGCCGTTTGAACATTTCGACCACCGGCCCCTTTTCCACCAACTGCCCGGCATACATCACGCAGAGATGATCGCTGACCCGGGCCACCACGCCCAGGTTGTGGGTGATAAAGACGTTGGCGGCGTTGAATTCGCTTTTCAGCTCCTCGATGAGGTCGAGCACCGCGGCTTCCACCGTCACGTCCAGGGCCGTGGTCGGTTCGTCCATGATCAGCAGGGCCGGGTTGTTGAGCATGGCCATGGCGATGACTACGCGCTGCTGCTGGCCGCCTGAGATCTGATGGGTATAGCGCCGCATGACGTTTTCCGGATCGGGCATGTTGACCCGCTTGAGCATCCGGATCGATTTTTCCCAGGCGTCTTTTAGGGAAATGTCCCGGTGGCAGGTGAGCACTTCGGCGAGCTGATCTCCGAGGCGGACGGAGGGATTGAGGGCCTGCATCGGATCCTGGAAGACCATGGCGATCCGGTTTCCCCGGATCGACTTGAGCTCGGCAGGAGAGCGGCCGGTCAGCTCCGAGCCCTGAAACCGGATGTGGCCGTCGGTGATTTTCCCGTTGGTCCCCAGGTGGTTGACGATGCCAAAGGCGATGGTGCTTTTGCCGCAGCCCGACTCGCCCACCAAACCAACGGTCTCTCCCTCCCTAACGGTGAAGGAAACATCGCGAACGGCCTCCACATCGCCTTTTCTTGTCTCGTAGGCGATGCTCAAGTGCTCGACGTCGAGAACCACTTCTGCCCGTTCGACGCTTTCAGCCATCGCCCCCCCCTTTTTATTTTTTCGGGGGGGGCGTGCCGCCCCCCCCCCCGAAAAAATAAAAAGTAGATTTAAACC
>CAYPFH010000481.1:0-2634 GCA_964409825.1 uncultured Desulfobacterales bacterium | reverse complement strand
ATTTTTCTTGTTACTTTTCTTTGCTCGCCCAAAGAAAAGTAACCAAAAGAAAAGGCGCCCTGCGCCCCGCTTCTTCCTGTGCTTCTCGATCCGGCCGGGGCCCTTTCGAACTCGGCCCCCAAAGAACGGGGGCCTCAAACAGCGAAAGGGCCTGATCCGGCCGGATCTGCGATGCTCGGCGCGGGACGATGGGCTTCCCCGAGGGTATTCAATGGCCGATCTTTTGGGGTAGTTTCACATAAGCCCCGCCGCTGACCGGCGAAGCGTCCAGATTGATCAAAAAAGAAACTTTTTCATCGAAGCCGCAGCCCTGTTTGTAGTGGCGCCGTGAGGCGCTTGTTGCACGGCCTCTTGACCCGGCGAAGCTCGCAGAGCGTAGACGGTTGCCGACGCCCTCACGGGCGCACTACGAGCGGGCTGTGCCGAAGATAAACGGTGTGGATAACCCACGAAAAGTTACCATCTTCGACCGAAGTTTCACATAAGACGAACCGAAACTCTCTGGACCCCGGCTCGCACTTCGCATTGCGGGGCTTGGCCGGGGTGACGGCTTTGAGATAACGAGAAACCTCATTTTTTACGGCCATGGATCTCCACAAACTTTCTGACAAAGCCGGCTTCGATTTTTGCCATGGCGGTTCGGACGGTCTTTTTTCTCTCGTCTTCTCGTTGGAACCGCTCCTCCACGGTCTTTCTCAGCGAGCCCAGATCCGGGCCCTTCACCGCGTTGCTGACCGAAACGCTGACCTTGTCCGCGCATTTGACAAGCGTTCCCCGGTCCACGGCCACAAAGGCCTCCTGCCCGTCGGCAGTCTCCCAGCTCAAAAGTCCCGGCACCAGAACGGCCGCAAAATCGATGTGCCGCGGCAGCAGGCAGAACTGACCGTTCAGCGCCTCGGCCGTGACCTTTCGCACCCCTTGCTCGAGCAGGACCCTCGATGGAAGCAGGATTTTCAAAGTCATCATTTTTCCGCCTCTTGCACTGGGCCGATCATATACAGCGCGTTTTCGGAACGGTCGAGAAACTCGTCGTCGAGGATCCGTTCACAGCCGTCCAGCGCATCTTCCAGGCTTACCCGTTTTCCCTTCGTGCCGGTGAACTGCTCTGTCACAAAAAAGGGTTGGGTCAGAAACCGTTCCAGACGCCTGGCCCGCTGGACGGTCCGACGATCGTTTTGAGAAAGCTCCTCCATGCCGAGCATGGCGATGATGTCCTTCAGGTCTTCGTATTCGGACAGGGTCCGGCGGATCTCCTGGCCGATTTCGTAGTGCCGCTGCCCCACGACATGGGGCACCAGCATCTTGGAACCGGATTGAAGTGGATCGACGGCCGGATAAAGCCCCTCGCTGGCTTTTTTGCGCGACAGAACGATGGATGCGGACAAGTGCCCGAAAGTGTGCACCGCCGCCGGATCGGTAAAATCATCCGCCGGTACGTACACCGCCTGGACCGAGGTGATGGCCCCGGTGTCGGTGTTGCAGATCCGTTCTTCGAGCTGTGCCAGTTCGGTGCCGAGAGTGGGCTGGTATCCCAGCCGTGACGGCAGCATGCCTAGCAGACCGGAAACCTCCATGCCGGCCTGCACGAATCGAAAAATGTTGTCGACCAGCAGGAAGACATCCTGTTTTCGGTCGTCGCGGAAGTACTCGGCCATGGTCAGGGCGGCGTGGCCGACCCGGAACCGGGCACCGGGGGGTTCGTTCATCTGGCCAAAGACCATCACGGTGTTTTCGAGCACCTTTGCCGCCTTCATTTCCCGGTAGAGTTCCTCGCCTTCCCGCACCCGTTCGCCGATGCCGCAAAAAATGCTCACCCCTTCGTGTTCGCCGACCATGTTGTTGATCATCTCCATGATCAAGACGGTCTTGCCCACACCGGCGCCGCCGAACAGGCCGGCTTTGCCGCCCAGTTCTAAAGGAGAGAGCACGTCGATGGCCTTGATGCCGGTGGTGAAAATTTCGGATTTGGAAGACTGCCGATCCAGGGACGGAGGCGCCTGATGGATGGAGCGCCGCATCCCCTCCTTGAGTTCCCCTTTTCGGTCGATGGTTTCCCCGAACACATTGAACACCCTGCCCAGCAGACGCTCTCCAACCGGGACCTCCTGGGGCCGGCCCGTGTCGAAGGCCTCGGAGCCTTCGGCCAGCCCCTCGGTGGAAGTGAAGGCAATGCCGCGAACGGTTTCTTCGTCCATGTGGGAGATCACCTCGATGAAAATCTGCTGGTCCTCTCCGGCCCGGACCATGGTGTGAATAGATGGAAGCCGATCCGGAAAATGGATTTCCACGACACTGCTTCGAACCGAGTTCACCGTCCCGACATTGGGCCGATCCGATTGGCGGTCTCCGGGCTTTGAATCGCTCATCTCAGGTATGACAATCCCTATCTGTTTGGCGTCAGGGCTTTTCCTTGAAAACGATGATTTCCGCCCCGCACTTGATGTAGGCCGTGAAGGCCGGACACGGCAAAAAAACTCCCAGCTTCAGCATATCCACCTCATATAATGGGCCACGGTGGGAAGGGAATGGGGCTTTACCTGTATTTTTTATGTGAAACTTCGACCGAGGCCGGCGGCAATCACCGACCTGCCCCCGCCTTGGGTTTTGGAGGTTGGAGGGCCACGCTCCGTCGTG
>CAYPFH010000480.1:0-2643 GCA_964409825.1 uncultured Desulfobacterales bacterium | reverse complement strand
CGACGGAGCGTGGCCCTCCAACCTCCAAAACCCAAGGCGGGGGCAGGTCGGTTATATCCGCCGGCTTCGACAGGGTGTCAAACTCGCGGAAACGACCGCAGAAGGAGAAATACCGTGGATCTGTCAAGATACTGGAAAACCATCGTCGATACGCTCCAGGACGGGGTCATGGTGGTCGACCCGATGGGCCGGGTGGTGGCCATGAACCCTGGGGCCGAGCGTCTGACCGGCTACGGAGAAGACGAGTTGAAAGGAAAGTCCTGCCGCATCCTGGACTGCGCAGGCTGCAGGATCATCGGCAAAGGCCCGGCCGAACAGTGGTGCGGCCTCTATGCCGACGGCAATGTGCGCGCCAAAAAGTGAATGATCACCAACAAGGAAAACAGGACCGTGAACGTCATCAAAAACGCTTCGTTCTTCGGGATGAGAAGGAAACGATCATCGGCGCCGTAGAGACCCTCTCAGACATGTCCGAAATCGTCCGCCAGCAGGAAGAGATCCTTTCCCTTCGCCGCACCCTGCACCTGGACGAGGGCTACCACGGCATCCTGGGGAAAAGCAGGGTGATGCAAGATCTTTTCGAACTGATCGACAACGTCGCCCCCACCGACTCGCCGGTGATGATCCAGGGGGAAAGCGGCACCGGAAAGGAGCTGGTGGCCCGGGCCATCCACGATGTCGGACCGCGCGCGAAAAAGCCGTTTATCAAGGTCAATTGCGCATCCCTGAATGAAAACCTGCTGGAAAGCGAGCTGTTCGGCCACACTCGCGGGGCTTACACCGGGGCGGACCGGGACCGCATCGGCCGGTTCGAAGCCGCCCACGGCGGCACCATCTTTTTAGACGAGATCGGCGACGTGCCCATTTCCACCCAGATCAAGCTTCTCCGGGTGCTGGAAGAACGCGAAATCGAACGGGTCGGAGACCACCGCCCGGTCAAGGTGGATGTACGGATCGTCTCGGCCACCCACAAATCCCTGGACCGCTTGACCGCCGAAGGCGCGTTCAGAGAAGACCTCTACTTCCGCATCAACGTCTTTCCGATGCAGATCCCGCCCCTTCGCCGGCGTCCGGAGGACATTCCGGCAATCGTGCAGCACTTTATCCGGAGAAACAACGAAAAGACCGGCAAAAAAATCCTGGGGCTGACCCCGGAGGCCATGGAAAAGCTCCTCTCCTATTCCTGGCCGGGAAACGTCAGGGAGCTTCGAAACGCCGTCGACTACGCCTTTGTCCTGTGCAGCAGCGGCGGGATTGCCGCCGGCCACCTGCCGCCCAAGATCGCGGACCGGGAGCCGGCCGCCTGCCCGCCGCCTTCGCTTTCCCCGGCGGAGGCAAAAAAGGAGGCAGAGCGCGAAGAACTACTCCGCACCCTGGAACAGACCGGCGGCAATCGAAGCGAGGCGGCCCGGCGCCTGGGCGTCAGCCGCGTGACCGTCTGGAAGCGCATGAAAAAGCACGGCCTATAGGGGTTGTCATCTTGGGCTTGATAAGGCTGAAATCACGGTCTTGCTGGGGCTGACAACCCCTATAAAAATCCCGCACCCAAAAGGGTGCGGGATAAAAAGGTATACGGATAGTTATCTTTTATCTCGTTTCGCGGCACGCGAAACACTTATAAATTCGCGCAAGCGAATTTATTTGCCGAATATTTTTGCCGGGCGGGTCGTATCGCCCGTGGCGTTGGGATAGTTCGGATAGATATACGCCCTGGTGTCGGTCTTTTCCAGTTCCGCGGCCTCTTCCATGAACTCGTTAAAGCGGCTCTTGACTTCGTAGAATCCGTGCCACCAGGCATAGTCCGGCGCCATCATCATGGCCCCCATGCGGGCGCGGCGTCCCTCATGGTGCCACAGCTCGTAGAACTGAAGCTCCAGGTGCTCGTCGAAAAACCTGGTCTGGTCGAGCAGCCCCTTTTCATACAACTCGTCCAGCTTGGCCTTGGCCGGCTTGTAGTAGACCTCGTTGTATTCTTCCACCGCCTGGTCAAACCCGTGGTAAAAATCGTTGATCCACGAGTCGCCGTGGCACTGGCGGCAGATGTTTTTCATCTTTTCTCGTTCGGTCCGCCAATCGGTGTCGGCCGGAAAGGCCGCAAACTCGGAAGGACGGATTGTCAGCGGGGCCTGGGTCTCCCAGGAAAGCCGTTCGGTCACGTCGTGGGTGGTGCTCACCTTGCCGGAGCCGGACATGTGGCAGCCGGCGCAGGTGGGCGCCCGGTAATCGACCCCAGCGGTCCAGGTGCCGCCGGCCGCGTCGAAATTGTACTCGTCTTTGTAGGCATGGTACATGGTCCCGTGCTTGGACTCTTCGTAGATCTCGATCTGCGGATGGTCCGGCCCCAGATGGCACTGGTCGCAGGCTTCGGGCATTCGGGCCCCACCGACCCGGAAACGATGCCGGGTGTGGCACGAGCTGCACGATCCCTTGCTTCCGTCCAGATTCAACCGACCGACGCCGACGTTCGGCCAGGTAGCAGGGTCTAGATTTCCCTCATCGTCGATGGCGAGCACGGTCCCGTGGCAGCTGTAACAGCCGGTCTTTCGCTCGTTGTCCGAATTCATCCCCTTGTTGAGCCAGGGGTCGATTCCACGAACTTGTAAGGCAACAACTGATCATAAATGCCTTTCAGAAACAGGCCGG
>CAYPFH010000479.1:0-2644 GCA_964409825.1 uncultured Desulfobacterales bacterium | reverse complement strand
TGCCAGCAATGACCCAATACCGGCCACGACGGAGCGTGGCCCTCCAACCTCCAAAGCCCAAGGGGGGAAGGTCGGTTATTGCCGCCGGCCTTGGTCGAAGTTTCACATAAGCCCCGCCGCTGATCTCGGGGCGATCAGTTTGATCAAATGTCAAACTTTCCAATCCGTCATTCCGGACGAGCGGAGCGAGATCCGGAATCCAGTGATTTCAAGTAAATATGGATGCCGGATCAAGTCCGGCATGACGGACCGGGAACAACGAAGTTTCATGTGAGCTTTTGGTGATTAACAAAGCAGCTTCAAAGGGGGGCTTCATGCAAAAATTGGAGAGCATTTTTTCACCCGACTCGGTGGCGGTCATCGGGGCTTCCACCACACCCGGAAAAGTCGGCCACGATATCTTCGCCAATATTTTGCGCGGGGGCTTTCAGGGAACGCTCTATCCGGTCAATCCCGCCGCTCGATCGGTTCTCAGCGTCAAGGCATATCCGAGCATTAAAGATATTCCGGATTCGGTGGATATGGCCATTTTGATTCTGCCGCCGCAGTTTGCCTTGAACGCCGTGGAAGAATCCGTGCAAAAGGGCGTCAAAGGCATTGTCATCGTTTCGGCCGGGTTCCGGGAGGTCGGAGGCGAAGGCCGCAAGATCGAAGACCGGATCGTGTCGCTTTGCCGGGAGCATGGCGTCCGGGTGGTGGGGCCAAACTGCCTCGGGGTGATCAACCCCCTGCCTTCGGTGCGGCTCAATGCCAGTTTCTCGACCCGGATGCCCAAGCCCGGCAATATTTCCTTTATCTCCCAGAGCGGTGCGCTTTGCACGGCCGTGCTCGATTTTGCCGCCGACCGGGACTTCGGGTTTTCCAAGTTCATCTCCATCGGCAACAAGGCGGATGTGGACGAGCTCGATCTGCTGCAGTATCTCCACGAAGACCCCTATACCGAGGTGATCATCCTCTACCTGGAGGAGCTTCGCCGGGGGCCGGAATTCATCGCGGCGGTCAAGGAGATCACCTCCGGTTTTAGAAGAACCCCGGTGCTGGCCATCAAGTCCGGCAGGACCGCGGCCGGGGCCCAGGCGGCTGCCTCCCACACCGGATCCCTCGCCGGATCAGAAGGGGTCTACGACGCCATCTTCCTGCAGTCCGGCATTATCCGGGCCGAGACCATCGACGAGCTGTTCGATTTTGCCAACGCCTTTGCTTACAAGACCGAGACGGCCCTGGGAAAGGCCAGGCGCAAGATGCCCACCGGCAACCGGGTGGCCATCGTCACCAACGCGGGCGGCCCGGGTATCGTCGCCACCGACATGACCGTATCGGCCGGATTGCAGCTTGCCCGGTTCAGCTCGGAAACCGTCGAGGCCCTGGCCGGCCACCTGCCCAAGACCGCCAATCTCGAAAACCCGGTGGACGTGATCGGAGACGCCTCCCAGGACCGATACGAAAATGCCCTCCAGGCGGTGATCGCAGACGAAGGGGTTGACGGCGCCCTGGTGATTCTCACCCCGCAGTCGATGACCAACGCCCGCGGCACGGCAGAAGCGGTGGTCCGGACGGCGCGGACCACCCACAAGCCGATCCTTTGCTGCTTCATGGGGGTTGTCGACGTCTCTCCGGGGGTGAAGTATCTCCAGGCCCACGGCTACCCGGTGTTCCGGTTTCCGGAAAACGCGGCCAAGGCCTTCGGGGCACTGTACCGCCATTCACAGTGGGTCGATCGCACCCATCTGCCCCAGTACAGCTTCGACCACGATACCAAGACGGCGGAAAGGATCATCGCAGAGGCCCTGGCAAAAAAGAAGATCTATCTGGGCGAGCTGGAAGGAAACCGGATCCTGGAGGCGTACGGGTTTTCCGTCCTGCCGACGCGGCTGGCAACAGACGAAACCGAAGCGGTAAAGATCGCCGAAGAGATCGGCTATCCGGTGGTACTGAAAATCGTCTCAACCGACATTCTTCACAAGTCCGACGCCGGCGGGGTCGTGGTGGGACTGAACACGGCCGACGAGGTGCGGAAAAACTTTGCCGGCATCGTTTCCCGGGCCAAAGATTATAAGCGCGACGCGGCCATCGACGGGGTCCTGGTGCAGCAGATGGCGCCGTCCGGCAACGAGGTCATCGTCGGGATGAACCGGTATCCGGTTTTCGGGCCGCTGCTCATGTTCGGCTACGGCGGCATCTTCGTCGAGGTATTCAAGGACGTCTCCTTCCGCCTGGCTCCCATCGGGCGGAACGAAGCCCGGCGGATGATCCGCCAGATCAAAGGCTACAAACTCTTGGAGGGGTTCCGGGGCAAACCGAAGAGCGATATCGGCGTCCTGGAAAAGGCCATGGTGCGCCTTTCGGACATGGCCACCGCCCATCCGGAGATCAAGGAGCTCGACATCAACCCGCTGCTCGCCCACCCGGAAGGAGAGGGGGCAACGGTGGCGGACTGCCGGATTATCCTCGAAGTTTCTCGGTCGACTGGGCGAAAAGAAGCGGAATCATAAATCGAAGGAAGGAGTTGAATCCATCGGCCCTCCTATCAGCTCTTTTTGGGGTCATAGCTCCGGAAAGAACAGATACGAACCCCGCCGCTGACTGTGAGGCGGTCAGTTTGATCAAATGTGAAACTTCCCAATCCGTCATCCCGGCCGCAGCG
>CAYPFH010000478.1:0-2679 GCA_964409825.1 uncultured Desulfobacterales bacterium | reverse complement strand
TCTATGTTTTTGAAATCAATAAATATTAAAATTTGAACTGTTGAAAATCAGTTAGAGCGCTTGTCAGAATAACGTTTCGATTTTCTCCGGCGTCATTCCGGCGAAAGCCGGAATCCGTGCCCCGCCGTCCCGTTCTTGAACAGGGTTTGATCAAGAAAGGACTTCGGCGCCGTAGTCGGAAAAGCGGTAATCGGCGGTGACGATCGGCAGATTATGGATCAGGGCCGTTGAGATGATGAACCGGTCGCAGGGGTCTTTGTGAACCGGCGGAAGGTCGACCGCTTTCATGCAGATTTCCAGGTCGAGATCAATGACGTCGATTTGATGATGTCGGATGATTTCACGGATCCACTCTTGGGGTGGAATCGGAAGATGGAGCTTTCCGATCCTGTGTTTGAGTGCGATTTCAAAACCGGAAGCCGCACTGATGAACACCGCCGGCGAAGCTTCGATGCGGCGCAGCGTTTCTCGAGAAATTTTCGTTTGATCGTTGGCCAGCCACAATAAAGCGCAGGTGTCGAGCAGCATCACCCGACCTCTCCCCACTCGTCCTCAGACAGCTCTTCCACCGGATCGTAGGTAATGTCGATCTTGCTCAAGGTCGGATGATAGCCCAACCGACTGGGTCTTTTGTAAGGAATCATTTCCGCCACCGGCTTGCCGTTTCGGCAGATTAAAAACGTCTTGCCCGTTTTTTCGATCTCCATGAGCACGGCCGAAAGCTTTGTCTTGGCTTCATGGACATTGAGCTTCTCCATTTTCCAATCCTCCGCCATTGATTTTAGTCTACTTAGGTTAGTCCACTTGTTCCGCCCTGTCAACCAAGCCGAGGCAGGAATATTCAAAATAAAATCGAGGGCAGCGCGCCCTTTGCGCTGCCCCGGTTTTATTTTAGGTGGGCCTGCCAGGCGGTGAGGATATTGGGAAGCTTTCGGATCTCTTCGAGCACCGCCTCGTCGGCCGGGCTGTCGATGTTCACCATGCAAAGGGCCCGGTCTTTGCGCCGGCCGAGCTGAAACCGGCCGATGTTGATCTGATGCCGCCCCAAAACCGTTCCGACGTTTCCGATGACACCGGGTCGGTCCACGTTCTGGATGACGATCATGGACCCTTCCGGGATGGCGTCCATGTAGATCTTTCCCATCCGAACGATGCGGGGGTATTTTCCTTCGAACACCGCGCCCCAGATTTGGTCCGGGCCCTCTTCGACCCCTTCCAGCTGAAGCTTGATCACCCCGGGAAAATCGTCCTGGCCCTTGTGGTTGACCGTCTCCTGGACGTGAATTCCCTTGTCCCGCGCAATGGCCGGCGCACTGACATAGTTGACCGGCGTGTCGGTGTAGGCCCCGAGCATTCCCTTGAGCGCAGCGTGGGTCAGGGGGCGGGTGTCGAACTCGGCCAACGCCCGGGCATAGGTGACGGTCACGTCGTGAACGTTTCTCACCAGCTGGCCCATGAGGGAGCCCATCTTTTCGGCCAGGTTGAGATAGGGACGAAGCCGCTCCATGACTTCCATGGAAACCGAGGGGAAGTTGACCGCATTGGTGATGACCCCGTCAAGCAGGTAGGCGGCGATCTGGCGGGCAATCATCTCGGCCACCTTGACCTGGGCTTCGCCGGTGCTGGCCCCGAGATGGGGAGTTAAAATCACTTTGGAATGAGACAGAATCGGCAGATCGGCTTCCGGCGGCTCGGAAGGAAAGACATCCAGGGCCGCACCGGCCAGATGCCCGCTTTCCAGGGCGTCGTAAAGAGCGGCAAGATCGACCACCTCCCCCCGGCTGCAGTTGATCAGCCGGGCCCCGGGCTTCATCTGCCGGATCGTGTCTTCATCGATCAGGTTCATGGTCTCCTTGAGGCGGGGCACATGAAGGGTGACAAAATCAGCCCGGCCCAGGAGCTCCTCCAAGGAAACCAGATCCACCTCCAAGGCGGCGGCGGCCTCCTTGCTGACATAGGGATCGGCGGCGATCAGGTTCATTTTCAATCCCCGGGCGCGGTCGGCCACTACCCTGCCGATATGGCCCAGGCCGATGATTCCGAGCGTTTTTCCGGATATCTCCACCCCCGAAAGCTGCTTCTTTTCCCAGCGGCCCTGCCGCAAAGACGCCGTGGCCTGGGGGATGTTGCGGGCCAGCGCCAGCATCATGGAAACGGCGTGCTCAGCGGTGGTGACCGTGTTGCCTCCCGGGGCATTCATGACGACGATCCCTCGATGGGTGGCTGCGGCCACGTCGATGTTGTCGACGCCGATGCCGGCACGGCCGAGCACCTTCAGGTTCCCGGCGCGGTCGAGCACCTCGTCGGTGACCTTAGACCCGCTTCGGACCGCCAGACCGTGAAAGTCTCCCACAATTTCGGCCAAATTTTCGGGTTTTCCGCGCTCCTTGTCGTTGTCGACCACCACTTCGATCTGTCCGGTCGCCTCGAGAATTTCTTTGGCCACCGGCGCCATGCCGTCCCGAATCATCACCTTGTACATGGAAAGCTCCTTTGCCTGGTCATTGCCGGGACACGATCAGCCCCTGTCTGATGCGTTGCCCATATATGCCATTAACTCCGAAATCCGAAACAAATCCGAATTTTCAATGTTCAAATGACAAAAGCATTGGCGAACAAAAAATCCGCCCGATAGGCGGATTTTTTGGTAGCACGCAGTACCGGACCCGTCAATGGCCG
>CAYPFH010000477.1:0-2680 GCA_964409825.1 uncultured Desulfobacterales bacterium | reverse complement strand
CTTTTAGACGATGGTTTCGGGGACTTTTTACGACTTCATCTTGTTTGGAATTTGGTGTTTGGAATTTGTTTGGGATTTGGTGCTTGAGATTTGGTATTTTTCTGCCCCAGACCTCTGCTTGCGCAGGACCGGGCACCGTACCCACCCTACGGAACCCCTTACTGCGACCGAAGTCTCATAAGATTGGGGGACCTGCCTTCAAGGGATGCCGTCCCCTGATGCCGGCGCGGCGCGCCGAATCAACACCCGACATCGGCCGCCAAACAGACGGTATCGTGAAGTTTCGGCCGGAACCCCCGAATTTTCTGATTATCTCGGGAGGGATGAATCCGGTTCGTCAACAAGACCGCAATCAACGACGACTCCGGATCGATCCAGAACGAAGTCCCGGTAAACCCCAGATGCCCGACAGCCTTTTTCGAAAACTTCTCCCCGCAGCTTGCCTTTGCCGGTTCGGGGACGTCAAATCCCAGCGCCCGTTCATCCTGGCGCCGGCGGCTGAAAAAATGCCGCACCGTCTCCGGGGAAAACGGTCCTTTGGCGGCATCGCCGTTCCAGAGATCCAGCAGGATCTGCGCCAGCTGCCCCACATCGGCGGCGGAGCCGAACAGGCCGGCATGGCCGGCAACGCCGCCCACAGCCCATGCATTTTCATCGTGGACTTCGCCTCTCATGACCCGTTTTCGCCAGGGGCACTTTTCGGTGGCGGCGTAGCGGCTGATATCGAATGGCGGCGCCAATTTCGGAAAATGCAAACTGCCGAGTTCCAAGGGTAAAAAGATCTTTTCCCGGCAAAATCCGTCGAGGCTGCGGCCGGCTGCCTTTTCGAGCACCTGCTGCAGGACCAGAAAACCGATATCGCTGTAGCGGGTCTTTTTCCCGACGGCGGTGATCCTCGGCTCGTTGAGCAGCATTTTCTGCAAATGGGCCAAACGAGCCTTCAGGGGCCTGCTTACCAGGTGCTCGAAATAGGGCCGGTAATCCGGAAGGCCGGACGTGTGGCGAAGAAGGTGTTCGATGGCGACCGCCGCCTTGTCGGTCTCGGAAAATGCCTGAAGCCAATCCCCCAGTCGATCTTCGAGCCGAAGCCGGCCTTCTTCGATCAGCACCATCGTACACAGTGCCGTGGCCAACGGCTTGGTCAGCGATGCCAGATCAAAAAGCGTATCTTCGGCCACCGGATCTGCTGCAGCGATATCGGCCTTTCCGTATGGTTCGTGAAAGAGCTGAAGACCGTCTTTCAAGATCACCAGCGCGGCGCCGGGGAAAACCCCCTCGGCAAGTCCGTCTCGCATCAGCCGGTCAACCGTCGTAAAATCAAGTGCGTTCATCAGGCTCCAGGTTCAGAGGTTCCCGGCTTCTGGGTTCTGGGTTCTGGGTTCTGGGTTCTGGGTTCCGGGTTCTGGGTTTCTGGGTTTCTGGGTTCTGGGTTCCGGGTTCTGGGTTTCTGGGTTTCTGGGTATAGAAGGGCTTTTGCCTTTGTTTGAATATTGGGATTTGGATATTGTTTGGTAATTGGTGCTTGGTGCTTGAGATTTTTTCTGTCCTCCATTTGTACCGGCGAGGTTGCTCTTTAACGAAGACGGGTCGTCTGTCGTCTTTCTACTGTCTCCTGCCTACTGTCTCCTGCCTACTGTCGTCTGTCATCTGCCTACCACCTTTCCACCGTTGGCGCTTCCTGGTACTCCAGCACCCCTTTGTCGGCATCCAGAACCGCCACCGGGCCGATGGGAAGGGTCAGGTTGCGCTCTCCGTGACCGGCGGCAATGCCGGCCAGTATCGGAATTCTCTCTTCTGAAAAGACCTGTTTGACAATCCGGCTGACTTCTGCGGGCTTTCCACAGTCTTTGAAATTTCCGAGCACAACCGCCCTGACCCCTTGAAGAACGCCGGCCAGTTTCATTTGGGTCAGCATCCGGTCGATCCGGTAGGGGGCCTCGCCGATGTCCTCGAGAAACAGAATATGGCCGGCAAAATTCGGAGCAAACGGCGTTCCGAGCATGTGGCAGAGAACGGTCAGGTTCCCGCCGCACACCGGTCCGACGGCCGTTCCGGGCCGGATCGTCTCTTTGTCTTGGCTGCGGCGCGAAATTTTCTCTGCCCCGGTCAGCGCCGCCAAGAGCGCCGAGACGGTTTCGGTTTCCGCCGCTGCCAGCGCCGTCACCATGGGGCCGTGGAAGCAGGCCAGGCCGCAGCGCTGGTAAAAACTGGCCAGAAGGATCGATGCATCCGAAAAGCCGACAAATGCCTTCGGATGCCGGCGGACGATGTCAAAGTCCAGAAGCTCGAGCAGCCGCAAAGAGCCGTAGCCGCCCCTGGCGCAGATGATGCCGTCTACGGCCGGATCCTCGAAAAACCGGTGAAGCTGGCCGGCCCGCCGCTCATCGGCGCCGGCAAGATAGCCGTCCCGGTCGAAGAGCCCCTCGGCAAGGACAGTGGAAAATCCCATCGCTTCGATCCGGACGATCCCCTGCTCGAAGGTTTCCCGGTCAAAGGGAGAAGAAGGCACCACCACCCCGATCCGGTCCCCCGACTTCAGTCGTTTGGGTTTGAGGAGTGAACAATTCACCATGGCCGCATATTGTGCCACAGGTGTAGACGGACTGCCATAGGAAAAGCGGATGCTGGATGCTGGATGCTGGATGCTGGATGCTGGATGCTGGATGCTGGATGCTGGATC
>CAYPFH010000476.1:0-2685 GCA_964409825.1 uncultured Desulfobacterales bacterium | reverse complement strand
CCGCGAGGGCGGCCGTACGGTGGGCGCCGGCGTGGTCAGCGAAATCATCGAATAGCGGATGAAGGAGTCTTCCGGTGAGAGTGATCGTAACATTGTCCTGCACGGAGTGCAAAAGAAGAAACTACTCGACAACCAAGAACAAGCGGACGACCCCGGACAAGCTGCAGTTCAGCAAGTACTGTCGGTTTTGCCGGAAGCACACCCCTCATAAGGAAACCAAATAGGGGCCGTGCAGAAACTCTGGTGGGAAAGGGGCTTTTTCCCGGCCGAAGATGACGGTTGTTTGGCCCCAGACACCGGCCCGGGCGGAAATCGGTGGTCTGCAAGGATATAGATAAGGAGTCCAATGGCACGTTTGCCGAAGAAAAAAGCCGGCGGCGGCAAGAAAAGGAAAAGAACGCAGACGCCGGAGTCCGGTCCTTCTGCTGAATCGGGCCGGCAGCAAACCGATACGCTCCCGGATGCAGAGGGAAGCGGAAACGGCAAAAAAGAAGAGGAAAAGAAGAAGCAGGCTCGGGCGCTCAAAAAATCACCGCCGGCGGCAAAGGCGGCCTCGCCCAAAGCGGCGAAGAATTTCCTGGACAAGTCGATCCAGTTTCTCCGCGAGGTCAAAGTTGAGCTGAAAAAAGTCACCTGGCCGACGCGCAAGCAGACGATCGGCTCGACGGTGGTCGTGATCATTCTGGTGATGATCATATCCCTTTTTCTCGGAGTCGTGGACCTCGGCCTTTCCAGTCTGGTCCGCGCGGTGCTCCAATAGTCATCAAAAGAGGTGCTTCGTGCCCATGCGATGGTACATCGTCCATGTCTATTCCGGATATGAAAACAAGGTAAAAGCCGCGCTGGAAGAAAAGATTTCCGGATCCGCCCATGCCGACAAATTCGGCGAGGTGCTGGTGCCTACCGAACAGGTTGTCGAACTGGTCAAAGGCAAGAGAAAGACTTCTTCGCGCAAATTTTACCCCGGCTATATCCTGGTCCGGATGGAAATGGATGACGAGACGTGGCACATTGTCAACAGCACCGCAAAGGTGACCGGATTTTTAGGGGGAAGGGAGAAGCCGACCCCTATGTCCGACGAAGATGCCGAAGCGATCATACATCGGATGGAAGCCGGCAAGGAAAAGCCTCAGCCGAAATATCTGTTTGAGGAGGGAGACGAGGTCCGGGTCATCGACGGGCCGTTTACCAATTTCAACGGGACCGTGGAGGAAGTCAACCCGGAAAAAGGAAAGATCAAGGTTCTGGTGAGTATTTTCGGCCGGGCCACGCCGGTTGAACTCGAATTCGTGCAGGTGTCCAAGCTGTAAGAACCAATTCTCGATGGCATAAATTCGGTGACGGTTTTCAAATCAACGAAACCTCACCGCGGAGACGCGGAGGGCGCAGAGAAATGCTTAGACTTCTCCGCGCGTCCTTTGCGTACTCGGCGCCTCTGCGGTGAAGATTTCAGGAAAGCAGGAGCTAAGTCAGCAAAATGGCAAAAAAGGTGATAGCGCAGATCAAACTTCAGGTGGAGGCGGGCAAGGCGAATCCTTCGCCTCCCATCGGCCCGGCCCTTGGACAGCACGGCGTCAATATCATGGACTTTTGCAAGGCCTTTAACGCCAGGACGGCCAACGACGAAGGAATGATCATCCCGGTGGTGATCACGGTCTATGCGGACCGCAGCTTTACCTTCATCACCAAGACGCCTCCTGCTGCCATCCTATTGAAAAAACAGGCAAAGATTGCCAAGGGTGCCGGAGATCCGAAACGCGACCGGGTCGGGAAAGTGACCCGCAAGCAGGTAGAAGAAATCGCCCGGATCAAGATGGTGGATTTGAATACCAGCGACCTGAAAGCGGCCTGCAGGATTGTGGAAGGGACCGCAAGAAGTATGGGAATCGAGGTTGTTTAGCTGCCCGACATCCGTCTTTTGCGGGATGCCGGAAAAACCATTTTAAGGAGCAAGTGAAGACAAATGCCGAAGCGGGGGAAGAAGTACCGGGAAGCGCTGGCAAAGTTAGACCGGACCAGACGGCACGATTTTGCCGAAGGGGTGCAGGCGGCCATCGAGGCCTCTTTTGCCAGGTTCGATGAAACCGTCGATGTGGCCGTAAAGCTCGGAGTCGACCCGCGCCACGCGGATCAGATGGTTCGAGGAACGGTGGTGCTTCCGAACGGAATCGGAAAAGAAGTAAAGGTGCTCGTCTTTGCCAAGGGCGAAAAAGAAAAAGAGGCCCAGGACGCGGGCGCCGATTTCGTCGGCAATGAAGACTTGATCGAGAAGATCAAGGAAGGCTGGTTCGACTTTGACAAGGCCGTGGCCACCCCCGACATGATGGGCTCGGTGGGAAAGATCGGCAAGCTGCTGGGTCCCCGGGGGCTGATGCCCAACGCCAAAACCGGGACGGTGACTTTCGAGGTGGCCAGGGCGGTGGAGGAGCTCAAGGCCGGCAAGATCGATTTCCGGGTCCAAAAGGCGGGCATCCTTCATGCCCCCATGGGCAAGGTTTCTTTCGGGGCGGGAAAGCTGGTTCAGAACATCGCCGCTTTTCTTGACACGGTCATCCGGTTGAAGCCGGCCTCCAGCAAGGGAACCTATCTCAAAGGGATCGCCATTTCGACCACCATGGGTCCCGGCATCAAGATCGATACGGCGTATGTCAAAGAGCTTTTAGGATAGTGAAACCCACCGGGGGT
>CAYPFH010000475.1:0-2708 GCA_964409825.1 uncultured Desulfobacterales bacterium | reverse complement strand
GATGCGCGGACGGCGTCATGGTTCATGTAGACGGCGAGGGCCGCCAACTGTGTGAAAGGAAAGGAAACGAGCCATGATTGATCTGGATATTCCCGGCTTCGGCAGCTTCAGGGCAGAACACCTGGTCCTCGACTACAATGGGACGCTGGCCGTCGACGGCATACCTGCGGCCGGGGTCAAGGTGATTCTTGCCGAAATCGCACAGCAGCTGGCGGTGCACGTGCTTACCGCTGACACTTTCGGCCGCGTGGAACAGGAGATGGCCGATGTGGACTGTACGGTTTCGATCCTTTCTCCCGGCCGGCAGGACGAAGGAAAGCTCCGGTATGTAAAAAATCTGGGGACAGAGAACACGGTCGCCATAGGAAACGGCCGAAACGATGCTCAGATGCTCGAAGCCAGTCGGCTGGGGATTGCCGTGGTTCTGGAAGAGGGAGCATCGTCTGTCGCCTTACGGTCCGCCGATATCGTCTGCACCGATATTCTTTTGGCCCTTTCGCTGCTGGTCCATCCGCTGCGTCTGACCGCCACCTTAAGAACCTAAAAATGAAGATTTCCGATGGAAATCTTCATTATGATTTTTTCCGGAGGAAAAAATCTTGACAAAACTATAAGTATCGGGTAATTGGAGTCCGTCTTTTCAAAGA
Source organism: uncultured Desulfobacterales bacterium (assembly GCA_964409825.1). Taxonomy (GTDB): domain Bacteria; phylum Desulfobacterota; class Desulfobacteria; order Desulfobacterales; family CAFBRK01; genus JAIPEL01. Next base: position 2,061 of record CAYPFH010000475.1, on the reverse strand, counting down.
AGAACCCGAATTCAAGAGGATGAAATGACAAGGCGATCATGGTGGTGGTGGTGGCAGACGCCGTGAAGCTTGCCCATCACCGATAAGGTACACACAAAAAACGGAGTCGTGGGCAGCTTCGGCATTCGGCGAGAAGTGGCTCACGGCTCTTTTTATATCCAAAGCCGGGGCTGCTCCAGCACTCCGGCTTTTTTACGCCGGCAAGGAGGAGACGATGGATTTTCGAAAGATCACCCTGACCGAAGAAGAGATGCCGCGCCAATGGTACAACATACTGGCCGACATCAAAATGAACCCACCGCTGGGGCCGGACGGCCAGCCGGTTTCTCCGGATGCCCTCACCCCGGTCTTTCCCATGAACCTCATCGAGCAGGAGGTCAGCCCCGATCGGTGGATCGACATCCCCGAGGCGGTCCTGTCCGTCTACAGCATCTGGCGGCCGGCGCCCCTGGTTCGGGCCAGGGGGCTGGAAAAGACCCTCGGCACGCCTGCCCGCATCTATTTCAAAAACGAAAGTCTGAGTCCGCCGGGCAGCCACAAGCCCAACACTTCGGTGCCCCAGGCATACTACAACAAAGTGTTCGGCATCGAGCGGATGACCACCGAAACCGGCGCCGGCCAGTGGGGAAGCGCCCTGGCCTTTGCCTGCGCGCAATTCGGGATCGAGTGCAAGGTGTACATGGTGCGTGTCAGCTTCGACCAGAAGCCATACCGCAAATCGATGATGGAAGCCTGGGGCGGCAAGTGCGTCGCCAGTCCCAGTATGGAAACCCGGGCCGGAAAGGCCGCCCTCGAAAAGGATCCGGACACCCCGGGCAGCTTAGGGATCGCCATCAGCGAGGCCATCGAGGCCGCGGTGGGCGACGCCTCGGGAAAAACCCGTTATTCACTGGGAAGCGTGCTCAACCATGTGATGCTTCATCAGACCATCATCGGCCTGGAGGCCAAAAAGCAGCTGGAAAAGGTCGAAGAGTATCCGGACGTTATCATCGGCTGCGCCGGCGGGGGAAGCAATTTCGCCGGCCTGGCGTTTCCATTTGTCTACGACAAGATTCACGGCAGACAGATCGAAATTTACCCCGTGGAACCGGCTGCCTGCCCCACGCTGACCAAGGCTCCCTTTGTATACGACCACGGGGATACGGCCCGGTATACGCCGCTTCTTCCCATGTACAGCCTCGGCCACGCCTTTGTTCCGCCCCCGGTGCATGCCGGCGGGCTTCGGTACCACGGCATGTCGCCCACGGTCAGTCAGCTCGCAGACGAAGGCCTGCTCACCCCCAAATCGATCACCCAGAACGATGCCATGGCCGCCGGCATTCTGCTGGCCCGTACCGAAGGAATCATCCCGGCCCCGGAGACGTCCCATGCATTGGCCCAGGTGGTGATCGAAGCCAACAAAGCCAAGGAAGAAGGCAAGGAAAAGGTGATCTTGTTTAACTGGAGCGGCCACGGCCTGCTTGATTTGGGCTCGTACGACAAATACTTTGCCGGCGACCTGGTGGACTTTGAACTGAGTGACGAGGCCATCGCCGAAGCAGAATCGGTTTATGCGGATTTTCCGAAGCCGCAGCATCTCAAGAGCCGGTAAAATCCCTGGCGCGATGTAAGGCAAGGCTCGCGCAGAGACGTAGAGGCGCAGGGAAAAGGAGAAGATCAGAAGGTAAGAAGAGCAGTAAAAATGGTTATCGGTTATCGGTTATCAGGAACTGCGGTTTCTGGTTTCTGGTTGCTGGTTCAAAAACCAGTTGCTGGTTATGAGTTGCAAGGGGAAAAAATTCCAAGCACCAAGTCCCAAATTCCAAACAAATCTCAATGACCGAAAATCCAAATTCCAAACCTGACAGGGAAATTATTGAAATCTTTTTGGTTTATGGCGGCGAAGCCGCCCTTATAAAAGCGCGAAGCGATTTTATTTAACCTTGAACTTTGAACCCTGAACCTGGAACGGTTTCACCATTAACCGATAACCATTCACTGATAACCGTCCTTTCCCAGCAACCAGTAACCAGCAACCAGGAACCAGCAACCAGGAACCAGCAACCAGGAACCAGCAACCAG
>CAYPFH010000474.1:0-2717 GCA_964409825.1 uncultured Desulfobacterales bacterium | reverse complement strand
CTGAAAGAAGCAGCTATTAAAAACTATAAATTTTCATTGACAACAATAAACCAGGTTCGGGGTTCAGAGGTTCAGAGGTTCGGGGTTCTGCGTTCTGCGTTCTGCGTTCTGGGTTCTGGATATATAGAGGCCTTATGTGAAACTTCGGTCGAAGCCGCGGTTTTTGTAGGGCACGACCTCCGTGTCGTGCCGGTCTGAACGGCACGGAGGCCGTTCACTACACCGGCAGAGACTTCGACATCAGTTTCACCCTTGATCAAACTGGCCGGTTGAGATCAAAAGATTCGGATAAATCTCCCGCCGGAGAATTTTGAATCTGGAATCTGGAATTTTGAATCCCGCCGTTCATCGGAGCGGCTGAATTCCGGGCACTGATTTCACCTCTCCACAAAGACGCCTGGAACCGCCTTTTTCCAGTATCCAGCATCCAGGATCGTCGCCCCGTATTGATGATAAGACGTACGTCTGCTTTTGCTTGCCGTTTATTGCAGCATCTCTTTCGCCTTTTCCACGAACCGCAGATCGAACAACTTCTCATAGACGGGCTGGCGATCGATCAGCCCCAGGGCCTGCATCCGCTCCCCCAGGGCCCTGGTTCTATCGATGAAAACCCGGTCCATTTCCCAGGCCAGCTCCATGTTGGAGGCGGCCCTGGCCAGCACCTCAAGGGGCGTGCCGAACTGCGATGCGCGTTTCAGCCATTGGTCCGGGTGGGCGGTCAGGTGCTCCGTGGCCCGGGCGTGGGCCGTGACCAGCGCCTGGACCCTTTCCGGGTCGGTTTGAATCGATTCCCGGGTGACCAGCATTCCGGCATTGATGGTGCCGATCGCATCGCTGTAATAGGGGTAGGACAGGATCCTTCCGTATCCTTTGTCCACCGCCAGGGTCGGAAACGGCTCGCCGGAAAGAAAGCCGTCGATGCTGCCCCGGGCCAGGGCAAGGCCCATGTCGAAGAAATCGACCCGGGTCAGGGAGACGTCCACGGCCGGGGAAAGACCGCTTCGGATCAGCGTCTCCCGGAGCAGGATTTCGTGCATGGTACCCGGTACATAGCCGATCCTTCGGCCCTTCAGGTCCGCCACTGTCTTGACCGGACCGTCTTTCCGGACCACCAGGGCCGAGCACTTGTTGCACAGGGCGGCCACCAGAACCACCGGCTGTCCGGCTGCGGCCGAATGGATCGCATGGGCCAGGGTCGTACCGCACATGTCGAGGCTTTTGGCCAGCAGCGCCGTTTTCTGGTCCGCGGGGTTGGTAAAAGGAAACACCGTCGCCTGGTAAGAGGACGGCAAAAACCTTTCGTAGAAAAAGGGTTGGATCGTCTGCGGCGTTTTCCAGGTCCCGAGCCTCAACTCTGCTGCATGACAGACCGGAGCGAAAACCGTTACCGAAACGCCAAGGGCAAACAGGCAGCTTAGGATTCTCGCTTTGCCGGCAGCGCTCAACCATAAATTCGAAATTCGAAGCACGAATATCGAAACAAATTCGAATGACAGAAATTCAAATTTCGAAACGACAGGCTCTCTGGCCGGGGCTTGTGAATTCCATGCCATGGGGGTCTCCACCTGTTTATGTCATTCGGTCATTCGAATTTCGGGCTTTTTCACCTTTTGCCGGGCACAAAGCAATTGCTCGGCAGATCTGGGTTCCAGTGCATTTCTTTAAACAGCCGCGCGCAGTCGGCCAGGGTCTTTCCGCGGCCCTTTCCGGTGTCGGCCGCACCGTCTCTTGGATTCGAACCGACTTCCGGGAAAAACAGGTTGGCGCCGGCCATCAGGGAGGCGGCATGGGGCTCGTGGGTGCAGTGTGCCTTGGGGACATCTCCCATGACCAGGCGGCTGACCGCCACCATCTTGGCCATTTCCAGCTCCGTGATCATGCCGTATTTTTCCATGGGAGAACCGGGAAAGTTGATCCGCCGCATGACGCCGCTGTAAATCGCCCCGTGTTTTCGGGCAAGGAACATGAGCTCGACGATCTCCTCTGCGGTGTGCTCGGGGCCCACCGGTTCGACGCAGTTCATCCAGCGCAGCCCGACGTCGGCCAGGACCTGGATCGTCCGGATCCGCCTTTCCGGCTTCAATGGGGTGTCCTTACCCTCTCCCAGCCGGACGGCATGGTAGAACCCGGAAAAGCCGGCGTCAAGAAGCTGCTCTCCTTCCCGGTGATCGATGTCCCGAGCGTTGGCCACCAGCGGCACCGAAACGGAACTGGAAAGAAGCCGGCCGACCTCCAGGAGCCGGGAAAAAGGATAGGTGCCGGTGGTCATCAGGTTGAGGCCGTCTGCGCCTTCTGCTTCCCCCTGGCGGGCCCAGGCGAGGATCTCTTCTTCGGAAAAGTCGATCTTCTCGGTAAAGATGCCGGCGCTGCGCGTCAGCGAGCAGAAGCGGCAGTCCACCGGACAGGGCTCCACGTTGAGTCCGATATGAAAATGCCGCTCCCCTTTTTTGGCAAAGCGCTCCCGGGACATCCGGTCGGCGGTTTCCATCAGGGCATAGACTTCTTTGCTGTGGACATCCAGGCGCATCAGGGTCAGGGCCTGGTCCCTTGAGATGCCGGCAAAATCGGCGCCTTGGTCGAGGATCTCTCCTACTGCATCGGATATCTTCCAGCTCACGGTCTTACCTTTCCGGTGAATCTTATGTGAAACTTCGATCGAGGGCGGCGGCAATAACCGACCTGCCCCCGCCTTGGGTTTTGGCGGTTGGAGGGCCACG
>CAYPFH010000473.1:0-2719 GCA_964409825.1 uncultured Desulfobacterales bacterium | reverse complement strand
GTCCTCGGCGCCTCGGCTGTGAAACAATCGTCACGATAATTGCGCCCATAGGTACTTAACACCACCGAAAGGCGGAGGGCCAAAGGGATCGATGCCGTCGTCAAATCTCATGATTTTTCCTGATTTTGATCAAAGCCGGACGTTTGTGCTTGATCAGCAAGGCTTGATTTTATAAAAGGTTCCCATGAAGAACCGAATTTCGGTAAATTCAAAAGGAGGATGAAATGCAGAAAAAAATGTGGATCGCACTGGCTCTTTTCCTGATCCTGCCCGGTCTGCTGTTCACGGCATCCTGCGCCAAACAGACGGTGAAAACAGAAGAAGAGGCCATGACCGCGCCTGAAGAGACGGCCACCCGGACACAGCAGGAACAGACCCAGCAAGAGGAGATGGTGCGCAAGCAGAAGGCGGAAACGGAAAAGCAGCGCGCCCAGGAAGCCGACAAGCTGGCCATGCAGGAGGCCCAGCGGCAGGCGATGCGGGCCCGGCAGTATTTCGAGAGCGAAAATATCTACTTCGAGTTTGACAGCAGCGCATTGCTGGCCCCGTCCCAGGACACCCTGACCCGCAAGGCCGAATACCTGCGGCAAAACCCGAATGTCCGGGTGGTCATCGAGGGCCACTGCGACGAGCGCGGCACCGATGAATACAACCTGGCTTTGGGGGACCGCCGCGCCAACAGCGCCAAAAGTTTTCTGGTCGATCTGGGCATCAGTCCGAGTCGGTTGACCACGATCAGCTACGGCGAGGAGCGTCCCTTGGATCCCCGCAGCAACGAAGAGGCATGGGCGAAGAACCGGCGCTGCGAATTCCTCATCGAATAACTCCGGTTTTGGAGACGGCTGTGACCGGAGTCGTTTTTTCAACTCCGGCGGCGCCATGGTCGATGAACGGAAACGAGCGAAAATCTGCCGGCAGGCGGGCCGCTGTTGTATTCGGCCGCCTGCCGGCGGTCGTTTACACGCCCGCCGTTGCGGGGCGGTTTGTTTCCGCCCTGCAACCGGTCTGAGGGCGTTATGGTCTGCCTATGAACATCATCCGTTTGATGATTCTTTGTCTGTTGCCGGTCCTGGCGGCCGGTTGCGCGATGAAAGATGAAATCGTCGTTATTGACGAGCGGATTTTCCGGCTTGAACAGCGCCAGCAAGCATTGGAAAACCGCCTGGCCAACATCGCCGGCGCCGACGTTCGCCTCGAATCGAAGCTGGATGAACACAGAATCGATTTGCAGGAGCAGATCCAAGCCTTTCGAAGCCAGTTGGCCGAATCCAACGCGGAGGCCATCCGGCTCAGAGAAGACTTTCAGGAGCTCACCGGCCGGGTCGAAGAGACTGAATTTCGCATTCGCCAGCGAAGCGAGGGCGGAAAGCAGACAGGAGAGCGCTTGGACGCGCGGCTGGAGCGGATCCATTCGGTCGCCACGGAAAACACCCAGCGAATCCGTGAGCTGGAGCAATACCTCAGCCTCGATTCACAGCGACAGGCGGCCGCACCGCCGCCGTCTCCGGAGCCCTCCCCCGAGCCGGACGTGGAAGCCCTGTATACCGGGGCCAAAAAGTCCTTCGACGATGGAAACCTAACCGAAGCCCGGGAGTCCTTCCAAAAGCTGCTCGAACGATTTCCGGAATCCGAGAAGGCAGACAACGCGCAGTTCTGGATCGGCGAGACGTATTACCGGCAAAAATGGTATGAAAAGGCGATTCTCGAGTACCAGAAAGTGATCGAAGCCTACCCGGATGGCAACAAACTGCCGTCCGCGCTGCTCAAACAGGGATTTGCCTTCATCGAGCTGGGAGACAGCTCAAATGCCCGCCTCATTCTCAGGGAGTTGATTCGGAAATTTCCTGAAAGCAACGAGGCCAAAATCGCCGAAGACAAGCTCAAAACATTGACAGATGAAGAATGAAAAATTCGAAGCACGAAATCCGAATTTCGGATTTACCTTTTCAAGGCCACCGATTCAAGCACCCTGAGCTTATACCCAAGCCGGATCCTTTGGGCTAATATCTTTACTAAACCCGGCGGCCTCGCCGGCAGCAGATCCATCGGATGCCAAAGATCATCGGCATAGATCCAGGATTGGCCGACACCGGCATCGGTATCGTCGAAGGTTCGGCCGGCTGCATCCAATGCTATGCCTTCGGAAGCATCGGCACCGACGCCAGCCAGGCCGCTGCCCACCGGCTAGATCGGATATACACGCGCCTGTCCTCTGTTTTCGTCGAAGAGAGCCCAGACCTGGTGGTTGTCGAAGAGGCCTTTTCCCTGATGGAAAATCCCCGCTCGGGAATCACCCTGGGCAAGGTTTGCGGGGTGGTCCTGTTGAGCGCCTGCCGGTCGGGGATCCCGGTGGTCGAGGTGGCCGTTCGGGAGGCAAAACAGGTGCTGACCGGAAACGGCCGGGCCAGCAAGGAACAGTTGGAGGCGGCCGTGCGGCACATCCTGGGACGCACCGATCCGATCCGTCCGTATCATGCTTCAGATGCCGTGGCGCTCGCCCTGGTCGGCCTCTACCGAAGCGGATGCCGGCCACAGTGAGCATCGGCGCAGATATGTGCATTCTCACCGCAGAGCTCCCAGAGAAAAGAGATCAGCTCTTTTTCTCTGGCCTCAGCGTCTTATGTGAAACTTCATGTTTCCGCTCCGTCATTCCGGGCTTGACCCGGAATCCAGGTTTTTGTGGATCCCGGCTCGGAGTTTATCCCGCACCCCGGATCAA
>CAYPFH010000472.1:0-2722 GCA_964409825.1 uncultured Desulfobacterales bacterium | reverse complement strand
AAAATTTTATCATATCTTGGATAAAGCGGGTTGTAAATCGGAACGCTCGGAATACCGGAAGAGGAAAACATCCTCGCCTCCCTTGCCGGCGCGCCGGTCACCGGCCTTGCCGAAACGGAAGAAGCGCAGCGGTTTCTGGAAATGGCCAACGGGTGGGCCGCCCCTGACCGCCCGCCGTTGCCATCGCGGCAAACCGTATTAGCGTAAGAATATGAAAAGGGGAAAGGAGGTGTTTTCCCATGGCAAAAAGGTCGACCGTCTCGGACGAGCATGAACGATGCAAAAATTCGAAGAAGAGTGCAGGCGGTACGGAGGTGCAGAAGAAGATTGCCGGAGCAGGCGGCTTCGGTGTGAGACTGCCCGCGTGCTCGCCGCTTAACGGCCGAACGCGAGCAGCCGAGAAAAAGACCGGGCGGCCGCTTCTTATTCCTGCCCCGGAATGGTTGCCGCGTCAGCCGGAGTTCACCGCTGCTTCCTTGCCGCAGCAGGCGTTCACCGGCCGGGGGCAGGGATCTGAATAGCTGCCGTCCGTTTCCCTTAGATAGCAGCAGCACAAATCCGGGTTTCCCTTTTTTCCCCGGGGAATCGGACATTCCTGGCTTCCTCCTGTATTTCTTTCCAGTTCTTCCATCATGATCTCCTGGCTTAAAATTCTTTCCGATCCGGTCTTTGTCAATGCATGAAAATATGGCGCCGGCATCGGGATTTTTCCCGCCCCGGCGCTTGACAGCAGGGGATGGTTTGGGCTATCTGCCAGCATTTATAGACGAGGAATCGGTATCATGGGCTTGTATCGGAATTGGTTTCTTGCCAGCCGGCCGTGGTCGTTTTCCATGACCGCCATCTCTGTGGGCGTCGGCAGCGCTATGGCCGCCATCGCCGGGCCGTTTGAATGGCCGTTGTTTTTGCTGGCCCTGATCAGCGCCGTGCTGCTGCATGCGGCCACCAATCTGATTAATGACTATTACGACGTCCGGCACGGGGTGGACACCATCGAGGTGGCCACCGCCCAATACCGGCCGCATCCGCTGGTCGAAGGTCTGATCCCGGCAGAGCAGATCCGATGGGTGGCCTATACCCTGTTCATCCTGGCGGCGCTTATCGGTCTTTACCTGACCGCCGTCTGCGGCATGATCGTTTTCTGGATCGGGCTGACCGGTCTGCTGGCCGGATTGACGTACACGGCCCCCCCCCTCAAGTATAAATATGTCGCCCTCGGGGAGCTTTCCGTTTTTCTCATGTGGGGGCCGCTCATGGTCGAAGGCGCCTATTACGTCCAGCGCCAGGCGCTCAGCCTGCAGGCGTTCTGGGTATCTTTGCCGTTCGGGGCACTGGTTGCTTTGGTGCTCCTTGCCAACAACATCCGCGACATCGACCACGACCGCAGCCGGCACATCCACACCCTGGCGATCATGCTGGGCCGCCGGCGCGGGCAAAAGGCCTTCCTGTTGCTCATGGGCGCCGCCTACGTGGGCATCCTCGCTCTGGCCCGCACCCTGACCCCATGGGTGCTGATCATCTTTTTAACCCTTCCGCTGGCCGTTCGTTTGCTGCGGCAGATGATCGAGGCTGTGCCCAACGACGCCGATGCCCAGACCGCCAAGTTGGATACGGCCTTCGGCGTGCTGCTGGTGGCCTCTCTGGTGTTGGAAGGGCTGGTTGGGTGACGCAAGACTGCGTCTTTCCCGCCCACCGCGTCTGGGGCACCGCAGCACTGGCCGCAGGCCTTTGGTTTGCCACATTTTCCCTGGAATTTTCCAACTTCTGGATCAAGATCACGGTGTCTTCGGCGCTTCTGGCCGTCCTGGCCGTCGCGTTCCAGCCGCCGGCATCCAGACCGTCCGTCCGAGCCGGGGATGTGATTCTCGGGGTGGCCGCCGCCGTGCTCCTCTGGGGGGTCTTCTGGCTCGGGAAACAGGTTTCCACCGCCCTTTTTCCCTTTGCCGGCGCCCAGATCGGCGCCATTTACGGAAAAGGCGAAGGGTTTTCCCGCTGGGGAGTGTTTTTTCTGCTGCTGCTGGTGACCGGCCCGGCCGAGGAAATTTACTGGCGGGGATTTTTGCAGAAACACCTCATGGCCCGCTACGGACGGATCATCGGATGGGCGCTGGCAACAGCGATTTATGCCGGCGTACACATCTGGTCGATGAACTTCATGTTGATCGGCGCCGCGGCCGTAGCCGGCGCCTTCTGGGGGCTTCTGTACTCGTATTGCCGGCGGCTGGCCCCCGTGATCGTGTCCCACGCCCTGTGGAGTTCGTTCGTTTTCTCGGTGGTTCCCATTCCTTGACGCTTCCACCGGGGAAAAAATCGAAACGGAAAAGTTATCTAAAAATCTTACGGTTACCGCATGAAACCCCTGAAGGAAGGCTGAATATCGGAAAATTTTAACGATAATCGGTGAAATTCAGAGAACCGCCGCGGTTCCAATCCCAGTCGTATTTGTTCAAAAGAGTCCAAGTCGCTGAAATCACGGAAACTCTGCAGTTACAAGTTTATTTCATTATTCCAGGTTGTTAGCGAAGGAAACGCTTTTTTCGGTGAAATAACCAGTGTTTGCGCCTTGATTACAACGATAAAGAAGAATCGCTCAAATGCGCATCTGCTTTCGTTGACAGGGGGGCTGCCAAGCAATATGAACCCCGGCCAACAGGACAAAACAGGACCCGAAGGCAGCCCTGAAGGAGAAAAAATGATCTCAGATGAATTTCGGTTCCAGCAG
>CAYPFH010000471.1:0-2726 GCA_964409825.1 uncultured Desulfobacterales bacterium | reverse complement strand
GTTCACTACATCGGCAGAGGCTTCGGAGAAAGTTTCAGTATTGATCAGACTGATCGCGTTCTGTTCTGCGGCGGGGCTGGATAAAAAAGCCGGGTCGATCCGGCCCGGCTTTTTTCACTTGTGTAAATTCCTTTCCCATCAAATAAAATTTTCGCCGAAGGCGTAAAAATTTATTTGAGAGCGTCGAGCGCTTCAAATATCGCGTCACGGATTTCGTCTACCTTGCCCACTCCTTCGATCCGGATATATTTAGGGGCATCGGCACCGCCCTTGGCTTCCCAGTCTTTATAATAGTCAATCAGGGGCTCTGTCTGGGCATGGTATACCTCCAGGCGCTTTTTGACCGTCTCTTCCTGGTCATCGTCGCGCTGGATCAGGGGCTCGCCGGTCACATCGTCCTTGCCCTCTTCCTTTGGCGGGTTGAATACGACATGGTAGGTCCGGCCGCTGGGCAGGTGCACGCGCCGGCCGCTCATCCGCTTGACGATCTCTTCATCCGGGACATCGATATCGACCACCGCATCGATGGGAACTCCGGCATCTTTCATGGCATCTGCCTGGGGAATGGTGCGCGGAAAGCCGTCGAACAAGAATCCCTTCTCGCAGTCCGGCTCCTTGATTCTCTCTTTGACCAGCCCGATGATCACATCGTCGGGAACCAATCCGCCGGAATCCATGTGTTTCTTGGCTTCCATTCCCAATTCGGTTCCGGCCTTGACCGCCGCCCGAAGCATGTCGCCCGTGGAAATCTGCGGTATCAGGTACCGCTCCTTGATGTAGTTCGCCTGGGTTCCTTTTCCGGCCCCTGGGCCGCCCAATAGAATCAACCGCATGTGATCTCCTCCTTTTCCAGGTTATGGGAAATGATGTTGCGCTGCGCAAAAACGACGAAACAAGGACTGGTATAAGCCTCTGATATGCCATAAATAACAAAGGCTTTCCTGACTCGGAAGCAAAAACAAGGCAAATATGACGGAAAGATCATGAAGAGTCAAGACGTCAAGTTTTTTTCTTGCCAAGCCGGTTAATCGTGTATATAAAAAGTTTTTTATATTTCCAAGGTTGGGCTGATTCTGAGATAAAGGGGTGATACGATTTGAAGGCCATCGAAGTCAAGGTACACGACAATGACCTTGAAAAGGCGATGCGCATTTTGAAAAAGAAGATTCAGAATGACGGATTGTTCAAACGGCTGAAGCTCAAAAAGAGCTATGAAAAGCCCAGCGAGTACCGCCGCCGCAAGATGCGCGAAGCCTTGAGACGTCAAAGAATTGCCGAAGCCAAACGAAAACGGTACTGATTGGACAAAGGTCAAAAAAACCCCGAAGTGCATTCGCACTTCGGGGTTTTTTTATGGTAAAATCTTATGTGAAACTTCGGTCAAAGCAAGCGGTAAAAACCGACCTGCCCCCGCCTTGGGTTTTGGCGGTTGGAGGGCCACGCGCAGTCTAAGCCGGCTTTTGTTCATTACCGGCAACACGGACGCGACAGAGCGCGTCCCTCCACCGGCAGAGGCTTCGACATAAGTTTCATATTTGACCAATCTGGACGCCCCACGTTCAGCGGCGAGGCTGGAGTCTGGATCCTGGATAAAGGCCATAGAAAAATGGACAGGGGTTTTTGCCAGCATCCAGCATCGAGGATCCAGGATCGAGTGAATGCATCCAGCATCGAGCATCCAGAATCGAGTGCATGGATGCTGGACCTTGAACTCTTGAAGCGAAATATACTATGCCAAGCAGCGGACCAAGCAAGTATGACGAGTGCCTGCAGAAGATGTTCTCTCTGCAGCGTTTCGGGATCAAGCTCGGGCTTGAAACTATCCGGCATCTCTTGACTGCGCTGGGAAACCCGCAGGATCGGTTTCAGGCCGTGCACGTGGCAGGCACCAACGGCAAGGGTTCTGTAGCATCGGCCCTTGCTACGATCCTGAAGCTTTCCGGGTATCGTACCGGCCTGTTTACCTCCCCCCACCTGGTTCGATTCAATGAACGCATCCAGATCGACGGCCGGGAAATCGAAGACCGGCATGTCATGTCCGCCTATCGCGCACTTCAAGAGATCGATTCCGGCGGCAGGGAGCCGACCTTTTTCGAGATCAACACGGCAATGGCTTTTTCCGAGTTCGCCCGGCAGGGCGTGGACTGGGCCGTGATCGAAACCGGCATGGGCGGACGCCTGGACGCCACCAACGTCGTCCGGCCGGCGATTGCGATCATCACCAATATCTCCCTGGAGCACAAGATGTACCTGGGGGGAACCGTGGCAAAGATCGCCGCTGAAAAGGCCGGCATCATCAAGGGAGGAGCGCCGGTGGTTACAGGGGTGCGCCAGAAATCGGCCCTGCGGGAAGTTGCGCATGTTGCAGACAAAGGCGGTTCTCCGGTCTACCAACTGGGCAGGGACTTTTCGTTCCGGCGAAGCCGACGAGCGGGCACCTTCACCTACAAGGGGATGAATACGACCTTGAAGGGACTTCGGACCGGTCTTGCCGGCGAATTTCAGGCCCTCAATGCCGCCGTCACCTGCGCCGGATGCGAGGTTCTTCGAAGAAAGGGTGTGTCGATCCCGGACGATGCCGTATACCGGGACCTGGCTGACAACCGCTGGCCAGGCCGCCTGGAAAAAGTTTCGGATCACCCTCTGGTGATCCTCGACGGCGCCCACAATCTGGCCGCCGCCCGCGCCCTTGGCCGATACATGGAAAGCGAGCTTGCCGGCCGCCG
>CAYPFH010000470.1:0-2776 GCA_964409825.1 uncultured Desulfobacterales bacterium | reverse complement strand
AACGTTAATCGTTTCCATGAGCGCTCCAGTAAAATCAGACTAAGTTATGTGACTTGGTCTAGCCGCAGTCCGCTTTGAGGGCCGGCAACATTGCATAAAAGGGGCCGTTTGGGACGTCCATTGGTTTATAAGTTTCTATCTCCCTCCAAAATCGAAAGAAATATCCTCCTGCCGAAGTCGGCGGATTTCCTCCTCGAAACCGTCGTCCACCTCCCCGGGCCAGGTGCCAAAACCAGAGGACAGACGACAGACGGCAGATGACAGCAACTGCTTTATCTAATATATACGTAATCCCCTACCCTTTCCGCAGGGCCTCATCCTTTATCCAGCGACGTCAGGGGAACGTTCGTGCTGAGTGTAATGAGTTGCCGACCTTAAAGATTGCCATAGGCATTCCTGACTTCCTTCAAGCCAGATTTTCTTTCAAGGCGGCGAACGATAAAATGGCCGCGCGCCATATCCTGGAAATGGTGAATAAACAATGTGTTGATCAGCGCCCCGTCCGAGGTGGACAAACGTCTGCCGCTTACCCCTTCCGTTCCCAGACCGTCGCCTGCGCCACGGTGTGCTGAAATTTTCGACGGGTTTCCCGAAGCACAAAAGGGATATCCACGGGTTCGCCGATCCTCCGGAAATGGGGGCCGAGAAGATCGCCGAGGCCCTCCAGGGTTGTGTACGGTTCGCCGTCCTTTCTGAAACCGCCCACCCAGTCTTTTTTCTGGGTGAATTCCTCGAGCCAGGTGTAGGGGGACGTCAGCACCAGGAGGCCGCCCGGGTTGAGCCGTTCGTGAATCGTTGTGAGAAACTTTTTCGGGTCGTAGAGGCGGTCGATCAGGTTGGCGGCTAGAATCAGGTCGTAGCCGGTGAAGCGCGGCTTCAGGTTGACGGCATCGGCCTGGAAAAATTCGACCCGGTCCTTTACCGCTTCCAGCCCGAAATCGGACAAACGCCTTTCGTGGAAAGAGATAATGTCGCCCTCTTCGGGCAGCTCGTAGTGAATCACGCCTTTTTCCTGCAGCTGGAATGCGATGCGGATAAAGCGGGCCGAAAAGTCGAGGCCGGTGACAAAGGAAAATTCCCGGGCCAGCTCGAAGGCGGACCGTCCCACGGCACAGCCCAGGTCCAGTGCCCGTTTTTTCGGTTTTCCGGCCATCTTCTCCAAACAGAGCTGCACGCAATTGACCGGAAAATTCTCGACGCCGAAATAGTCTGGGCCGTAGTGGCCCTCGCAGTACTGGGAGATCAGGGCGTCGGATTCATACATGGCTTCGGGGACTTCCACCGGCTGTTCGGAGACCACGTACCGGAAGCCGGCATGCTGGAAGAAGTGGCGCCGAAATGCGTAGCGCGCCTCCCGGGTCGCCTCGGTTCCGGTCGATATCCACGAACCGCCCTTAATCAGGTTGTGCCGGGTGTCGAAGGTGGGGGTGGAAAAATCGTCGTAGTAAGGGTGCACCGTGAATCCTTCGAAACCGGCGATCGGCGTTTCCGTCCACTGCCAGACATTGCCGATGATGTCGAAAAACTCGCCGAAGGCGAACCGGTTCACCGGGCACGAAGAGGCCCAGTGCTCGAGATTGATGTTGCCCGGTGCCTTTTCCCAGTGTGGCTGATCCGGGATGTCGTGAAGATCGCGCAGGCGGTACCATTCGTCCTCGGTGGGAAGGCGAACGGGGGCGTCGGTCTTTTTGCCCCTCCAGTTGCAGAAGGCCTTGGCTTCGAGATAGTTGACCTCCACGGGCCAGTCCCAGGGCATATCGATCTCGGCGGCCATTGTCCGAAACCGGTACCCGCCGTTATCCTCGATCCAGAACAGCGGATGCCGGGGTTGCGAAAAACCGACCCAGTTCCACCCTTCTTCGGTCCACAGGTCCTGCTGCGCGTATCCGCGATCCTCCACAAAGCCGAGATACTCCCGGTTGGAGACCAGGTATTGGGCGGCCGAAAAATCCCAGACATCGGCGCTGTGATGCCCGAACTCGTTGTCCCAGCCGTAAAGGGGATGGTCCTTGGTCTTTCCCAGCACCACCGGGCCGCCCGGCACGGGCAGGAGCCGGTTGGCCGGCGCCTCGCCGGTTTCGGTGCAGATGTCCCACAGGGGGAGCGGGCGGACCTTGTCGATGGGCAGCCGCCGGATGATCACCGACGATGTCTCGAGGTGGATCCGCTCGTGCTCGATCCCCATCATGATGGCCCAAAGCGGGTTGTCCCAGAAGATCGGCATCTGCAGGGGAAGGGTGCGGATGACCGTGTCCACCAAATCGCGCACCTTGTCGCGGTAGGCCTTGACCTCGGCAACGGTGGGCCAGTCGTAGTGGGCGGCGTCCAGATCGTCCCAGGACATTTCATCCACCCCCACGGCAAACATCGACTCGAACCGGGGGTTGATCCGCGCGTCGATGAGCTTGGCGATGATCAGCTTGTTGATATAAAAGCTCGCCGTGTGGCCAAGGTAGAAGATCAGGGGGTGCCGGAGCGGTTCGGCGCGCAGATAAAACGCGTCGTCCGAGGAAAGGGTGTCGTAAAGTTTCTCCTCGAGGGTATAGGTGTTGTGGAAATAGTCACGAATCTCCGCTCTTTTCTCTTCCGGTATCCCCTTGTCGAGAATCGTCGTTCGGGTGTTTCGGATATCCATGATCGCCTCCGTGGACATTAGGAAAAGCTATGAGATTAGGACGGCCAGGGGGGACGGGCATGATTTTATGCGTTTCCCCAGAATATCCCTTCCCGCGCCGTTTACATCAGTTCTTCTTTTGATCATTAATGCGAAAATATT
>CAYPFH010000469.1:0-2778 GCA_964409825.1 uncultured Desulfobacterales bacterium | reverse complement strand
CGGGCCGTGCGGTCCGGGCGGATGTCGGCTGCGATGGTCGCCCGGATGGCCCGCCGGCCGTCTTTCAGCATGACGATGTCGCCGGGGGCGAGCCTGGCAGATACCTTGACAAAGCCGCAGCTCAGTCCCCTCGGATGAAAGCCGTCGGGGGCGTCGGGACTGGCGACGCTGAAAATGCGGCCTCCCTGCCGGCCGATGCCCACGTCGGTGGCGCAGGTGAGCACGTCGCCGATGCGGTTTTTGTCTGCATCCAGAACGGCGGCGGGTTCCGATGCGGAGACCTTGCGAAGATCGTCTCCGATGAACGGATAGGTGTAAGCGGCGTCGTGGGCCTTTTGCAGGGCGCGTCGGCCGATGAAGTCCTTGGTAAAGCCGCTACGGTCGATGCCAAAGGGCAGGGCAAACTCCCACGGATGCCGGATGAACGGCCACGGGCCGATGTCCTGGTGGGACAGCGGCAGTACGGCCCCGGCCCGAAGCGAATCCCTGGCCGCAAGTCCGCAGGGCGTCAGCCCGTATTGTTCTCCCGCCTCCAGGAGCATTTCCCATACCGCCAGCGTTTGTTCAGGGGCCGTGAAGATCTCGAATCCGAACTCGCCGGTGTAGCCGGTGCGCGACAAGAGGACCGACGTTCCGTCGATCAGCCGCACCCGGTCTTTTTTGGGGGCGATAGGATCGATGCTTCCCTTGAAGGAAAAATACACCATTGCCTCGAACACCGACTCGGGGTCCGCCAACAGGCGTCGTAGAATCGTTCCGGCGGCGGGCCCCTGAAGATCGATTTTGCCGAGGCGGTCGGTCCAATCCTTTACGGCCGCATCCAGACTTCCCCTGTGATGGGCAAGATGGGCGGCGATCGTTTCTCCCATGCCGGCGTTGACGACCGCCATGTATCGGCCCGGTCCGAGCTGGTAGACGATGGCATCGTCGATGACCCCGCCGCCGTCGGAAAGAAAGGCGCCGTAGACGCAGCGGCCCGGAAAAAGCGGTCGTCTTTTTTTGCCGATGCAGGCGTCCAGGTCCTGGGTGAAGCAGTACTGGAGCAGTTTGCGGGCTCCGGAGCCGTCCACCGACACAACCGCCATGTGGCCGGTGTCGAACATGCCCGCCGCTTCGAGCACGCTCAGATGCTCCTGTTTCACGGATGAATACCACAGCGGCATCTTATAGCCCCCAAAGTCGGCTATGTTGGCGTTGTGGGCCTTGTGCCACCGATGAAGGGGGGTCTTTTTAGACATGGCCGGGCTTCCTTTCTAATAGACGTAGGGCACCTTCAGGTTGTAGCCTTTGTAGACGACGAAGGTTTCCACCGAGCGGATCCCTTTGAGCCGGTAGACCTCGGTGGTGTAAAAATCGAGCAGGTTGAAATCCTCTTTGAGCAGCACGACCAGCATCAGATCGTAGCGGCCGGTCACCACGCTGGCCGAGACCACCCCCTTGAGCGTGGAAAACTCCTTGGCCTTGTCCACTAGATTCAGGGTGTCCAGTTTGACGCCGATCATGCAGACCGTATGGTCCGGCATGGCCTCCGGGTCCACGAGACCGGAAATTTCCAGCACGTCTTCTTCGACAAGCTTTTTCACCCGCTGTCGAACCGTGTTTTCCGAAAGGGAAAGGTCGTCTGCGATCGCCTTGAACGATTTTCGACCGTCGCGCAGATGCCGGATGATGGCGATGGCGTTTTCGTCGAGCTTCATGGAGGGCTGTCCACATCGAAAAGATGGGCGGATTCGGGACCCGAAAGTGGATCCGCAATGATTTCTCAGTATGAGAATTTGCGGTTTTTGTCAATATTTTTATAAAATATTTACGTATCTTTAAAAATTTGAGGCAATAATTTAGATTATGATCAATATTCGACATGACCGTCGGCGGCAGCTGGATGTTTCCGGGATCGGCACGACATCCGGCTTCGTCACGCCATGGCGCGACTATGCCCGGACAGGCGCAGGTCGTGCCTTACCAAGACCCAGGCTGCGACCGAGGTTTCAGGCAAGATCGTCCCCCGGCGCCCGGACCGCGCCCAGAGAAGCCCGAACCCTTGACACCTCCCACCGCAGCGGCTATCGACGGAAAGCGCTTTTCAAACCAACGCTTCGAATCTTTCAACCAGGGGAGTCAATTATGACGCTGGAAGAAAACATCATCGACATGCTGGAAAAAAACAACATCGACTACGAGCTGCGCGAGCACGAAGCGGTCTACACCAATCCGGTCATGGCCGAAAAGCTCGGGGTAAGTGAAGGAGAAACGGTGAAGTCCCTGGTGCTGACCACCAAAGAAAAGGAGATGATCGTGCTGGTTCTGCCCGGAGACAAGAAGGTCGATTGGAAACGGACGGCCAAGAGCGTCGGCACCAAGAAGGTGAGCTTTGCCAAGCCCGAGGCGGTCAGCGAAGCCGTCGGCTGCGAAGTGGGCTGCGTGCCTCCCTTCGGGCACCTGACATCTCTACCGATCTACATGGACCCGGACATGACCAAAAAAGAATACATCTACTTCAACCCCGGCGTCCACGACAAATCGTTCAAGATCAAAGCCTGGGACCTGAAAAAGTTGTGCAGCCCGAAAATGATCTAGCCGGAAATGCGCCTAAACGTTGCATTTCCGGCTAGGGGCGCTTTGCGCCGAAAAAAGAGACAAAGCAAACCGGAAAGTTTTTGCTCAAGCCGGAGGATTGGGCGAAAACCAACCAAGGCTTGTCCGAAACTTCGACCGAGGCCGGTGGCAAAAACCGACCTGCCCCCGCCTTGGGTTTTGGCGGTTGGAGGGCCACGCTCC
>CAYPFH010000468.1:0-2791 GCA_964409825.1 uncultured Desulfobacterales bacterium | reverse complement strand
TTTTGGGCATAACGATTACCCCAAAATTTCTTCTTGACTTTAAACGGATTAACTCTGCGGTGAAACAATCGTCACCATAATTACGCCTGCATGTACCAAGGCTTGGGGGGCCGGAACCGGATCCCGGTGATGATTTCCCGGCTGAAGTCGAACAAAAGCGCCGATTCCCCGGCGCAGCGGAGCCTGACCCTGTCCGAATCCTCAACCCGGCCCACCACCGCCGCGGCGATTCCCCGATCGGAGAAGATCGTTCGGACCGCTTCGGTGCGCTCCGGGTGCACCGAGACAATGAAGCCGAAGCTCTGGAAACAGAGGATCCATTGCTCCAGGGTCAGGGTGTCGGGGCAGGGAATCCGATCCAGGTCGATCACCCCGCCGCGCCCCGAATTTTCCATCATGATCGCAGCGGTGCCGATCAATCCGGCATTGCTCACGTCCTTTGCCGCGGCCGCCAGCCCCGCTTCTGCGATGACGGGCAGGGCTTCGAGCCGATGTCGCAGCGCCTCGGGGCTCTTTCCGGAGTTGGCGTCCCAGCTCACCACCGACCGGCAGCCGGCCCGGCCCGCCAGATCCACGGCCATCACCAGGTCGTCTCCGGCCGCCGCCCGGTGGCTCCGGAGAAGCTTCCTGGCCCGGCCGATGATGGTCACGCTCAGGGCCGGCCTGTCCACGGGGGCGTCGGGGTGCAGATGGCCGCCAAGCATGGGCACCTGGAGCTTGCGGCAGCCTTTTTCGATTCCTTCCACGATGTTGATCCGCTGCTGCTCATCCCCGCTGGCCAGCACGTTGACCAGTCCCAGGGGCCGGCCCCCCATGGCATAGACATCGTTGACGGTCACCATGACCGAGGCCTTGCCGGCCGCATACGGCTCGTTGACGAGCAGCTGGGTCACGATGCCGTCTGCGGCCACCAGCAGATATTCGTCCCCCCAGGGGATGGCTGCGGCGTCGTCGCCCCAGTTCGGAAGCTGGGTGCCGAAGCGATGGGTCTGATTGAGGCGCTCGACCACCGCGGCAATCGGCTGCTTGCGCTGCACGCCGGGGTAACCCCGGACCCGTTCGACGACTTTTTCGATGTCGATTTTCACGATGGCACCGCTGCACGAGCCCGGCTAGAATTCCTCGGGCACCCGGTCAAGGTCCGCCTCCATCAACTGGTGGGGGCGCCCGCAAAAGGTTTCCGGCAAACCGGCCGGCTTCCAGCCGAGTTTCTTAAAAAACGGCACGTTCTGCTCCTGGATGTGGGCGCTAAAGATGGTGCAGCCGCGCTTTTTGACCCGTTTCATGGCCTCTTTGACCAGGCCCGCCCCGACGCGGTAGATGCGAAAGTCCCTGTGAACGGCGAGCCTGCCGCCGATCCAGCGGCCGTTGCCGCTTTCCGGATCGGCAAAGACCCGTACGGTGCCGATCAGCCGCGAATCCTTTTCCGCCACCAGGTGAGTGCTTGCGGCATCGTGTTCGTCCCGGTCCGATCCGCTGAAAACCTTCTGCTCTTCGACGAACACAGAATGGCGGATGGCAAAGGCCTGCTCGCGCTCCAACCGGTTCCGGGCGCTGTGAAACAAGAATGCGTCGGCCGGTTTTTCGTACAGAGGCAGGGCCGAACAGGCGCCGCAGCGCACGCAGCCGGCCCGGCAGGCCCCGGCGGAAAGGCCCTTTCGCCGGAGCACGCGGGCCACGGCCCGGTAGATTTCAGCCATGCGCGCCGCCGGGGGCGGCAGGCGGTCTTCCATCCGGGATCCGGGAATCGGCCGGAGGGGAACCACGTATGGGTAGACACCCAGATCCGCCAGCGTTTCGCTGCCGGACACGATGGAAGCCGCCGGCTCTCCGAGCCCGGCGATGAGAAAACTGCTGACCTGGTTTGGACCGAACAGCTCCACTGCGCGCTTCCATGCCGCCTCGTATCGGTCCATGCCGATGCGGGCCTTGGCCGGCGCCACCCGCGTAAGCGTCTCCGGATCGAAGCTTTCCACGTGGATGCCGGCCGTGTCGACGCCGGCGTCTTTGAGCAAATCGATCAGGGAAAGGTCTTCGGGCGGCAGAAACTGGACGTGGATCGGCAGGCCTGCCGAGGCTTTGACGGCGGCCGCACACCGGGCCAGATACCGGATCTCGGCGCCGGGCGGATCGGCCGCGCCGGATGTGAGTACCACGTGGCGGATGCGGTCTTTTTCCGCGGCAGCGCGGGCGACCTCGGCCAGTTGTTCCGGCGTTTTCCGGGCGACGGTGGCCCCCCGGGCCAGGGAGACTTCCGTTGCACAGAACGTGCAGCGCGAGGAGGTTCGCCAGTTGACGCACCGCTGGAGCACCGTGGTGGCCAGGCAGTCGGTGCCGTGGAGAAGGGCGATCTTTCGATACGGAACTCCGCCGGAGTCTGAGCGATCGTAAAACTGCGGTTCGGGAACCACCGACACCGGGGCCGCCGGCCGGCCGTCTTTGAGCAGCGTGAACCGACCGCCTCCGGCATCGGCCAGGCTGTATGGGGAGCGGGCAATGTAAGCGGAGCGGATGGGCGCGTTGACGGCGATGCCGCCGATCAGAAGCGCGCGGCCCTCGGCCGGCCCGGCGCCGCCGCTTCGTCCTAACATGGAATCGGGCACCCGGACGCCCAGGCTCATGATTTCAGTGGCGATATCCTTCATTGGGGCCTACATCTATTGCATCGCAACGGGGAATGCAAGGCCTCCGGAAACCGGGAATCCGGAGTGATGAAATTCCATCGGAGAAAAAAATCTTATGTGAAACTTCGTCCAATGCCGGGGTTTTTGTAGGGCACGACCTCCGTGTC
>CAYPFH010000467.1:0-2794 GCA_964409825.1 uncultured Desulfobacterales bacterium | reverse complement strand
CGGACACCGTATCCGCCCTACGGAACCCCCGGCTTCGACCGAAGTTTCACATAAGAAAAAGGCCTTCAAGCAGCTCAGCAGTTTAGCAGTTTAGCAGCTCAGCAGCTCAAACTCTTGGCATTACGCAAACAATACATATCGTATGACAATCGATGTATTCGTTGGAAACGATAAGCGATGAAGGAGAAACAGATGATCGTCCGTCAGCTGAAAATCGGATTCATGGAAAACTTCACCTACATCGTCGGCTGCGAAAAAACGCGGCAGGCCATGGTGATCGACCCCGGCTCCGACGTGGACCGGATCCTTGCCGAAGCCGAGAAAGAAGGGCTGGTCATCACCCTCATCGTCAACACCCACGGCCATGGCGACCACACCGCCGGCAATGCCGCACTCAAGGAGCGGACCGGGGCAAAGGTCGTCATCCATGCCGAGGACGCCAAAGGCGCTCCGGGGGCAGACGTGCTGCTGACCGAAGAAAAGACCCTGAAACTTGGCGATCTTACCTTCGAAGTGATCCACACCCCGGGGCACACGCCGGGCGGCATCTGCCTCTATGCGGCAGGCAACCTGTTCACGGGCGACACCCTGTTTGTCGGCGACAGCGGCCGGACCGATCTTGCCGGCGGCCACCGGCCGACACTGGGGGCATCTATCCGCAAATTGATGGCGCTTGGCGACGACACCGTAGTTTGGCCGGGGCATGACTACGGGCCAACCCCGAGTTCGACGCTTCGCTGGGAGAAAGAAAACAACGTCAATGCCGTGGAGTACGGCTTCTAAAATCGCGCGGCGATTTTACGAGGCAAGCTGAAAATCCGGCTTTCCTTTTCGTCTCCGGATGACCGTGACAGTGCGGCGGGAATTGAACTGGCTCTCGTAGACCTTCGGTTTTTCCATGCCGCTTTCGGCGGCAATCAGTTCCTGCAGTTTGGCTTCGATCTTCTTGCGTTTGGATTCGTCCATTCTTCTTTCTTTCGACTCCTTTTGTCTGTTTTGCTGAAGTTCTCCCGGCTGCCGGCAGTTCCTGCACACAGGATGCGGCTCGAGAGGGCGCTTTCGTAATTGGTGCCGTTTTCGCTGACGACCTGTCCCTGTTGTCGATTTCGAAAATGAACCGAAAATGGGTTGGTGTACCGTTTCAGGCGGGTATCGGCCGATTTTTCACTGCATCGAAAAATCGTGGTACGATGCTTACCCGATAAAATCCGCTTTGGCAAGCATTACTTGAACGATAAGACGAAAAATCGGTTTTTCAAGAAAAAACCGACAGAACGGAGGGACGCGCTCTGTCGCGTCCGACCGCGGGCGGCCACGACGGAGCGTGGCCCTCCATTTTTTGGACTTTGACGAGACCCTGTGACAATGCCGTTTTTCTTGAATATCGCATTGCAGTGGGGTAGGATGCGCGGGTTCTCAGGCTTTATTCCGACATAGGCGCCGCATGCCCCGCGATTGGCATAATCGAGATCCATCTTTCGTTTCCCTGCTGGCTGTCTGCTGCCTGGTCACGTTCGGCTGCTACCTGGCCGTTTCCATGCGCCTTCCGGTGGTTCCCCTGTATGCCCGGGAGTTCGGCGTCACCACGGCACAGATCGGAGCGATCAACGCCGCCTTCTACCTGATGGCCGGACTGCTGTCGGTCCCTGCCGGAGCCCTGTCGGATTTTTTCGGCCGAAAACGGCTTTCGATTGCCGGCTCCGCCGTTCTTTGCGCGGGAATGCTTCTTCTCGCCTTCGGCCGCTCCTATCTTCAGCTTGCCGGCATCTACATGCTCCTGGGCGGCGGCATCGCCGCCTTCGGCCCAACGATGATGTCGTGGGTGGCGGAGATCACGCCCCATACTCACCTGGGCCGGGCTTATGGATGGTACACCACGGCGCTGTTCTGCGGCATGGGAATCGGCCCCGCCATAGGCGGAGCTGCGGGAAAATTTTTCAGCTACACATCGGTCTTTTGGATTGGCACGGCCATGACGGCCGTCAACTTGTGGGCGGTGCACCGGTTTCTGCCGGAACCTGCCCGAGAGACCGTCATTCCAAACGAACGCGGGCGATGGAAAAAGAACATCCTCGGGGTTTTATCCAACCGCCCGCTGGTCGGATGCTGGGCGGCCACCTTCGGCGCCTGCACCCTGGCCGGCATGTTTTTCTCCTTCATGCCCCTGCACGCCGATGAGCGGGGCCTCGACATCGGCGGAATCGGCATCGTCTTTCTCGTGCAGGCAACGTCAAACGCCCTGTTCCGCATCCCCTTCGGCGCCTTCAGCGACCACGTCGGAAAACGCCACCGACAGGCATTGGCGGGCATCGTATTGATCACCTTTGCCACCTGCGGTTTTGCAGCGGCCGAAACGTTTGTCGGCTTTGCGGCCGCTGCCCTGGCGCTGGGCGTGAGCAACGCCGTCGCCTTTACCGCGATCGGCGCCCTCATCGCCGAAACCACAGAAGCCCGCTTCCGGGGGCTTGCCATGGGGGGATACAACACCTGCATCTACTTCGGACTGATGGCCGGCTCCATCGGGCTGGGGCCGGTGATCGAGGCAAAGGGGTTTTCAACCGGTTTTCTGATTACCGGCGCAATCAATCTTCCCTTTGCCGCCGCCTTTGTCTGGAACATGCGGGAAAAAATACAGAGGACAGAGGACAGATGACAGACGACAGAGGACAGACGACAGAGGACAGACGACAGAGGACAGACGACCCGGCTTCGTTAAACAACAACTACGCATGCATTCATTGAAACTTATCAGGACGTCGCCCCCATGGTCTGGGTCTGCACCCGGTCGCGCCTT
>CAYPFH010000466.1:0-2801 GCA_964409825.1 uncultured Desulfobacterales bacterium | reverse complement strand
TACGACTGGATGCCGCTGGCCGCATGACGGCCGAAAAACTATGGACTGACAAGTTGGATTGATGCTTGAAAAAATCCACAGGCATTTCTCCGCTTGCAATTCTGAGAAATTGATACTATATATGGTACTACAACGGTGGGAATATGGGAAAGGCTTCCAAACTCTATGAAAAATGGGTCGCGAACCCGCCCAGAGAAGTCAGGTTGCAGGAAATAAAGACCGTATTGAATCACTATTTCCCCGATATGTGGGACCAAACAAGGGGATCACACATTGTCGTGCGGTGTGAAGCTTTAAAATCTTCCCGCGATTTCCAGCCCCACGGAGAATTCGACATCCCCGTCAAAGGGGGGCAAAAAGTCAAAGGACACTACGTCAAAACACTTATAAAAGCAATTGATTTTATTGATGAATTGGAGAGTTTAAAGTGAAGAAGGATATTCGGTATTACATGGGATTGCCCTACAGGATCGAAATTGTCCCCATTGGTGAAGCGGACGGCGGGGGATTTATGGCAAAGCTGCCCCAGTTCGGCGTCCAGGGCATTGTCGGTGACGGAGATACGGTGCGAGAGGCCCTCGAGGACATCGAGGCAAACAAAAAGGAGCGTTTCGAGCGTTATCTGGCTGAGGGACTGTCGATTCCGGAGCCGGAATCTGAGAGCGAGGACTACAGCGGCAGGTTTGTGGTGCGGATGCCCAAGTTTTTGCACCGGGATCTTTCGCGAGCTGCAAAGGTCAATGGCATCAGCCTGAACCATTACGTGACGACTCTGCTTTCTCTGAACTTTGAGAATGACCGCCTGACTTCAATTATCAGCGGGATTCAGGAAGACATCCAGTCGCTCAATCAGTGCATCGGTGCGTTGAAATATCGATTGGATACTCGTCGAAGAATTCATGGCGCAGAGCTGAAAAAAACATTTGCAGATGAATATCAGAAGGCAGCTTAGACCGGAGGCCTTGTGGAACAGAAAAAAGAACCCAAGTTTAAAATGAGTCCCCAAGAGTATCGGGATTTTCTTGAAAAGATAGAACTCGAGTCCATTATGCTAGATACTTGCGCTCTGAAAACAAACCGCCAAAACCTAAGCAATGATATGAAGTTGGATATCGGACACAAGGTCTCTTTTTCTCTCGAAGATGAGACAACTGCTTCAGTCATCTCTAACTATAACTTGGTTGCAACCAAGTCCGTAAAAAAGGAATTTGCCTTAAAAATATCAGCTGCGTACACTGTTATTGTCTCCGCAAAGGAAGATATCCCAAAAGAATTCATGGACATTTTCGTGAATATCAATATCCAAATGCATACATGGCCTTTTTTCCGCGAGCTTGTTCAAAGCTTGACACAGAAATCCGGCCTCCCGCCACTGACACTTCCGTTGCTCAGGCAATAGATCGCCTTCATTCGGGTATATATCATCTGAAAGAAATCATGGGGACGGGCATGATTTTATGCGTTTCTATGTGCGTCTCGCTCTCCGCAATTTACAGAATGTATGTTCTGGATGATTCCGTCTACCGGTTCCGGACGATTCAGACCATCCATTCCGAATCGGGGCGCTATGCGCCTGCACGAAAAGCGACTCTTATGCCAGAAAAGCTGACTTTCGCCCGGTCCTGTCCTTCTCCGACTCTTCACCCGTTTCGGCTCAAGGCAAATGGAATCCTTTGGTCTGCCATGCGGGTATCGCCGGTGGGCTTTGCTTTCGAAGAGGTGGTCACCCACGTGCGGCAGTCCCTGACCCCGGATCTGCTGGAGGTCGTGGACCGGTTCTGTGAAAAATTTCCGTGTTGCGTCGATTTTCTTGCCGTGAAAGGGGCGTGGTAATTGAATATACAAGAAGGGGCCGCAAATGGGTGGAAAAAACCGTTCGGATATTAACGAGGGAACCCGCGTCCTGGTGGTCCAAAAACAAGACCAGCGCACCGGGAAACTAACCGAAGGGATCGTACGGGATATCCTCACAAAATCTTTCACACATCCTCACGGAATTAAAGTTCGTCTGACAGACGGCGTCGTCGGACGGGTAAAAAAAATCCTTGAATGATGAAGAAAGGATGGAAACGGTCTGATACACCGCAAGGTTTAAGAGATGTCTGTCGCCGGAGATCCGGAAATCGGCCTCGGCAGCGACTGCACAGTGAAGAAATTTGTCATCCGAGGGATCGGCTTCGACTACCGGAGCCTTTCCGGCAGCAGTGACCCCCTCGAAATAGGGAAGAATTTGACGGTAGATGAGAAACTGGAAATTTATTTGAGAATGTGACCCAGCCTGGAGGGCCGCGTTTCATCGCGGCCGAAACGGACGCGACGGAGCACGTCCCTCCACCTTGCCTTGGAAGAGGGATTTTCTTCCGGGACGCCTTGCGGCGATCTGTGCAACGTATGCGAAACGCTGATACTGGCATGCAGCCCCGGAAATAAAAGGGGAGCGGCCGGGTGGGTATGTTTCGCCGGCCAAACAAAAAAAGGCCAACCGAAGCATCGGTTGGCCTTTTGAATTGGCAGGTTGGTGCCGAAGGCCGGACTTGAACCGGCACGGGCGTAGCCCACTACCCCCTCAAGATAGCGTGTCTACCATGTTCCACCACTTCGGCACGAAAGATGACGATGTGCTATTTCGTGTCGGCCGGCGCCGCGGGAGCGCTTTCTTGGGCCGGTGCGCTTTCGGGCGCAGGTGCCGGCGCCGCGGGCTGCTCGATGGGGGGCGGGGTGTCCACCACCACCGACTCGACCCCCTGGTGGCCGGCCATATAGGCCAGGATAAGGGAGGTGAGCATGAATACCACCGCCAC
>CAYPFH010000465.1:0-2812 GCA_964409825.1 uncultured Desulfobacterales bacterium | reverse complement strand
TCATCGGGTTTACCATGCGCAAAACCGCCAAGTAAGGAGCAAAGAAATGGCAGCAACAGTGGATGCAAGGGGGCTTTCCTGCCCGCAGCCGGTACTGATGACCCTGGATGAAATTCGGAGCGGGTCCGATCCGGACATCGAGGTCCTGGTCGATACCGACACCTCCAAGGAAAACGTGAGCCGCGCGGCCCAAAGCCAGGGATGCACCGTCAAGGAGGTTGAGCCCGAGGGCGAAGGCTATCGGATCTTGATCGCAAGGAAATAGCCGTGGCCCTGTTGTCGTTTCTCAAGAAAAAGCCGAAAAAACCGGAAGCTCCCTTCCCGGGAGTTCAGGGCGCGGACCGGGGCATCCTGATCTTTGAAAATACCAGCGAGGTGATCGCCGCCGAAAACCGGCTGCGGTCCGAGGGGTGGCGGATCCGTGTCATGGGGCCGCCGCCCGAGATTCAGCGGGGCTGCGATCTGGTCATCGAATTTCCCCTGATCGAGGAGCTGGAAATTCTGCGGCAGCTTAAAGCTGCCGGGGCCCCGCCTCGGGAGGTCGTGCCGGTCACAGGGCCCTTGCTCAAGCCGGTGGATCTGTTTCAGACCGTCGACTACGGCAAGTGGCTGATGGTGCGGGCGGCCAACATGAAGATCTGCATCGAAAAGGAGTCGGGGATGATTGTCAACATTTCCGGCGGCGGGTGTCCGGACGTGCCGTACCTGGCCCGGGAAATGGTCGGAAAGACCCTTTCTGCGGCGCCGTCCCCTCGGCAGATCGGTCACACCCTCTGCGGCTATGCCCTCGAACTCGCTTACCAGGAACTGAAACGTCAATGCTCTGCGTCATAGGAACCGTTCCGGACCCGGATTTTCCGCTCGTAACAGGTCCGGTAAAAATGGAAAAAGGCCATATCGTCATCGAGGGCCGGCGGGTTTCCGTCAACCGGGGAACGCCGGCCCTTCTGGCCGCTGCCCTGGCAGCAGCAGCCTGCTGCCCGATTCCGCCGATCCATGGGTGGCTGGTCGGCGATATCGGCCGGGGCGACGGCAGCCGAAGGCTCTATGCCGACCTGGAACAGCGCCTGGGTCTATACCCCTGGTCCGTGCTGGCGTTTCATTATCTTCAGCCGGACGTCGACTGGCATAACCGGGTGCTGTTTGCCGTAGAAGAGATGCACAAGCGGCCGGTGATGATCGCAGACGCCGGGTTCATGTATGCAGCAAAGATGAGCGGTCAGGCCCGGGCCTACGATCTGTTCACCCCGGATGCGGGCGAGCTGGCATTTCTGGCCGACGAAACCGCCCCCCATCCGTTTTATACCCGGGGATTCATACTCCACGAAGAGGCGCGGGTTCCGGAGCTGATCGCGCGGGCCTATGCCCACGAAAACGCGGCTCGGATCCTGCTGGTCAAGGGGGAAAAAGACTACCTGGCCGACGAACGGGGCGTGCTTGAGACGGTGGCAGAACCCAAATCCGCGGCCATGGAGGCAATGGGCGGCACCGGCGACACCCTGACAGGGCTGGCCGCGGCCCTCGTTGCCTCCGGCATGGAGGTTTCCCGGGCGGCCATCCTTGCGGCCCGGGTCAACCGCCTGGCCGGCAGCCTGGCCAATCCCACGCCGGCGACCCAGGTCGAGGCGCTTGTTCGGCAGATTCCCCAGGCCTTGAGCCAAGTGCTGGAGCGCGGATAAATTCGCCGGGAATGCCGATCGGCCGTTGCGCACGTTCTCCTCGTGGTCGACGGTGGCTGCGGCAACCGGATTCCACCACACTTGACTTTCGGCCCGAATGTGGTACTTTTTTCGGACCGGAGGTAAAACCGATGAATATTACAACGGACATCAAGCCGGTCACCTACTTGAAATCGCGGGCAGCCGATCTGCTCAACCAGGTCAATGAAACGCGTCGGCCGGTGATCATCACACAGAACGGAGAGCCCCGGGCGGTGATGCAGGATCCCAAAAGTTATGAAGAGATGCGCAATGCGATCGGCATATTGAAGCTTATGGCAGAAGGTGAGATCGACATTCGCGAGGGGAGAGCAAAGCCGCAGGAAGCCGTTTTTGAGGAAGTCGAAAAGCTTCTGAAAGAAAGCCGACGGTGAAAAAAAAATATCGGGTACTTTGGGCCGCTGCTGCACAGGGCGATCTGAGTCGAATTGTAGAGTACATCGCCCATGATAGCCCGGAAAATGCACGACATGTGCTGAACAGAATCAGGCAGAAAGCCTCCGATCTCTACTCCCTGCCCGATCGTGGCAGGATCGTCCCGGAGTTGAAAAATCAGGGCATAACGACCTACCGGGAAATCATCCTACCTCCCTGGAGAATAGTCTATCGAATCGCCGATACCATGGTTTTCGTCCTATCCGTCATCGATTCGCGTCGAAATGTCGAAGACATTTTGTTGAGCCGTTTCGTAAAATGAAAATACGGCATTAGATGCCAGGCTCGCAAACTCGAGAGCATCGTAATACGTCAGCTGATTCTCGCGAAGGGGTTGGTCCGCTTTTCCCTGCCGATGGTGGTTTCCGGCCCGTGGCCGGTGTAGGCGACCACGTCGTCTCCTAAGGGGAAGAGCTTTTCGCGGATCGAGGCGATGATCTGGTCGTAGTCGCCGCCGGGAAAGTCGGTGCGGCCGATGGAGCCGGCAAAGAGGGTGTCGCCCACGAAGACGGCGTTGTCGGCGTGAAAGGCGATCCCGCCGGGGGTGTGTCCGGGCGTGTGGAGGACCGCAAACGTGATTTCGCCCACGGAGACCGTATCTCCGTCTTCCAGGAACCGGTCCGGTTCCGGAGAGTCCTCGGCGGAAAGCCCCCAGGCGG
>CAYPFH010000464.1:0-2817 GCA_964409825.1 uncultured Desulfobacterales bacterium | reverse complement strand
CTTGGCCCTGCGACGGAATAACAAAGCCGGCGATACCGGCTACCAACGCCAATGCGACCATTAGTTTCAAGAGTTTCATGGTTTCCTCCTTTGCATTCGATTCCATATGTCTGTATTTGAGACTGCACACAACATTAAAAAGCCGCCTGGGAAAAGGGAATGAGGGGGATCATGTATTTACGAGCAAGGTGAGGTGTAATAACGCCCGATGTGGTCTAACCGAGGGAAAAGGGGATGACGGCGCTGCCGGAGATGCCGGCAAAAAAGAGGATGCAGGGCAACAGTCCGGGGGATCACTTCCGGATTTCCGCCCTCATTTCCACCTGTACATGCCCCCAGCCGCCGCACAGGGGGCCGACATCGAAGCATCCGGTCCGGTTGAACATCACCTCGTTGGGGTCTCTGCCGTTCATCAGGTTTTCGAAAAACGC
This sequence comes from uncultured Desulfobacterales bacterium, assembly GCA_964409825.1. Taxonomy (GTDB): domain Bacteria; phylum Desulfobacterota; class Desulfobacteria; order Desulfobacterales; family CAFBRK01; genus JAIPEL01. The sequence goes on along the minus strand of CAYPFH010000464.1, from coordinate 2,386 downwards.
ATTGACCAGCACCGTCAGGTTCGGCATCAAAAAGGCGCAGATGCGATCCGGAGATTGCCGGGTCAGCAGGTTGCCGGCAGAATCGAAGACGATCCGCTGGCCCACGGTATGGCCTGAATGACATCCCTTCGATGAGACGACTTCCGCTACAAGCCGATATTTGGCGCCTTTTGCGGCGTTTTTAAACAGCCGCTGGTATTTCGGGTTCTCCATGACAGCCGGTAACTCTTCCCCTTCCAGGGCCAGGCGCTTCTTGATGATCTCGATCAATGTCTCTTTTTCCAAATTCTACTCTCTTTCAACGAAGAAACTCCGATATTGCAGCATTCCGGATATCCGCTTAAGGAAATTTGGTTAACCCGAAAGATCCCGGATGAGTGCCGGCGGCCAATAGGCGTCGACTCCCCCTAATAGCTGTAAGAGTACCCCCGGCCGGAGGGTTCTTCGGTGACCTGCCAATCGACGACTTGCCATCTTTCGGAGGCTTTCATCATCTTCATTTCGACATACCCCTCGGCCTTTTGGCCTTTGGCGGAAACGATCACCGTTCCCTTGTCCTGTTTCATGACGATGCTGAAAGGAGCCTCCAAAGTGGAAACCGGGGCGCCGAGCGCTTCGGCGCCCGCCGGATGCTCCTGCAGGTAGGCGGCAGCGGCGGCAAACATCTCCGTGTTTTTTGCTGCTGCCTGCATGGACTGGACCAGCACAAGGTAGAGGATGAAAAGGGCGCTCAGGCTCAAGGCGAAACGGCGCCTCCACCGGGTTTTGGCCTCGGCGTCTTCCAATACGGTGGTGTCCGCCAGTCGATCCCCGATCCGTTTTCTTGAACGGGCAAAGAGCAGCACCAGCAATTCAATGGGCCAGAGAATCAGCACGGCCCATCGGACAAGAAACTGCCACAGGCGAGGCTTTTTGCCGGTGCGGTCGCTGATCACCCGGACGGCCAAAGCGTATTTTCCCAGCGAATTGGAAAAGAGATAAGGCCCGATGCCGACATAGAGAAATCCGATGATCATGGCCGGCCGGGTGAGGCCCGCCATCTGTCGGCCGTCCATGGGGATGAACAGGCCGATGAGACTCAGGATGAGGAAGGCGGCAAGAAGGCCGGCGAACACATCCATGAAGGTGGCCGCGGTCCGCCGGAAAAAACCGGCCGGTGTTGCCGGTTCCGGCGCTTCTGAAACGGAAGGGTAACTATTCATGGGCTTTCAACCGGTGGACAAGGTGTGAACCCAATACGGCGAGGGATTCGGCGTCCAGGTACCGTTCGGCCCGGGCTTCGAACAGGATCGAGCACTGGGCGGGAAAGTCTTCGTCGGCGTCGTTGAAAAGCAAAAGGAGCGGAACCCGGGGCAGGGCCGGGATCTGCAAAGCCAGATCGTAGGAAAGTGAAATCATCGGCGGCCGGCCCCCGAGGGCTTTGACGGCGCGATCGAGCAGCGCAAGCCTGCCCGTGAAAGCCGATGCAATGGCCCCTTCCACGGTGTCGGCGAAAAAGACGGTCAGCGGCCCGCTGTCTTTGAAATCCCGGTAGGCGGTCCAGGCGTCCTCGGTGGGAAGCCGCTTCGGGCACATGAGCAGGTAGCGGAAAAGAACCACGCAGGCGTCATAAGGGGCCTGGTCACCGTCATCGTCGGTGATTCTTTCTGGATCTACCAAAAAAGACTTTCCGAAGAAGGGGATCCGGGCCGTGCCATCTTGCACTGAAATGTCGAGCATCCCGGCCCGCGGAGCCAGCTCGATTTCGGCAAGCCGGCCAAGGTACTGCCTGTAGTTTTTTGCAAACACCTCGGCCCGCTTTTCTTCTAGCTTGTTCAAGGGTTTATCTGCTCCTTCTTTTCAACCCTACCGCTGGCGGGCGGGGTTCCAAATTCAAGATTCAAAATTCAATGTTTAGCGGAAGGCGTCAGCCTTCCGCTATCCAGACGAATTTCTGTTCTTTGACCGGCTCGCCCCACGTCCGGTCCTCCCGTTCTTCGCCAAGAAAAAAGCCCTGGGCCTCGTAAAGATGCCGTGCGGCATCGAGGCCGGCAAAGGTCCACAGATAAACGCTGCGGTAACCGACCTGCCGGCAAAAATCCATGGCTTTTCGAAGAAGAACTTTTCCGATGCCCCGCCCGCGGCAATTGTCAGCCACGATGTACCATCGGATGTGTGCGCCCTCGGTATCGGCATCGACGCTGTCGATGAAGACGGAACCCACCACTTGATCGCTGTCTACCGCAAGCCAGACGCCGTCTTTCGCCTCGTCGAACCGGCCGAGGAATTCAGCCATCTCCCGGGCGACCTTCCGTTCGAAATACAGCCCAAACCCCCATTTCCGGGCGTAATAGACGGCGTGCATCTCCGTGACCCTGCCCAAGGCCCCGGGTCGGTAGCCTTCGAT
>CAYPFH010000463.1:0-2819 GCA_964409825.1 uncultured Desulfobacterales bacterium | reverse complement strand
GTCCTGGGCTCATACCAGCACCCGCTGGCTGCCGTCGATTTGCAAAAAAGCCGTGGAAATGAGCAGGCACCGCACCTGGGTCGTTTCTTCCCGGGGAAAGGGAAGCCAGGCTTCGATCTCGCTTTGGCTGACGCCCGTCTCGAAGGTGTCCAAAACCGCCTTCCGGACATGGCACTCGGCACAGGCAGGGCCGAATCCGCATCCTTGCGGATCGTCGAGGTGGTGAAGGCAGCGCAGGGCCTCGCCGCCCCGCATCCCGATCATCTCGACCGCAGGACGGTCCGCGAATTGGGCGGCGAATCCGTTGACCTTGCGCACACGCCGTTCCCGGTCCACCAGCATCATGGCGATGGGGGCGTGGTCGTGAATCACCGACAGCTCTGCGACTGCGCCCTGCAGCTTTTCTTCGGTCCTTTTTTGCCGGGTGATGTCGTCGATCGCCATGACGGCATATTTTCGCCCACCCATCGATATGCCTACGACTTTGTATTTCACCCAGATGCCGGCAATCGCCGCGGCGCGCTCCAGAAAGGCCTCGCCTTCGAGGTCTGCCGGGTCGGGTTCGTCCGAACAGGCGGCGCAGATGGCGCGGGAAAGGGGGCATACCGGGCAGTCCTTTGTATGGCCGCAGTCCTTGCGCTGCGCAAAGCGCTTTAAGCAGCCGATAAAATCCCCGCATTTCTTCCCGGCGGCCGCGGCGTTGCTCATTTCAAAAAGGCGTTCCGCCGGCGGGTTGGCGTATACCACCCTGACATCCGGGTCGAAAACCACGATGCCCACCGGTGAAGCGTCCAGGAGGATCTTCAACTCCGGGGCGGTCTCCAACACCCGTTCGCCGCTGTGCTGCTTTTCCGTCATCGTTCCGGCTCCTTTTCCCATCCCCCGGCACCAAAAGCGGCGCCGCTCAGATAGTGAATCTCAGCGGCAGCTGCTTTGCTCCTCGAAAGCCGCTTCTGGCTTCATCCAGCACGCTTCGAATTGTTCCGGCCATCTCGGCCTTGACGACCGGCTTCATCAAAAACCCCTTGATTCCCATGGCCTCGGCCTTTTCCTTGTTCATTCTTTCACTGAACCCGGTGCAAACGATCACCGGAATATCGGGCCGGACCGCCATCATTTCCTCCGCCATCCGGCTGCCGGTCATCCCGGGCATGGTCATGTCGGTGACAACCAGGTCGAAGGCGTCCGGATCGGACCTGCACAGCGCCAGCGCCTCGATGCTGCCGGTGCAAACCGTCACCCGGTAGCCGAGCCGCTCCAGAATCCGGGCCTCGAGACGCACGATGGCCTCTTCATCGTCGACCAGCAAAATCCGCTCATCGCCGGTGGGATGGACCTCCGCCTTTTCAGCGGCCTGCTCCTGAGCCGGCTTTTCGCTCAGCGGCAGGTGCACACGAAAAGCGCTTCCCTTTCCGATCCGGCTCGACACCCGGATGCCGCCGCCGTGCTCCTTGACGATCCCGTACACCACCGAAAGCCCCAGGCCCGTCCCCTTGCCCTGCTCCTTGGTCGTAAAATACGGGTCGAATATCTTGTCCACCGCCTCCGGATCGATGCCGCAGCCGTCGTCGGACACCGACAACCGCACGTACGGGCCCGGCTTCAGCTCGCTGCCCCCGGCATCGTCCCCGGCCAGTTCGACCTGCTTCAGCTCGACATGGATGGCGCCGCCGGAAGGCTCCACCGCATGAAAAGCGTTGGTGATCAGATTCATGACGATCTGGTGCACCTGGGTGGGGTCCGCCATCACCAGCCCGCAGTCGTGCTGAATCTGACGGCTGATTTCGATGTCCGACGGAATGGTCGACCGCGCCAGAACCAGCGCCTCTTTGACAATCTGCTGCATCCGGACCGGAATCTTGCGCTGGCCGGTCCGGCGGCTGAAGGCCAGAATCTGCTTGACCAGCTCGCTGCCCCGCCGCCCGGCTTTTATAATTTCCATCACGCTTTCACGCTCCGGGCTGTCCGGCGGCAGGTCCTCCAGCAAAAGCTCGGCCATACCCACGATCGGAAACAGGATGTTGTTGAAATCGTGGGCGATGCCCCCCGCCAGATTCCCGATCGACTCCATCTTCTGGGACTGACGCACCCTTTCTTCCATTTTTTTCAGATCGGTGATGTCCGTGGCGATCTGAAGCCGGACGATACGGCCGTCGATCCACTCGATCGCACGGTCATGGTTGATGTACCATTTTCCGTTCACCGGGTTTTGATCCTGCCAGACAACCACCCCGGTAAGATTGCCATTCTCGTCGATCAGCTGCGGATTGGTGCAGTACGGGCACCGGCCGGGTTCTTTCCTGAACGCATCCCAGCAGGTTTCGCCGGTCATGTCGCGGCCGAAGCTCTCGATCATGTATTTGTTCATGAAAAGAATTTCAAACGTCTCCATATCGGCGACGTAGACGGTTGCATCGATGCTGTTCAATACCGACAGAAATCTTTCATGGGAAATCCGAAGCGCCGACTGCGCCTGCCGCCGCTCGGAATCGGCCTTTTCCAGTTCCCGAACCCGTTGTTCAAGCTCTTCATAGGTCGGCTTATCTGCCACGGTTGTCACCTATGTCCCTTGAATACCATCCGTTAGGACAGCTTTCTTTTCCCAGGGCGGCCGGAGACCTCGCCGGCAGGAAGCGGCAATTCGACGCGGCTGACCGTATTGTCGGAAATCAGCCGTGCCCCCTTCGGTGATATGCGGAATGCTTTGGCTCCAAACGGATTTCCGGCAGGCAACAGCAACAGTCCCCCTGGTACTATTATCGGCATCACAGGCCGTATCTTTACCGATTTATACCGCATCATTGAAACGTTCTCAACAC
>CAYPFH010000462.1:1739-2836 GCA_964409825.1 uncultured Desulfobacterales bacterium | reverse complement strand
AACATACGATCCCGCAAATGTTTCGCCTTTAAAAGACAGATGTCCGATGTCCGATGTCCGAAGTCAGAAAGGGCTTGGCTTTTTGCAGTTCCTGACTTCCGACATCTGCTTGCCGCGGCGACCTGTCCCGGCGTAGTTGCTCTTTAACGAAGCCGGAAGCGCAGCGAAGACGGGACCTCTGACATCCGGCAGTTTCCCGGCCTGCGCTCTTTATTCGAATCCCTTCGACTCGGCTCCGTCTCGCGGTTCAATCGGATTTTAGCTCTCCAATCATGTTTCTATGGACATCGAACAAGTAGCTAAAAAGATCGTCCATTCGGCAATAAAGGTCCATAAGGCTTTAGGCCCCGGGCTTTTAGAATCTGCCTACCAGAAATGTCTTGCGTACGAACTCGAACGTTCGGGTCTGTCAATACAGTGCGAGGTTCCGGTTCCTATTCGATATGGAGAATTGCGCATAGATGCGGGTTTCAGAGCAGACATGATCTTAGAGGATTCAATCATCATCGAAAACAAAACGGTAGACCAAATATCTCCGGTTCATGAAGCGCAGCTGTTGACTTATTTGAAACTGTCTGGTCTGCACGTTGGTTTTCTATTGAACTGGAACGTAGCGTTGATGAAGCACGGCATTCGGAGGATGGTTTACAACTTTGAGGAGTGAGCCCGCCGCAGGCGTGCGCTATTTTCTTGAATCGTGAGACGCCGAAGGCGGCGACCCGATTCAAAAAAAATCTTGGCGTACCTGGCGCCTTGGCGGTGAAATCGTTTTTCTGATCCGAAAAATCTGGCCGAATATTTCCGAACAGGTTGAAACCGGAGCATTGGTGACGGTGACAGAAAGCGCCATACGGATCAAAAAGATTCCCGTAGCATAACAGAGGAGGCGGTTGGCTGACCACGATGCCGGTATCCAGACGAAAGAATGGGAAAAGGAATTTTGAATCCCGGCACGGCTAGCGGTAGGGATAGCATCTGAAATCGGGAAGTTCCGGCCCTCGGGTATATTTGTATAGTTTGTAAACAACGTCCCCTCGGAGCCCCCCGCAGCCCCTCGGTTTGAATGTAATTTTGTATATAAAGTAAACAACGTCCCC
>CAYPFH010000462.1:0-1639 GCA_964409825.1 uncultured Desulfobacterales bacterium | reverse complement strand
TTTTGTATATAAAGTAAACAACGTCCCCCCGGGTTCATGTCATCTGGTCCTACCCGCCCTGGCGGCAAAAACTTCAGCTCTTACAGGAAGTTATAAAAGAACAGACATTCCGGGAAAAGTTTCTCTTTTTAAGAGACTAAAACGGCTTGTACTGTCTCATAAAAAGAGATAATATTCGCTCATGAAGAACGTCATCTCACAGCTCATCGATGATTTCCATGAACGGAGATTTCCGGAGCCGGTTCCCCGAAGAAACCGTCTCCATGGCATTGCGGGCAAAGCGGACGTGGTGATCGGCATGCGGCGTTCGGGCAAGACCTGGTTCTGCTTTCAGAAAATACAGGAACTGATCGCATCGGGGACACAAAAGGAAAAAATACTCTATCTCAATTTCGAGGACGACCGCCTTCTTGGTTTCCAGGTGGACCACTTTCAAGACATTCTGGATGTGTACTTTGGAAAATACCCCGGCCATCGTTCCGGCACCTGTTATTTCTTCTTTGACGAGATACAGCGGATCGACAAGTGGGAACAGTTTATCCGCCGCCTGCTCGATACGGAGCAGGTTCAGATCACAATAACCGGCTCGTCGTCAAAACTCTTGAGCTCCGAAATCGCCACCAGCCTGCGGGGACGTTCTCTGATCACGGAGATATTCCCCTTCAGTTTCGAGGAATATCTTTGTTTTCATAATTATTTTTCGGAAAAACCCAGGACCTTCGGCGCCGCAACGGTATCCAGACTGCGCAATGCCTTGCGGGAATATCTTGAAGTCGGCGGCTTCCCGGAAGTACAGAAACGAGACCGCGCGCTTCGAATCGAAATCTTGCAGGGGTACATCGATTCCGTGCTCCTAAAAGACATCATCGAGCGGCACGGCGTCAGCAACGTCCAGGCCCTCAAGCACCTGGTGCGCCACTGCATGCGGGCCGCAGGTGGGAAATTCAGTGTCAACAAGTTCTATAACACCCTCAGGAGCATGTCGATCAGGTGTACCAAGAACAGCCTCTATGACTATCTCGATCACCTGGCGGATTCCTTCCTGATTTACCGGGTGCCGATTCACAGCCGTTCGGAAAAAGCCCGGCAGATCAATCCGGGCAAGGTATATATCGCCGATACGGGCCTTTTGAATGCCATGACGTTTCGCAATGCCGACAATCGCGGTCTACAGCTCGAGAACCTGGTGTTCATGCACCTGCGGCGCGCCGGATACGATATCGAATACGTCAGCACCGAAGACGGCCGCGAAACGGACTTTCTCGCCCGAGACAGAACAACAGGAGACCTTATGCTGATCCAGGTGACTTGGGACATGTCCGAAACCAAAACCTTTGAAAGAGAACTGGTGGGTCTGAAAAGCGCCATGCATCAACTTTCCATATCCACCGGGTTCATCATAACCGCTGACGATGAAATGACCATTGAAGATGCCATACAGGTCATGCCCGCGTGGAAATGGCTCCTGGCATAAGCCTTACGATTTGATCAAATCTCGTTCGGGAACGGGACGGCAGGGCTGCCATCTACTTGCCCCGGCGTAGTTGCTGTCTAACGACCTGTGGGGCGAAGCTCGTAGAGCGAAGACTCAAGCTGGGTCATCTGGCCCTTGGTTCTTATCTGACATCTGACATCTGAC
>CAYPFH010000461.1:0-2850 GCA_964409825.1 uncultured Desulfobacterales bacterium | reverse complement strand
TTTCCACGCGGCCCAGGCCGATCACCCCGAGAACGCCGGCATCCGATATAAGGGGGATGCCCACAACCGAAAGCAGGGGATCGAGGCCGGCATCTGGAAGGCGCCCCTCCCAATCCCGGTATCGCTCGACAATCACCGGCGCCTCTCACCGCCAAACCCGGCCCCCGAGCCCTTCGCCATTTTGACCTGAAGGCCGATCTGATCGCTGAAAAACCCCCGGCCCAGACGCATGTTCATCCGTTGGCGGTCTGCATCGAGCAGGTAGATAAACCCGTGCTCCGTGCCGGTCATTTCCGCGGCCCGCTGCAGGATCGCCTCCAGCAGTTCTTCTTCGTCAAGTCTTTCCAGCAGCTTGACCGCAGTTTCATGGAGCGCGGAAAGGTAGGCGTTCTGGCGGGCGACCCGCTTGAGCTCGCCATCGGCAGCCGAACCAGCCGTCTCAGCCTTTTCGGAACTGTTTTCCATCAGCAGATCACCACGTTGAACGCGTCGATGACAAATCGTTGTTTCATGTGCGCTGCAATTGGTTCGTAAAGCAAGCGGCCTTCATTTTCTCCCTGAGTTTTTCCGGTCTTTCCGGGGCCGCCCACCGCCCGTTTTCCAGTTTGACAAACCCCTGCGGGGTTGTTAGGAAGCTTAGCTTTTAAAAATCGATATATCTATGGTAAGATCGCATTTGGATGAACTAACGCGCCAGGTGGTCATCGTCAACGATCTTGGCCTTCACGCGCGGGCGGCCGGCAAAATCGCCGAGCTGGCCCGGAACGCCCGCTCGAACGTCTGGATCTCCCGGGGAGACGCCCCTGCCGACGCCTCCAGCGTCATCGACATTCTCTCCTTGGGATGCCCCATGGGAACGGCCGTGTGGATTTCCGTGGAAGACCCCTCCGATCTTGACATTCTCGAGGCCATCGACCGGCTCATCCGAAAAGGATTCGAGGAATAAGCTGCACCCATGCCGGACCAGCAATTACAGGAAATCATCCTGAGGGGAATCGGTGGCTCGCCGGGCATCTGCATCGGCAAGGCCTACCTTGTCGACAAGGAAGGTGTGGACGTCGTTCAGCGCTACGCCGTTGACCCCGGAAATCTGTCCAAGGAAAAAAAGCGGTTCAAGGCCGCCGTCCAGCGGGCAAAGCAGGAGCTTCGATCGATCATCGAAAGCACCCCGGAGGAGTTTCGCCAGCACGGAGACATCCTCGAGACCCACGTGGTGCTCCTCAAAGACAAGATGCTCTACAGCCGGACCATCGATATCATCGACAAGGAAAAAATCAACGCCGAATGGGCGCTGAAAAGGGCGGTGGCCGGCCTGAAGCAGATGTTTCAGGAAATGACCGACCCTTACCTGAGGGAGCGTTCCGAAGACATCCTGCAGGTCTCGGATCGGATTCTTCGGAACCTGGTCGGAGCGCGGCAGGTAGACATCCGCAATATCAACAAACGGGTTATCCTCGTGGCTCACGATCTTTCCCCGGCCGAAACCGCACAGATCCAGCTCGAGCGGATCATGGGTTTCGTCACGGACCGGGGCGGCAAGGCCTCTCATACCAGCATTATCGCCAAAACCCTGGGGATACCTGCGGTGCTCGGCGTGGGAGAGGCCACCAAAGAGATCCGAAACGAGGAGATCATCATCGTCGACGGAACCGAAGGAGCCGTCATTCTCCGGCCGCAGGAAGAAACCCTTCTCGAATACCAGGAGCGCCAGGTTCAGTATGAAGAGTTCCGGATGGCCATCAGTCGGGACAGCCACCTTCCCGCCGAAACCGAAGACGGCATCCGCCTGGCAGTGATGGGAAACATCGAATTGCCTGAAGAGGTAGTTTCGGTCCTTGACCACGGCGGCGAAGGGATCGGTCTTTACAGAACCGAATTCGGCTATTTGAGCCGCCGTTCTTTTCCCCGGGAAGAAGAGCTGTTCGACAAGTACAAAGACGTCGTGGAGGTGATGGCCCCGCGTCCCGTGACGATCCGAACCCTGGACATCAACGGAGACAAAGCGGTCACCTACGCCGACCAACGACCGGAGCAAAATCCGGCCCTGGGACTTCGCGCCATCCGCTACTGCCTGAAGCGGCCGGACATCTTTCGGACCCAGCTGCGGGCCATTTTGCGGGCCGCCCGTTATGGGAACGTCCGAATTCTGCTGCCGATGATATCGGGCGTAGACGAGCTCAGAGAAGCCAGGCAGCATATCGAAAAGGCGGCGGAAAGCCTGGAAAAAGACGGCGTCGCTTACAACGGCGAGATCGCCGTAGGCGTCATGATCGAGGTCCCCTCCGCGGTGATCGTAGCCGATTTTCTGGCCGAAGAGGCCGATTTTTTCAGCATCGGCACAAACGACCTGATCCAGTATTCCCTGGCCATCGACCGGGGAAACCAGCAAGTCGCCCACCTGTTCAACCCCCTTCATCCGGCGCTTTTACGCATGCTGCGCCAGGTGACGGAAACCGCCAAACGCCATGGCATTGAAACTTACATGTGCGGGGAGATGGCCGCGGACCCGATCCACGTTCCGATCCTTCTGGCCCTGGGGCTGGAGGAGCTGAGCATGAATCCCCAGTCGATCCCGGCGGTTAAGCGGGTGATCCGTTCGCTGAAGGCTGAAAAATGCGGGCCTTTTCTTAAAGAAGTGCTCCAGCTGAAAACGGCCCGGGACGTGATGAACCTGCTGCGGGCCGCATACGGAGAAATTTTTGCCGAAAACCTGTATTCGCAGGGCGGGTGAAAAACTTAGAATTTAGAATTTGGTGTTTGGTGTTTAGTGTCTGGACCCCCGAACTCAGAACCCCGAACTCAGAACCCAGAACTCAGAACCCAGAACCCAGAACTCAGAACCCAGAACTC
>CAYPFH010000460.1:0-2853 GCA_964409825.1 uncultured Desulfobacterales bacterium | reverse complement strand
ATCGAGAAGCACAGGAAGAAGCGGGGCGCAGGGCGCCTTTTCTTTTGGTTACTTTCTTTGGGCGAGCAAAGAAAAGTAACAAGGAAAATGTAAAAATATCGGTATAATATATAAAATAGTTTCATCTTTGATCAAACTGACCGCTTGGGGGCAGCGGCAGAGGTTATGTGAAAATTCATGCTCTCGGTCCGTCATGCCGGACCCTGGACTCCGATCCGGGAGCATCCAGTTCTTTCCTTGGATCCTCCTTTCTGGGGGCTGGGACTTCCCAGGCTTCGATATCTCCGCCGATCCGGTAAAACAAGGGATGGGGTTGGATCTTATCGGCTGCCGGAAGCCGGCAAAAGTCGCCCGGGCTTCGCTGCTGCAGCTTGCGAGCCAGGTGGCGCAGTTCAAATAAAAGCTGTCCGGAGGTGACTGGAATTTTTCCGCCGCAGGTTCCTGCCGCGATTTTGTTCCGGTCGAACCGGTATCGTCTTTGGCCGGCCTCATCGGCAATGGCCCGCAGATAGATTCCCACCGCATCCAGAGGATCGGCCGCCGCTCGAAACCGTTGCAGTTGGGGATGGTGCCGATATCCCCGGGTGAGCCCCTGGAGCACCTTCTGGGCAAGCAGGGCCTCTCGCCAGAGCGCTACCAGCCCCCTGGCATCCAGGTACCGCGGATGGATCGACCAGAGCCTCACATCACTCGTATCGGGCGCGGGTTGCCTGATCGGCCATGGTCGGTGCGATCCGCGGGGCCCAGGCCGGATCTTTCCATGTGCCCAGATGGGTGTGCATATCGAGGTAGTGGTTCGGGATGGGGTGGGTGCCCACAACCACCCGAACGCCGTATCGCTTTTCCAGAAACGCCTTGAAGGTGTCGATGTGGGGACACGGCGGGTAGCCCACTACCAGGCCGGTGGCCAGATGGATGACGGCGGCCCCGTTTTTCACCATCTCGGCGCCGGCATATTCCACGTTTCCCCCGGGGCAGCCGTCGCAGGTGGTGAAGCCGACCAGCTCCACGTCCTTGTCCTTATAGATCCTGAAGGCCCCTTCCCGGTTTCTCATCGCCCGAAGGCACTTTCCCCCGGCACACCGCCGGTACCGGTCGCAGATCAGGATGCCGATGCGTTCTTTTTCGTCCATTTCGTTCCTTTCAACCCTGCCCGCGGGCGGCGGGCGGATAGCAAATTTACCGGAATGTAACCCGTCAGCTGAAAAAAAGTAAAGGAGAATCCCGGAAAGCGCACATGTCCGCTTTCGGCGGGGAGATGAGCACCGAGCAGTTTATCGAGTACGTCATTTTCCAGTCGGGGGGTCAGCACCTGGAGAGCATGAAGGCGGCGGCCGGCAGCTAGGTCTCAGACCTCGCAGTAGGCCTACACCCATTCTCATCGTTATCCAGGAGTCTATCCATGGACCATTTTGAGAGCTCACCAAAACAGATCAGCAACGGCTGCCGCGCATTTCTGAAAAACGCGGCGGCCTTAGAAGCTACGACGTTTTCAACGTGCCGGTCCAGGTCTCGAAGGAAGGGATCTTCGAGCCGCGCTCCTCTGCGGTGTAAAAGATCGCGTAAGTCATGTTTTTCCAGCCGATGAACTCGTTGCCGGCAAGGGTCTGGTGGTAGCGCTTTCGCCAGGTGCCGGTGTTGACATAGACGTGCTCGATGCGGTCCTTTTCGGCGGCCACGACCCGGACCGGGGCCTGCAGCGGGGTGTGGGTGTGTCCGTAGACCACATAGCGCAGGAGCGGATCTTTGCCGACAAGTTCTTTTTCCGCGGCCGCCGCCAGTTCGTCTTTGGCGAAGCGATTGGAGAGATTGTCGATCAGCGGCAGCATTTTTTCCGAGGGAAAGACCTTGAATTTTTCCAGCAAAAAGAGCACCGCCTGGATTTTATCCGCCTCGTCTAAAAAGTCGGTCCACTTGTCGTGGTGTTCGTACCATCGCCTGACAAAGGAAAGCTTGTTGAAGTCTTTGACGATGTCGTCCACGCAGTCTTCGATGACCGATTTGAGCACTCGGAATTGATCGACCTGGTACAGGAGCCATTGGAGCACGGCTGAAAAGGGCCGGACATCGTCGATTTGCTGGAGATTTTCTTCGAGACGGTTTCGGAGTTCTTTGGGCAGCGCCTTGACCTTGGGGGCCTGCATGACCCGCCAGGGAAATTTGGTGGCCAGTTCGGTGGTGATCGGGTCTCCGATGGGCACCTGCATATGCGCATCGTAATCCAGCGCGGCGCCGCCCTCGTAGTTGAACTTGTCAAATTCGTGGCCGTGCCGGGCGAACACCCCGTATCCGGGATCGGAGAACGCATGGGCAAACGGCTCGTTGGATTCGGCGATGCCGAGCGCCCGGCGTACCCGGGTCCGCAGTTCGGGAAAACGGTTGCAGAGCCGGTCATGGTTGCCGGGGATATAGATCCGCTCTGGTTCGAAAGGAAAGTCGAACCGTTTCTTCAAGGGACCGGCCAGCAGGGCGAAGGCGTCCGCATTTTTCGCCGCGATATTGTCGAAGACCTGCCGGGCGTGGGTCTTTATTTTCGCCTGATTGCTTCCCCAGGGGCGCTCGCTTTCCTTGACCGGCGGCTCGAGCCAGTAGGTGGTCCGGAGCAGGTCGAAGATGTCGCCCAGAAAGACGATTCGCAGTTCTGTGATGTGCCGGCTTTGGCTCCGGTGCCATTTTACGATCGAGGCCAGGTCCTGGAAAAACAGTTCAAAGGCGTCTGCCGGGACATTGTGCCTTCCGGCGGTTTCGTCCACGAAATGAAGATCGCTGATGAAGACGATCATGGCAGGCCTCCTTTCTTATGTGAAACTTCGGTCGAAGCCGGCGGCAATAACCGACCTATCCCCGCCTTGG
>CAYPFH010000459.1:0-2853 GCA_964409825.1 uncultured Desulfobacterales bacterium | reverse complement strand
ATTCCAAATAAAATCGCTTCGCGCTTTTATAAGGGCGGCTTCGCCGCCAAAGAACTTTTTATCCTGTCCAAATTGATTTTCATCCCGAGCGCCTGCGAGGGATGTTCTTTTTCTTAGCTTCCTAACCTCTTACCTTCTGCCCTCCCCTGCGCCTCTGCGTCTCTGCGCGAGGAAATCTTTTTGCAGTTGACCTTCTTGGCGCCTTGGCGCCTTGGCGCGAGAATCGTTTTGAACCAGCAATTGCGGTTTTAACCAGCAACGAGCAACTTGCAACCAGCAACTGCTGTCTCACTGATAACCAATAACCATTCACCAATAACCGTTTTTCTCTTAACTTCTCAACTTCTTAACTTCCGCCCCTCCGCCGCCATAAAACCAAAAAAGATTTCGATAAATTCCTGCCAGGTTTGGAATTTGGAATTTTGGTCATTGAGATTTGTTTGTTATTTGGGATTTGGTGCTTGGAATTTATCTTTTCTTACCCTCTTACCCTCTTACCCTCTGCCGTTCGTTTTTTCAGGTTTAGAATTTGGTGCTTGGTGCTTGGAATTTGTTTGGAATTTGGTGCTTGAGATTTGGAATTTTTTTGATCTTCTAACCCTCCCCCCGTCCCGGAGAATTGACGCTTCTCCTGAGATGCTCCCGGGGGTCCTCACCCGACAAAGAAAGGACGTGTTCCAGGTAGCTTCGCTGCTTTTCGATGGAAATCCGGTACAAGTCCACGGGGATGTTCCACCGCTCCGCAAAGTGGCCGATCATGAACCGGTCCACTCCCATCAGGTCGTCGGCCAGGCGCTTTTCGATCGTCCGGTAAAAGGCGAGGGTTTTTTCAAGAAGATCCTTTTCGTCGGCAATCCCCCCGAGTTCTGCCTCTTTGAACTCCCGGTAGAGAAAAAGAAGCTTTTCAAGGTAGGTGCGGTCCGCCATCTGTGCCACAAGATCGGCGGCAGCCAGGATGGATCCCAGCCGCTCTGCCTCCTTGGCGCTGAATGTAACGTCCTTTGGCTTTACGGTCAGATCGGTGCAGGCGATCATGTCCTGGATGTCCCGGCTCTCCGTCTCTGAGAATCCAAAATCCCGGCGGTGCCGGTGAACGAAATCGCAGCTTCGCTGCACGTGGACGGCGGTGTACTTCGAGCCGGTTCCTGCCAGGTCGTCGGCTTCCTGGATATAGCCGGCATCGTGAAGCATCGCAGCGGCGAGGCAAAGAAAGACGCAGCGGTCCGAAAACTGCCATCCATCGATTGACGCCCCGTGTACCAGCCTGGCGGCGGCCAGCAGCACGTCCACGACATGGCGGAAATCGTGGTATTCCGTGTTGCAGGCCTGGTAGCCGGGCCAATGACCGCTGTAAAGGCCCTGGATCCTGTAAAAAAGATCGTCCAGTTCCCGAGAAAAGGGAAATTGTTGTGAAAAAAACTTCACAATCCGATGAACTTCAGCCAGAACGGATTCGGGGGTGTACTCCGGCAGGAGCTTGGAGAGCTGAAAAGTTTTCATGGCGGGCCGTTGATGCAAGTATCGTGCAAAATAAAATCGTTTCACGATTTTATATGACGCGACGATGTCGCTGAAGGGCGAAAGGCTGAAATACCTATCCCTGCAGCAAGTCGCCGACGCGCCAAATCTGCTATGGTGACGCCGCTCTGATCAGCGCTCAGGATGCATCGTTTCTTTCTTTGCACGGCACAAAAACCATGGGGTGCGAAAGTGGAAGAAAAGAGACCTATAAAACAACGGGTTTATGCACAAATTTAAGGCCAGTCTGAGGCCTGTGTGGATCTTTCCGGAAGACGTGAAAAACTCGGAGCCAAGTGGCCGTAGAACCGAACAGGGCCTTGATTTTGAAAAATAGGTTGAGGCTGCCGGATCACCATCTCATTTTGCAGGCCATCAATTGCTGTTCGGTCCAACGGCCACTAAACTCCTCAGACAGTTTCCCGTCTTCCGGAAAGACCCCCACAGGCCTGACCACATCCTTAAAATGGTACATAGTTCCGTAAAACAATAGACGCCCCCATTATGCCGGCCCGACCGCTGGCCGGGCCGTTTTCAGATTCAAATAGATGAAATCGTAGACAGCCGAAAAGGCTCCCTCTCCCTTGATGGGAGAGGGTCGGGGTGAGGGTGAATAGAAAAGGATTCCAGCTTTTTATACCCCCTCCCCTTAATCCCTCCCACCAGGGGAGGGGAAATTCGGGGACTTTTTACGAAGCCGTCAACCTTGATTTTTTTACCGTTGCCCGCAACGGTAAAAAAATCATGTGAACTTTGTTAGCCAAATATTAGGACATGAATTTCCAAAATTGTTACCTTTTTGTGTCAACACCTGCCTGAAAATTTTTTCAGACTTTTGAGCGATAAAACTATCCTTCTGTTTATTTTATATTATTTTTCAAACAAGAAAGAAAGAGCAGCAGGTGGCACGATCATTGCTGCTCCTACTATCTCATTAGTTCTCTTAGAATGATCTCGATCTGATAAGGTACCCACTGGATGAATGCATTCGATAATGGAGGCCGCCGCGCTGGATTCGATCGCCGCCAATTCTCCTATTCGACCCACGTTCCGGAAAGACGCTCCGGCAAGGACAGAAGATCGGGAACGGACAGACGAGACGAACGGGCAATGGAGGTTCCCGAAGAAAGACGGGCATTTTTCCAGTACAATTTTGCCGCCACCTAAACGCGATCCCCCAGCTTTGGGCTGTTTGGCACGGATTCTTTGGCACTGAGTACAGAGAAAAAACAAGCTGGCACGGATTTCACCCTTCGACAAGCTCAGGGCAGGCGGATTTCACTGTTAAAACCAAAATCAGGAACAAAAACAACAGTGCCAGCGGCAAAACCGTGT
>CAYPFH010000458.1:0-2856 GCA_964409825.1 uncultured Desulfobacterales bacterium | reverse complement strand
AATTTTGAATCACGCCGCCGGTCAGCGGCGGGGCTCATGTGAAAATTCGCCTGAAGGCGAATGCGTCGCTATATGCGGTTCAAGGCAAAAAGGCGAAACGGGTAGGTTGGGCTGAACTTGTGAAGCCCAACATTTTCAGTTTCCTGTCCCCCAGATTCACCCGCCTCCATCTTGAAGCCGGCCCACCATCCAGGACAACTGTTGTGGGGCTTCGCTTCTCTCAGCCCAACCTACGAGCTCTCAGTCCAACCTACGAGCTGGTCGGCTCAGGCAAAAAATCCCTATAGAATTCCTTCCGGCAACCCCAGAACCCAGAACCCAGAACCCCGAACCCCGAACCCCGAACCCTGAACCCAGAACCCAGAACCCAGAACCCCGAACCCAGAACCCAGAACCCCAGGGCTTGTCAGCCTTCCTTGGCATAGGATGTCAGCAACCGGTGCAGAAAGGTGCGAAACGTCTTTGGGGAAGGGGAGCGGAACATGGCATCGGTTTCACCGCCGCCGATCTTTGCAGACAGAATCCGCTCGTCGGAAAGCCGGAACATCGCTTCGTCGGTTTCATCGTCGCCGGCGCAAAGCGCCGCTTCGTAACGGTATTTGGTCATGAAATACGATACGGCGGCCCCTTTATTGGCATGAACCGAAGCGATTTCCACGATTTTTTTCCCGTGCTGGATCTCCACCGGCAGATTGGAGAGCATCTCCTGCAGAGATGAAACGAGCTGCCGGGCCTTCCAGGTACCGAATTCCGGGTCTGCCCCGGCATAGTGCCAGACCACAGAAGCGGTTTTCTCCTCCAGGAAGCTTCCCGGAGTCATGCCGACATAAAGCTCTAAAAAATCGAGGATCTGATCCTTCCAGGAAAGATCTGCCTCCGGCGTGAGGACCACCCAGCCTTGACCATCTTTTTCTTTAACGCAGTAGCCGTGCTCGGCCACGAGGTGAAACCCGTATTTTAAAAACCATCGGTCCATGTCCTTGCGGGTGCGCCCGCCGACAAGATACACGTCAAGATCTTCCTGCCGGTCCAGCATGGAGAGGATCTCTTCCACCTCTCCAACCGGTGCGGCATCGATCGGTCGTTTTTTCAGCTCGGCGAGCGTGCCGTCGTAGTCCAGGAAAAGAGCGCCGTTTTTGCCGGCCAGGAAAGGATGCAGGCCTTCTGCGGAAAGAGGTCGGATTTCGGCCGGTTCTGGAGTCTCCCGGGGCAGGCCGCTGAGCGAATCCAGGAAAGACTGGGCCCAGAAACGGGCGTCATATTTGGCGACCCGTTGCTTCATCGGCTCCAGCCGCTGCCGTCTTTGCTCTTCCGAAGCGTTCAGCGCCTCCTGAATCGCGTTGGATATATTCCGTATATTGTATGGATTGACGACATAGGCATTGTCCAGCTCCTGGGCCGCGCCGGCGAACTCGCTCAGCACCAGCGCCCCGGGCTCCTCCTGCTGGCAGAGCAGGTACTCTTTTGCCACCAGATTCATTCCGTCCATGAGGGGCGTTACCGTAGCCACGTCGGCCAGAGAGTACAGGGCACAAAGCTCCTCGAAGGCCACCGGCCGGTGGATGAAATGGACCGGAATTTCGCCCAGTGCGGAGTGCTTGCCGTTGATCCGGCTGACCTTGAGCTCCACCGACCGGCGAAGCTCCTGATATTCCGGGACGCTCTCCCGCGACGGAACGCATACGAAGATAAACACCACGTCCGTTCGACCGGTTTCGGATAAAAACCGCTCGATGGCGTCCAGGCGCCGCGGCACTCCCTTGGTATAGTCGAGCCGCTCTACGCTCAAAACGATTTTTTTGCCGGCATTGGCCTGCTCAAGGATGCTTTTCGCTTCCCGATAGGCTTCGGTTTTCATCCCTTGGAGGAATTTTTCGGCGTTGATGCCGATGGGATAAACGCCGATGGCGGTTTGGTGCATGTCTGTGTTGATGACATTGAATTCCGACTCGATGCCCAGAAGCCGAAGCACCGTGCTCCGGAAGTGGCGCAGGTATCCGAAGGTATGAAAACCGATCAGGTCGGCCCCGAGCAGGCCTTCCAGAAGCTCTTCCCGGTTTGGATGACAGCGGAAGATCTCGTAGGAGGGAAACGGCGTGTGGAGAAAAAAGCCGACGGTCATCTCAGGGCGCTGCTTTCGAAGCATAGCCGGAAGCAGCATCAAGTGGTAGTCCTGGATCCAGACGATGTCTTCTTCCCTGGTCTGCTCCAGCACAGTGTCGGCAAATAACCGGTTTATTTTTTGGTAAGCGTCGAACCAACGTTCCTCGTAGCGGGCCTTGGTCGGCATGTAGTGGAGCAGGGGCCATAGGCTGGAGTTGGAAAATCCGGTGTAATAATCGTCTGCGTCCTGCGGGCTCAAAAAGATCGGAGTATAATTGAACCGTTCTTTGAGTTCGGCGGCGATTTTCTCTTTTCTGTCAGGGTCTTCAACGGCGCCGCCGGCCCAGCCGATCCATTGAAAATCCGCGTTTTCCCCAAGTCCTTCCAGGGCGGCGACCATGCCGCCCGAAGATTTCTCGATGGTTTCTCCCACGGTCACCGGAAGGCGGTTGGAAACGACGGTCAGCGGCTTCATAAAGATTCCTCCAATAGAGCGCTTATTAGAATAAATGATAGAAGAACATTGTCCGGCCGCACAGTCCATACTGTCTGGCACGGATTTGCCCCTCGGATTAGGATGTATTGCGAGGTGGGCGGCCGGGAGAACGGATGGGAAGCCCCCGCCGGCGGGATTCAAAATTCCAGATTCAATATTCAAGATTCTCCGGCGGGAGATTTATACGACTTTTTTGGTCTTAACTTAACTGTCCTTGTCAAACACTTTCGCAGTTTTATTCCTGACACTCACAGATA
>CAYPFH010000457.1:0-2856 GCA_964409825.1 uncultured Desulfobacterales bacterium | reverse complement strand
CGTTCAGTTTGATCAAATGTGAAACCGTGCCATTTTGGCCTAGTTTCACATAAGAACCCAGAACCCAGGATCCAGGATCCAGAACCCAGAACCCAGGATCCAGAATCCAGAAACCAGCATCCAGGAACAGCATCAATGGCAACCATCACCGTAGACGGCCGACAAATCGAAGCGGAAAAAGGCGCCAACCTGCTCAAGACTTGCCTGGACAACGGCATTTACATCCCCAATCTTTGCTATTTGGAACAGCGGCCGGCGCCGGCGGCTTCCTGCCGGATGTGTTTCGTCCAGATCGATGACATGGCCCGGCCGGCGACCTCCTGCACCTTGTCGGTGAAAGACGGCATGACCGTGCACACCGACACAGAAGAAGTCCGGCGCCTGCAGCGCGCCGGATTGGAACTGCTGCTGTCGGTGCACGACGTGGCCTGCAAGACCTGCCCGGCAAACCGGAACTGTGCACTCCAGGATATCGCCCGGTTTTTGAAAGTCGGCTTGAAAAGCCGGCGGCTGCCCAAATGCCTGAAGGCAGAATCCATCATCCAGGACCACCCCTTTGTCGACTACTACCCGAACCGCTGCGTACTCTGCGGAAAATGCGTTGCCGTGTGCCGGGCCAAAAGCGGGCTCCCGCGGCTGGCTTTTGCCGGCCGGGGCTTTTCTACGGTCGTTTCTGCATTCGGCGCCGACGAAGCCGAATGCACCGACTGCGGGGCATGCATCGAGATCTGTCCGGTGGGGGCCCTGGTTGCGCGCTCCGATTCTCCTCTGCAGGAAGCCTCCTGAGGGCATTCACATTGTGGTCACCCCCACTCTGACCCTCCCCCATCCAGGGGGAGGGAAATGCATCACCCTTCCTTATCGATTGGGGAAATGGAAGGCAATTCCCATCGAAGGGAAAGGAAAAAGGCAATGAGTTTTCGAAGAACCTTGGGTTTTAACTTTATACTGTATAACGGTTCACGGTTGCGAACCCTTCCGCACTGCGGTAAGATTTCCTGCCATGGCCGGCCACAGCATCATCATGGGGGAGATCGAAGGGATTTCCCGGCGGGACTTTCTCGAGATCGAACCCGAACTGAAGAAGGCGTTCGACACCTTCCGATGGAAGGATGGGAAGGTCGTCATCCGAAGCGAGCGCTACCATGAAAAGGTGCGCGCCGTTTTTCAGAAGATCGCCGACCGTGTCGCAGAAGGAAGCTTCGGTTCCCTGCTCTACATCGGAAACGGCCGGGTGGCGGCCATCTACTTCGGGCCGGGCCGGTTCACGGCCATCTCCTACAGAGAGCCGACCCCTCCGGAGTGGTGGGGAATTAAGAGCTAAAATTCGAAATCCGAATATCGAATGTCGAAACAAATTCGAATGACCGAAATCATAATGACCGAAACGAGCCAAATTGTGTTGACAGTATAAGACGGGCAGCGAATCGTCGGCCCAGGAGCACCGTTTCGAATTTTGGTCATTCTGATTTTGAATTTGTTTCGGATTTCGTGCTTCGAATTTATAAGTTTTTAATGCAGGCCGTGCCCATTTTCAATGCAGTGATTTGGAGGGAAATCGTTGAAGCTAGGCATTATCGGTCTCCCCGGAGCCGGAAAAAAGACCGTGTTCGAGGCGTTGACCGGCAATCCGGCCGCGGTGCATCTGACCGAGAGCCAGATCGGCACCGTAAAAGTGCCGGATCCGCGGGTGGACGTACTCAGCCGGATGTACACTCCGAAAAAGACCATCTATGCCCAGGTGGAGTATTTCCTGCCGGCCGCGGCCCTGCAGCAGAAAGAAAAGGGCAAAGAGCAGAGCATCTGGGTGCAGGTGCGCGACTGCGACGCCCTGCTTCACGTGATCCGCAACTTTGCGCCTCCCGGAATGCCGGCCCCGGCCCCGGCCGCCGACTTTGCCGAAATCGACCAGGAGCTGATTGTCTCGGACCTGGTGGTGGTCGAAAAGCGTCTGGAAAGGCTGGCCGCCGACATCCAGCGCGGCAAAAAACCCGACCCCGAGGAACAGCCCCTTTTGGTGCGATGCCGGGAGCATCTTGAAGGAGAAAAGCCCCTTCGCCGAGATCGCGAGCTTTGCCAGGCGCCTGCCTTAAGAGGGTATGCTTTTTTGTCGGCCAAGCCGATGCTGGTTCTGTTCAACAGCGAAGATGAAGACGATGCCGCCCCTTCGGCCGGATCGCTTGCCGAGACCGAAACCTGCGCCGTGATCAAAGGGAGGCTGGAGCAGGAGCTTGCCCAGATGGATCCGGAAGAGGCCGCCGCCTTTTTGGAGGAGTTCAACATTACCGCCTCTGCCATGGATCGGATCATCGAAAAATCCTACCGCCTACAGGGGCTGATCTCCTTTTTCACCGTGGGCGAAGACGAGGTCCGGGCCTGGACCATCAGGCAAGGAACCCCGGCCGTGGAGGCGGCTGGTGCCATCCACACCGACATTCAAAAAGGATTCATTCGGGCGGAGGTCCTTGCCTACGACGACCTGATGGACGCCGGCACCTTCAAGGACGCCAGGTCCAAGGGAACGGTGCGCCTGGAGGGAAAGACCTACGAAGTCCGGGACGGAGACATCATCACCTTCCGCTTCAACGTGTAATCCAATCGCTGCCGCGCTTGGATTACAAGTATGCGTTCTGCGAAAAACACCGGAAAAATTCATTCCATCGGGCATGGTTCGGTCTTCCTTCCGCGATGTACCGTACTTGGTCTTTCTTACATTAAGCGGCGCCAGCCGCTTCTTATCAAAGCGCGCAGCGCTTTTATTTTTATTTGCGGTCCATTATAAAATTCCTATATTTATCTGTGTGATTTTTGCAGGCTCCTATGAAACTTCGGTCAAAGCAAGCGGTAAAAACCGAC
>CAYPFH010000456.1:0-2862 GCA_964409825.1 uncultured Desulfobacterales bacterium | reverse complement strand
GATTTGGTGCTTGGAATTTGGAAATTTTTTTCCTGACGCATTTGCCTCCAAGCGAAGTGTCGCATGAAAGTGCAGATAAGGTCTCAACATGTACGAAAAACTGGCAGGTGTCGAAGAGCGCTTCGATGAATTGGAAGCGGCGATGGCCGATCCGGATGTCGCTTCCGACAGGGAGAACTACGAAAAATACAGCCGGGAGCATGCAGAGCTGTCCAGGATCGTAGCGCCTTTTCGCGAGTACAAAAAAGCGCTTTCCGACATCGAAGACAGCAGCGAACTGCTCCAGGACCGGGATCCTGAAATCCGGGAACTGGCCAGACAGGAGCTGCGCAAGCTCAACGAGAAAAAGGAACGCCTGGAACAGGAGCTCAGGCAGCTTCTGCTGCCCAAGGATCCCAACGACGACAAGAACGTGATTCTCGAGGTCCGCGCCGGCACCGGCGGAGAAGAGGCCGCCCTGTTTGCCGGAGACCTGTACCGCATGTACAGCCGATACGCCGAGAACAGAGGCTGGAAAGTGGAGCCCATGGATCATCATGCCACCGGAGGCGGGGGCTTCAAGGAGATCATCTCCATGATCCACGGCCGCGGGGCTTACAGCCGGTTGAAGTACGAAAGCGGCATTCACCGGGTGCAGCGGGTGCCGGAGACCGAGGCCCAGGGACGGATCCACACGTCGGCCGTGACCGTGGCGGTGCTGCCGGAGGCCGACGAGGTGGAAGTCAACATCGATCCCGGCGAGCTGAAAATCGACGTGTATAAAGCTTCGGGTCCCGGCGGGCAGCACGTGAACAAAACCGAGTCGGCGGTGCGGCTCACCCACCTTCCCACCGGGCTGGTAGTGACCTGCCAGGATGAGAAGTCTCAACTCAAAAACCGCCACAAGGCCATGAAAGTGCTCCAGGCCCGCCTGTTCGATCGAAAGCTCAAGGAGCAGAACGAAAAAATTTCCGAGGAACGCAAGAGCCAGGTGGGCAGCGGCGATCGAAGCGGACGGATTCGGACATACAACTTTCCCCAGGGCCGGGTGACCGACCACCGCATCGGATTGACCCTGTATAGACTGGAATCGGTTCTGCAGGGAGATCTGGACGAGGTCATCGACGAGCTGATCACCTATTACCAGGCCCAGGCCATGCAGAATGACGAGTCCCCGGAAAACGCCTGAAAAGCCCTGGACCATGCTGGGAGCGTTGAACTGGACCGCTTCCTATTTTCGTTCCCACGGCATCGACAGCCCCCGGGCTTCCGCCGAAATTCTGCTCGCCCATGCCCTCGGTCTTCAGCGGATCGAACTGTATGTAAGATACGATCAGCCGCTGCAGCCTGCAGAGCTCGATCGCTACAAATCGCTGATCCGCCGTCGGATCGAAAAAGAGCCGGTTGCCTATATCACCGGGGAAAAAGAGTTCTGGTCGCTTTCGTTCCGGGTCACACCGGCCGTATTGATTCCACGGCCGGAAACCGAAGGCCTTGTCGAGGCGGCACTGGGGGCCTTTGCCGAGAATGAACCGATCCGGATATTGGAGCCGGGAACAGGGTCCGGTGCGGTCTCCGTTGCCATTGCCCGGGAGCGAAGCCGTTGGCGGATCTTTTCTTCGGACCGGAGTTCGGAGGCGCTGGCCGTGGCCCGGCAAAATGCGCTATACCACGAGGTGATCGAACGGGTCGGTTTTTTTGCCGCAGACTGGTTCGAAGCGGTTTCAGCCCGTTCCCGCCCGTTTGACGCGGTAATCTGCAATCCGCCCTACATCCGACGGGCGGATATCGAGGGGTTGGCTCCCGAGATCGCGCGGTTCGAACCTCGGCCGGCCCTGGACGGCGGTTCCGACGGCCTCGATGCCGTCCGCTGCCTGATCCGCGAGACCCCCCGGTATCTGTCGCCGGACGGGGTGCTGCTCCTGGAAATCGGATACGATCAGGGCCCGGCGGTGTTGGACATCGTAAAAAGCAGCGGAGACTATGCAGCCGGGGAAATCCTGAAAGATTACGGAGGAAATCCCCGGGTGTTGAAGGTTCGGCGGCGCTGAAAAAAAACGTTGCGGAGAAAAGCCGAATTTGGTAACAACACCTGATTTTGTCAGGCGCGCTGAACGGTTGCCGTGCAGCGGCCATCTCACACGTCCTTCGACCCGGCTCCCGGTGTCCCGCGCGAAGCGGGATCGGAGGCGGGGCTGACAGGGACGGTGGAAAAAAACCGAGAAAAGGAGAGCTACATGTCGTACGTCAAAATGAAAGAATTGTTGGAGGCTGGGGTTCACTTCGGCCACCAGACCAAGCGTTGGAACCCGAAAATGAAGCCTTACATCTTCGGGGCGCGAAACGGGATCTACATCATCGATCTGCAAAAAACCGTTCGTCTGTTCAAGACTGCATACGAATTTATCTCCGAAAACGTGGCAAAGGGCAAGTCGGTCTTGTTTGTCGGCACCAAGAAGCAGGCCCGGGATTCCATCTACGAAGAGGCCAACCGCTGTGAAATGTTCTATGTCCACAACCGATGGCTCGGCGGCATGCTGACCAATTTTCAGACCATCAAACAGAGCATCGACCGTCTCAACTACTTAAACGAGATCCATAACGACGGCTCGATTGACATGTTTCCCAAAAAAGAACGCTTGAAGATGAAAAAGGAGCAGGTCAAGCTCGACAACAACCTGGGCGGGATCAAGAACATGGGCGGGCTGCCCGGAGCGATGTTCGTGATCGACCCCAAAAAAGAAGCCATTGCCGTTCGGGAAGCCCGCAGGCTCAATATCCCGATCGTTGGCGTTGTCGATACGAACTGCGATCCGGACGAGATCGATTACCTGATCCCCGGAAACGACGACGCCATACGGGCCATCCGGCTGCTTACCTCGC
>CAYPFH010000455.1:0-2866 GCA_964409825.1 uncultured Desulfobacterales bacterium | reverse complement strand
CATGCCGGACCCCGGATCGAGTCCGGGGCAAGCTTTTTTGATCCGGCATCCAGAAGTTCTTGAAATCACTGGATTCCCGCTTTCGCGGGAATGACGGAAAAAGGAAAATTCGGACTTTTTACGAAACCATCAGTCTTTGAACCTTGAACCTCCGAACCTCCGAACCCTTGAACCTCCGAACCCTTGAACCTCTGAACCTCTGAACCTCTGAACCTAGTATATTCCATTTCTTTCGGCCTTGAGATCGGCAGCCCACTTTTCGATCCGAATGTGGCAAACCTCATAGAACATGAGAAAAAAGGGGCCGGTCAGCAGCGCCAAAAGCAGCTGACCCCAATGCCTTTTGGAAAGCAGGGCCACCGAAACTCCGGCCGGTGCCTGCATGAGGAGCACCGACATGAAAAGAATCAGTTCCATAAAAACGGCCATCGGCACGACAAACATGACCAGCGCACTGGTTCGGATCTGAAGGTAGCGCATCCCCCACTTGATCCCGGCAAATATCCAGAAATACACCGTCAGGTAAAGTCCGAAAGGAGCGCCGGACAGGCTATCCATGACGAATCCGACGCATCCTATCACCGGAAGACTTTCTTTGCTCGACCGATAAAGGCCAAGATAGGCGACAAAAGGAACCAGAAGATCATATACGCCGCCGAAAATCACGGTGTCTGCCAGAATCGTGGTTTCGAGCACCACCAGGCTCAGACAAACGGCCGCGTAAAAAAGATAGGTCACGGGCTCTCGATTCCCGGAGGTGCCGGCGGATTCAAAATCACCAGCACCTCCTCGAGGGTTTCAAACTCAGCGTAGGGCATCACAGTAACTTCCTGAAAAATGCCGGCCGTCCGCTTGACCACTCCGGATACCTGACCCACCCTCAGCCCTTTTGGAAACACGCCGTCGAGCCCGGAGGTGATGACCGCATCGCCAACCCGGACATCGTGTTTGCGCAGCACGTACTTGAACAGGCATCCGCTGTCGACGGCTCCGGCCACCATGCCGCGGGCCCGTGTGCGCTGCACGAGGGCGTCGACGGCGCTGTTCTGGTCGATGACCAGCAGCACCTTCGAATAGCTTCCCGCCACCTCGATCACCTGCCCCACAACCCCTTCGGGGACGACGACCGGCAGGCTTTTGGTCACCCCGGCCCGGCGTCCCTTGTCGATCATGATGGTTTTGAACCAGAAAGAGGGGTCTTTGCCGATGACTTCGGCGGCGACCGCGCGCCGATCGGTCTTCTGCTGAAACTCGAGCAGCTGCCTCAGCCGCTGGTTGGAAAGCGCCACCTCCTCAAGCCGGTGGTTCTCTTCCCGGCTGCTTCGCAGCGCATGCTTCAATTTCTCGTTTTCCCGGACAACCTCGACAAGCATGAAGTATCGCTGCCAGATGTCGCTGAAAAAGCGGGTGGTAGCGACAACTGCTGTCTGAAAAGGCGCGGTCAGGGCAAAGGCGATCCGCCCGGGCCCGAAAGAGGGATAGCGGGTGCTGGTAACGGAAAGAATGATGATGTTGACGGCAATCAGCAAAATGACGCCGACGATCATCACCGTTTTTTTGGAAAACATCGAATTAGGTGATCACGACCTGTTTGAGGATTTCGATGCTGTCGAGCGCCTTGCCACAGCCCAATACGACCGTGGTCAGCGGATCTTCGGTCACCGTAATCGGCAACCCGCTCTCTTCCCGCAGCAGCTTGTCCAGATTTTTGAGCAATGCGCCTCCGCCTGTCAAAACAATGCCCCGGTCGACGATGTCCGCGGCCAGTTCCGGCGGCGTCTGCTCCAGGGCGATCTTGGCCGTCTCCACGATCGCATCGATCTGCTCTGAGATGGCCACCCGAATCTCCTCGGAGTCGATGGCAAGTATCTTCGGTATCCCCGAGACCAGGTCTCTTCCTTTGACCTCGATGGTTTCCAGGTGTTGGGGATCGGGGTAGGCGTTTCCAATTGTGGTCTTGATGATTTCCGCCGTCCGCTCCCCGATGAGCAGGTTGTATTTGCGTTTGATGTACTGGATGATCGCCTGGTCCATTTTGTCTCCGGCCACCCGCATCGAACGACTGTAAACGATACCGGCCAGCGAGATGACCGCCACCTCGGTGGTTCCGCCGCCGATGTCGATGACCATGTTGCAGGTCGGCTCGGTAATCGGCAGGCCGGCACCGATGGCGGCGGCCATCGGCTCCTCGATCAAGAAAACTTCACGCGCACCGGCCGACTCGGCCGATTCCCGCACGGCGCGCTTTTCCACCTGGGTGATCCCCGACGGCACCGCGATGACGATCCGAGGGCGCACAAAGGAACGGCGGTTATGAACTTTCTGGATGAAGTGTCGAAGCATGGCTTCGGTCACCTCGAAGTCTGCGATCACGCCGTCTCGCATGGGTCGGATCGCCACGATGTTGCCGGGGGTTCGGCCGAGCATGTTTTTGGCCTCGAGCCCTACGGATAGCACCCGGTTTTTTAACCGATCGTCGGTCCGTACCGCCACCACGGAAGGTTCGCTGAGCACAATTCCCTTGCCTTTTACATAGACCAAGGTGTTTGCAGTGCCCAGATCAATCGCCAGATCCGAAGAAAACCATCCCAACACCGTGTCGGTTATCAGGTTCATATCGCCTCGTTTCGCTTTTTAAGCTTCCGCGTTTTGTTCAGCTTGTCATGCTTGGTCTCAGAGCGCTTGTCAAAATAACGTCCCGATACCAGGGGAACGAAAATAAGACAAACCCTATAAATTGAAGGCTTTTAATAAAAATGCGCTGCAATTACAAGAAAAAATAACGCATTTTACCGATTTTATACGAGTGCCGCCGCTGACCGCGGCGTGATTCAAAATCCCAAGCACCAAATTCCAAATTTCAAAC
>CAYPFH010000454.1:0-2929 GCA_964409825.1 uncultured Desulfobacterales bacterium | reverse complement strand
TCACCCTGATCGAGATTATTGCGGTCCTGGTGATCATGGGAATCCTGGCGGCGGTGGCCATCCCCAAGTTTTTCGACCTTCAAAGCAAGGCCCGGGAGAAGGCAATCTATACAGCCGTATCCGAGCTGAAGGTTCGGGTGAACCAGGCCTTTGCCAAGCAGCTTCTCGATGGGGTAGCCGTTTCTGATATTCAATATACCTCTGATTATGTCGGAACGGATATCGGGGAGGATTTCAATGTCACAGCGTGGACACCCGGTGATGATGATATCCAGGTAACAATCGAATATATTCCCGATCTGGATAACCCAGGGGAAAATGTGGTGACAAAAACAGAATCCATTCCAAAACCGAGAACCGGGTAGTGGTTTTTCTCAACTGCTAAAGATGACAAGCTCGTAAAAAGTTCGAATTTCCCCTCCCCTGGTGGGAGGGGATTAAGGGGAGGGGGTATAAAAGAAGGGAGAGGGAGCCTTTTCCGGTCATCTATGAAGCTCAAGGAGGCGGTGGAGGGACGCGCGCAGTATAGTCCGCGTTGGCGGTAACGACCCAATCCCGGCCACGACGGAGCGTGGCCCTCCAAGCCCAAAACCATCGGCATCCGGCGGCCCCAAGCTGGAGAATTCCGGATAAGCATAGTTTTCTTTTTCCGTCATCCGGGGTCCGGCATGACGCTCCCGCGGCTTTCTACGATTTCTTCAATGATGTCTATTCGACCCTTTTTAATTGCTCGGAAATCGTATCGGAAATCGCCTTGTGAACTTTTTCAATTCTCCAAGGCCCCAAACAATTGTAAAATTGGTCGTATTCTTTTAACACAGTGTTGATTCGCTCCCCTGTTTTTCCATAAAGATTGGATACAGTTCTCACCAGGCGGGCCTCCAAATCGAGGCCCGCTTGTATTTCAATCATCGCGATCAGGACATTCAAATCCTCCGGAAAATCGCTGCGATACATTTCGTAGTAGCGAAGCGCTCCTTTTTTATTTCCCTCCATTCTCAGCGCCTCTCCGATAACGAAGAATGGCAGACGGCTTTCAGGATCCGCCTTGACGGCAGAAACCGCAAGGGATTTTGCCACGTCTATTTTCCCCTGCCGGAGCTGAATCCAGCTCAAGGCCACCAGGGCCTCCTGATGAGCGGGAAAGGTTCTGAGTATTTTAAAAATATATCTTTCGGCCTGAGGATACTTTCTTTCCAGGATCATGGCGCTTGCTAACCCGAAAATCGCCTTTTTATTTCCCGGAAATAGCTTTAGCGCCTCACGAAATCGCTCTTCGGCGAGAGCCGTTTCTTTATTGGAAAGATGGTATAACCCCAAAATATTGTAAGTTTGGAATTTCTGGTTCTTGCGGGCACTTGCCCTTGCCACCAGGGATTCAAGAAGCGAGTTGAATCCTTTTTCCGGGTTTCCATACATCATCTGGGCATTCCCCAAATTATGGCGAGGCCGATGAAGCGCCGGGGCTTTGGCCACGTTGTCCTGCCAGAGCAGAATCGGGTGGCCGAACAATACATTACGCAAGTATACCGTGTGCCCCTGGGCCGCTAAAAAGAACGTGAGAAAAGCGATCGCGGAAACCGGAAGAAAGTGCCGGATCGGATATTTTTCAAGGAGCCAGACAAACCCCATGGCAACAGGAAGAAAGAAAAACATCGAGGGCAGGTAATTTCGGTGTTCGAAAATGATCTCCAAAGGAATGACAGTTCCCTCGATGAGATGATTGACCCAGAAAAAGAGCAGCGAAAAGGAAACCAGGAGGCATCTTTTCCGAAGGAGCCAGGCGCCGATCGGCAGGGCCGCCGCAAGCAGAATCGTCGGCAGGGTCGTCCACGGGGTCAGAAACCCGGTGGACAGCTCGACGTCGTGAAGCATCGTAAACCGCTGGCTGACCGGATAGAGAAGCTGGCTGACGTAAAACAGAAATACCCGGGGTTCCGTCAACAGGCGCTCACCGAGAGTGAAGGGCCGGTTTTCGTAGCCGGCCAGAATTTTTCCGATATCGGTGAACCAAAGCCCGGCAAACAAAACCAAAAAAGCGGCAACACCGAATAAATAGACATTGAACCGCCGGCTTTTCCCGGCAGAGCCGCCGACCACGAAAATTTCCAGCAGCACGAGACTGACCGGCAGCATGGCCGCGTTTTCCTTGCTGCCGATCGCCAATGCCCCGAAAATCGCGCATGCCGCAATGTAGATCACAGCGGACAGACGGCGATCCGCGGTGCGCGCCTCCACGTAGCTGAACATGGCAAGCAGGGTAAACAGCCCGGCCAGGGCCGCCATGCGCTGAACGATGTAGGTAACCGCCGTGACCTGGATCGGGTGGCTCGCCCACAGCGCCGCGCTCAAAAGAGCGATGGAAAGGAGGCTTTCCCGGCTCCGCGTTTTTCCGAATGCGCTCAGGGAGAGTATCCGGTAGGTGAAAAAAAACAAAAGAAGCGCAGACAGCGCGTGAACCGCGAAATTCACCACATGATATCCAAACGGATCGAGCCCTCCCAGAGAATGGTTCAGCGCCAGCGTGAGATATGCCACTGGACGTGAAATTCCCGATCTTCCCGAATTGCGGCCATGAAAGGAAGCGGCAAAATCTTCAAGGGAAAATCCGGGGGTTTGGATGTTCGGATTGTCGACGATGTTGATAAAATCGTCGAACTGAAACGGTGCATGAAAGCTGTTGCCGTAGATGACGATAAGCAAAAGCATCAGGAGAACCGACGGGATGACAAACCGCTCGAAAGAAGGTGATGAGTCGCCGCTTTTATCGGGTGCTTTTTTTGTCATGTACTGAACCTTTTATGAAACCCCGTTGTTGCCGATCCGTCATGCCGGACCCCGGATCGAGTCCGGGGCAAGCTTTTTTGATCCGGCATCCAGTTCTCCCCTGGATCCCGGCTCGGAGTTTATCCCGCACCCCGGATCAAGT
>CAYPFH010000453.1:0-2946 GCA_964409825.1 uncultured Desulfobacterales bacterium | reverse complement strand
CCGGCAAAGCTCCGCTCCTTTCTCGGTGGTCGCCGTATCATTCAAAACAAAACGGCCTGCCCGCCCTACCACCTGGCGGTAGTGGTCGGCGGCACCTCCGCCGAGTCGACTTTAAAGACCGTAAAGCTTGCCTCGGCCGGGTATTTAGACACCCTTCCCACCGCCGGAAGCCCCACCGGCCACGCCTTTCGGGACCTGGAGATGGAAAAAGAAGCCTTGTCCATTTCCCGGGAGCTGAGACTCGGCGCCCAGTTCGGAGGAAAGCACTTCTGCCACGATGTCCGGGTGATCCGCCTGCCGAGACACGGGGCGTCTTGTCCCATCGGGATGGGGGTCAGCTGCAGCGCAGACCGCAACGTCAAGGCGAAGATCACCAAAGACGGCATCTTTTTGGAACAGCTCGAAACCGAGCCCGCCAAATACCTTCCCGAAGTCGAGCACGCGGCTGCAGAGGCGGTCCGGATCGATCTGAACCAGCCCATGGACCGGATCCTCGCTGAGCTGAGCCGGCATCCGGTAAAAACGCCCCTTCTTCTTACCGGCCCGATCGTGGTGGCCAGGGACATCGCCCATGCCAAGCTCAACGAGCGGCTCGAACAAGGCGGGGACTTGCCCGACTATGTCAAGGAGCACATCATCTACTACGCCGGACCGGCCAAAACCCCCGAAGGTTATGCCTCGGGCAGCTTCGGGCCCACCACCGCCGCAAGGATGGATCCCTACGTGCCGGTATTCCAGAAAAGAGGCGGCTCTTTGGTGATGCTGGCCAAGGGAAACCGGTCGAAAGTCGTCACCGATTCGTGCCAGGAGCACGGCGGGTTTTACCTGGGTTCCATCGGCGGCCCGGCCGCCCGGCTGGCAAAAGAGTGCATCACCAGCGCCGAGGCGATCGAGTTCGAAGCGCTTGGCATGGAGGCGATATACAAAATCTCGGTCAAGGACTTTCCGGCCTTCATCCTGGTCGACGACAAGGGAAACGATTTTTTCGAAGGCTTGTTGTAATCAAACCAGCGCCGCCGCTTTCTTCTCGAAGCCTCAGCCCGTGCAGGGGACGGCTTGTCATGAGCAACGTCGAAGGGTCTTTGCGTGCCGTGGCGAAGTTGCGGAGCAATGAAGACAGGTGCCGTTCCGTGCGGTGCGACATCCGGCTTCGCCTCCGGCCAAGCCCGGACAGGCGCAGGTCGTGCCCTAAGAAAAAAGCCAGGCGTTGATCGAAGTTTCATAAGAGAAGGAATCAGCGATGACGATTAAAAAAATCCTGTTCAATACCCGGTTCAGGGAGCTTGCGTTCAGCGCGCTGGAAGCGGTTCTCGAATTGAAGAAGGCCGGTTTAGAGGAGATCGTTCTTACCTACATCATCCCGAGAGAGGATTTCGCCTTCGTGCCATACGGCGGCTACCTGAAAGACGAAGAGGCGCGTCTGCAGGAAACCGCGGGCCTGCGCTTCGATCAATGGCGGGAAACCATCGGAAAGACGGCGGCCGAAGTCATCCGCCTTTCCCGGGAACGCGGCGCCACGATGATCGCCATGGGCAGAACCGGCAAGGACTGGTTCAAGGAATACTGGCTCGGCGGGGTGTCCCACCGGGTGGCGGAACATTCCGAACTTCCGGTGCTTCTGGTGCCGTAGCTCGATAACGGTTCGGTGCCCTGTCTGAATGATCAATGCGGATCCTCGAAACGAATGCCATGACATCTCAAGATCATAAAAGCACCGTTTCCATCGTCAAGGTGATCGCTGATGCTGTCGGGGAATCTCACTTCATGGAAATCAGCACGGCCTTTGCCACCGTGGATTTTGCTCCACCCGCTCCTCCTCTTGGGGTTTGTGAGCCGAGGCCGGCAGAGTCGTTTTTCATGATTCGAATTCCTGTCGGCTGGTTCGGCGACTGGCACCCTACGCCGGCCCGTCAGGCCATGTGCTTTTTATCCGGAGAGTTTTCCGTGGAAGTAAGCGATGGGGAGATGCGGCGGTTCGGCCCGGGGGACCTGCTTCTTCTCGACGATCTATCCGGAAAAGGCCACCGTACCCGGTTGTTGAACCGGACCCCAGCCCTGATTGCCGTGACCCGGCTTTCGGATGGAAAATGATTTCGGCACGATCGATAACATCCTGAGCCGACCCATCCTATATTTAATGAATTCCCAATAATCGGATTTTCCGGTACAGAAGTGTGCGATGAATTCCAAGGGCCTTTGCGGCTTTGGTTTTGTTCCCTTTGGCTTTTTTCAGGGCGTCTTCGATGGCAAATTTCTCGGCGTTTTGAAGGTATCTCGCCAGGCTGGTTTCCTTGCGCCGCTCTGGAATCGGAACGGTCTGAAGCAGGTAGTCCGGAAGGTGGTTTTCTTCAATGGCCTCCAGATCGTGGGTGTAAAGAATCCGCTGAAGCACATGAAGCAGCTCTCTTCCATTTCCGGGCCAGTCATAGGCGAGAAGCCGCCGTTCGGCCCCCGCTCGAATACGGATTCCCTTGCCGGCCGGGCCCCGGATCGTCTGCTGGATCAGATGATAGGCCAAGGGCAGGATGTCTTCCCGCCGTTTGCGCAGTGGAGGGATTTCAATCGGAAGGCCGCTGATCCGGTAGAATAGATCCCGCCGAAACTGCCCGCTTTTCATGAGACGGTCCAGATTTTGGTTGGTGGCTGCAATCACCCGGAAATCCGAGGTTTGCAGGGCAGTTCCTCCGATCCTGTCGAACTCTTTGAGCTCCAGAACGCGAAGCAGCTTCGGTTGTATGTCCAGCGGCATGTCTCCGATTTCATCCAGAAACATGCTCCCCATGTTCGCGATTTCAAACTTGCCGGGCTTCCCGCGGGGGTCGGCCCCGGTAAAAGACCCTTTCTCGTACCCGAAGAGTTCGGCCTCGAGAAGGTCCCGGGGCATTGCCGCACAGTTGACCCTGACAAAAGGATAGGGGCTGCGGGGGCTGGCGTGGTGAATGGCCT
>CAYPFH010000452.1:0-2950 GCA_964409825.1 uncultured Desulfobacterales bacterium | reverse complement strand
ACTGCTCCCAGTTGGTGCGGGTCTCCCAGGGCGGATCGATGGCCGGGTTGAACGGGTGGATGAACGGGTGCATGTCCGTGGTGTTCAGGTCGTGCATCTCGTACCAGCCGGCGGCCGGAAGCGCGATGTCGGCGTACATGGCACTGGTGGACATCCGCAGTTCCAGGGTGACCAGAAGGTCCAGCTTGCCTTCCGGGGCGGGATCGCGCCACGTGATCTTTTCCGGGCGAAGCGCGCCGTCTTTGTTGAGTACGGCGTGGTCTGTCCCAAGCAGGTGTTTGAGAAAGTACTCGTGGCCTTTGCCGCTGGCGCCCAGCAGATTGGCCCGCCACAAAAAGAGCATGCGCGGGAAATTGGCCGGGTGGTCCGGGTCTTCCACGGCAAAGCGAAGGTCGCCTTTTTTGAGTCTTTCCACCACATGGGCCGTGATCTCTTCGTCGGTGGAAGCCCCGGCCGCCTCGGCCTCGCGCACCAGTTCGACGGGGTTGCGGTCGAACTGCGGATAGGAGGGCAGCCAGCCCAGGCGGGCGGCGGTCACGTTGTAGTCTGCCATGTGGCGCGCGGCAGGCCGACCGGCCAAAGGAGAATGTAAGGTTTGGGGATCCAGCGTGTCGTAGCGCCACTGGTCGGTGGCGAAATAGTGAAACGAGGTGCCGTTTTGAAGGCGCGGCGGCCGCTGCCAGTCCAGGCCGAAGGCCACCTGGGACCAGGCCGCCTGGGGCCGCACCTTTTCCTGGCCCACGTAATGGGCCCAGCCGCCGCCGTTGACCCCCTGGCAGCCGCAGAGCGTGGTCAGGTTGATGATGGCGCGGTAGATCATATCGCTGTGAAACCAGTGGTTGGTGCCGGCGCCTAAAAATATCATCGATTTTCCGCGGGTTTTTTCCGCGTTTTCGGCAAATTCCCGGGCCACGGAGATGGCGTCGTCGGCCGGCACCCCGGTGACGGCCTCCTGCCAGGCGGGGGTAAAGGGCTTGGGATCGGCGTAGTTCTCCGGATAGTCTTGCGGCGCCTCCGGCGCGGCCTTGGGCAACACGCCCAGGTGGGCCGCCATCAGGTCGAAGACGGTCGTCACGCAAAGCGCTCCGTTGGGGCCGGGCACGTTTTTAAATGGAACGATCCCTTTTTTGACGTCGGCCCCGGCTTCGGCGAATACCGGAAAGGCCACCGTGCGCCAGCCGTCGGGCCGGTCGGAGAAGCTGAGCGCAGGATCGATGGGCCGGTCGTTTTCCTCCATCTTGAGATTCCAGCGGCCCTCTTGGCTCCAGCGGAAACCGATGCTGCCGTTGGGAACCGAAAACCGGCCCCCGGCCGCGTCATAGACCACGGTTTTCCATAGGGCATTGTCGGTTTCCACCCCGAAATCGGCGGCGCGAAGAAATCGGCCCGGCAAATCGGCGTCCTCACCGGGCTCGAGCACCACCGCAAAGGGCAGATCGGTGTACTGCCGGGCATACTCCATGAAGTACGGCACCTGGCGTTCGACATAGAACTCCTTGACGATGACGTGGGTCATGGCCATGGCCAGGGCCGCGTCCGTACCGGCTCTGGCGGGAAGCCAGGTGTCGGCGAACTTGACGTATTCGGCGTAGTCGGGGGCCACGGCCGCCACCCGGGCCCCGCGGTAGCGGACCTCGGTGTAAAAATGGGCGTCGGGGGTGCGGGTCATGGGCAGGTTGGTTCCCCAGACGATGAAATAGGTGGACTCGAACCAGTCGGCGCTTTCCGGAACATCGGTCTGCTCACCCCAGATCTGGGGAGAAGCCGGCGGCAGATCGCAGTACCAATCGTAGAAGCTGAGCATGGAGGCGCCGATCAGGGAAAGAAAGCGGGCGCCGGCGGCATAGCAGACCATGGACATGGCCGGAATCGGTGTAAAGCCGAAAATCCGGTCCGGCCCGTACTGCTCGATGGTGTAGACGAGGGCGGCGGCGATCAGCGATGCGGCCTCGTCCCATGCCACGCGCACAAAACCGCCCTTGCCGCGCGCCTTGTGGAATCGCCGGCGCTTTTCTTCATCTTTGGCGATGCCTTTCCAGGCGGCGACCGGATCGGGATTTTCCGCAAGGGCCTCGCGCCACATCGAAAGCAGACACGAGCGCACCAGGGGGTGCTTCAGGCGAACCGGGCTGTAGGTGTACCAGGAGTATGTGGCCCCCCGCGGACATCCCCGCGGTTCGTGGTTGGGAAAGCCCTCGCCGCAGGCCGGATAGTCGGTGGCCTGGGTTTCCCACACCAGGATGCCGTCTTTGACATAGACATCCCAGGAGCAGGAGCCTGTGCAGTTGACCCCGTGGGTCGAGCGCACCTTCTTGTCGTATTGCCAGCGGCGGCGATAGAGGTCCTCCCAATCTCGCTGGCCGCACCGGGTCTGGGTCCACCCGCCGGCGGATGTTTCCTCGACGCAGCCGTGCGACGGGCCCCGTGGTCTGAAAAAACGCAGCCTCTTCAAGAAACCGTCGGTCATGAAGCACCTCCTGTGTGGTTGTCTTGGACTGTCCGGTGCAAAGCGCCGGCGGCTTTCGGCCCGAGCAGGCCATGGGCCTGCCCAAGAAGGCCATCCTTCGGTAGGGAACCGGTGCAGGGGGGCAGGTCAGCCTTTCCGATGAGATACGGCAGGATATTACCCCCACCGGCCCCACCTCAATAATGTGGGAAATAATGCTTGATTTCAACTATATTCCATGGCGTTGGGAAATTCTTTGATTTAAGTCAAATCTGAAGCGGGACGACAATTTCCCACGCGACCAGCGCTCTGAGCATTCAGGTTGTACTGCACATCGGCGTTCCGGACCCGGCCCCGCTTGCCGGGCTGATTCGGCTTGAATCAAGGGTGAAACTTCCTCCGAAGCTTCAGCCGATGTAGTGAACGGCTTGTCATGAGCCAAGTCGAATGGCCTCCGTGCCGTTCATGAAGGCACGACACGGAGGTCGTGCCCTACAAAAACCC
>CAYPFH010000451.1:0-2965 GCA_964409825.1 uncultured Desulfobacterales bacterium | reverse complement strand
TTGATCAAACTGGCCAGTTGAGATCAAAAGATTCGTATAAATGCGCGGAGCGCATTTATTAAAAGTTTTAATAGCTTTCTTTAATGTTTTTTAACAGCTCTCATCCTTTCCTATTAGCCTCCGAAACGTTGTGCCCCGGCCTTCAAGTCGGGCGTGACATATAAAATTTCTAATAAAAAACGAGATCTTATAATTTTATTGTTCCATGCCAGGCAATGGTGCCGGAACGGCCGCATTGCCTGGCATGGAACTTGTATCTCTGGGACATCGGAGGATTTCTATCATGAATAAAAATGCCGGTTTTTCCCTTGTCGAATTGGTGATCGTTATCGCCATCATTGGAATTATCGCAGCGGTGACCATCCCCGGATATTTGGCGCTTGTTCCCAATTACCGGTTGAGGTCCGCCGCCGAGGAGCTTCAGGGCGATATCCAGTTTGCCAAGATCAGGGCCATCAAGCTTGGCGTCGTGGTGTCCATCCGGGTGAATACGGCAACGGATACCTATACGATGTTCGTCGATAACGGTGCCGGCGCCAATACCGGCAACGGCGCCTTGGACGGAGATGAAGGAGCCCCGATCAAGACGGCAACCATGCCGTCGGACATCGATATCACAGGCGTGACGTTTACCAACAGCGCAGTTCAGTTCAACAGCCGAGGCCTTCCCCACAACTGGAACAATGGCCAGGTTTCCCTGCAAAATACAAAAGGCCGCACTACTGTTGTCTCGGTAGACGAGGCCGGATCTGTCGATATTTTATAATGGTTTGGAAAAGGAAAGACGACTAGGCAAAACAGGGAGCATTTTCATGGACGAGATAAAGAGCCAGAAACTTCACAAAACTCACCTGAGAGGGTCAGACCAGGGATTTACCATAGTCGAATTGCTGGTCGTGATGCTCATTTCCGCCCTTGTCTTGACAGGCATCTACTCGGTTTTCCAGGCACAGCAGCGCGCCCATGCTTCCAATACGCAGCTGGTTCGGATGCAGCAGAACCTAAGGGCGGCATTGGCGATTCTGGAACGGGATATTCGGATGGCCGGCTTCAGTCCCACTGGAAACGCCGACGTCGGATTTGTCGAAGCCAGAGAGGGATTGATGCAGGTGACCACGGACATCAACGACGACGGCAACGCCGACGACGAAGAAGAAGATATCTCTTACGGCTTTCGTGCCGCAGACGATGCAAACCGGGACGGGATTTTGGATGGCCCAGATGTTGTTGCTGCGCTGCGGCGGGACAGGGGGGCAGGAGGGGGCTTTCAGCCGATCGCCAACGGCATTCGCGCTTTTGCCTTTGCCTATGCATTCGACGAGGATCGGGATGGAGAACTCGATACCGACGCCGGAGGGGATATCATCTGGGCGGTGGATTCAACTAACGACGCTGTAAATGAGCTGGATTTCGACGTCCTCAACAATTCTGCACTGGCGGGGGGCAACGTAGCGTTGGACCGGATCCGGGAGGTGAGGATATGGATTTTGGCCCGGGCAAGCGACCCGATTCACAATTACACCAACAATCGAATCTACGAAATCGGCCGAAACCAGGTCTCTGGAAACGGAGAGGCCTTCATGCACAAGATTCTCGAGACGCGCGTGAAGTGCCGAAACATGACGTTCTAAATGTTGATTCCGGAAATTCAATTTTTGCAGGGAGCAAGCAGATGGAAAGAAATCTGATTCAACCCTCTCAGGGGCAAGGCACAGAGGCAGAGGGCGGATACACCCTTTTGGAGGTGCTCGTCGCGATGTCGATTTTTATGATCGGCATTCTTGCCATCGCTACCATGCAGACCTCGGCCCTGAAAAGCAATTCCACTTCCGGTGGAATTACTGAGGCTGTGAATGCGGGGCAAGCCTGGGTTGAGCAGATCATGGCAGAACCCTTCGATCCGAGCAACCCATCTGACATGCTGGACCCGGCTGAAAACGGCAACGCCGCTCACCAAGAAACATATGAAAGCGGAGGGCAGCAATACGAAATCGACTGGACAACGACGTTTCTAGACCTGGACACAGACGGAAACAACGACGCTTTAGCGGTGGTGTTGAGCGTTCAATGGAACGATTTATATGGCCCTCACAGCGTCAACTTCAATTTCATGAAAACCACCCGGTTCTGATCAGCCCCGCCGCCCGCCGCGCCGGGGTTGCTGGGAAAAGCATAAAAGGAAAGAAAGCCATGAAAACCCAATTGGCAAACGAAAACGGCAGCGTCATGGTCATCGCATTGCTGATCATGGCGATTCTGACGATTATAGGCATTTCGGCCATCAATCAGTCGAACATCGACCTGATGATCGCCAGAAACGAACGCGAGTACAAGCAGAATTTTTTCCGTTCCGAGGCGGCCGCCAATGAGGCCCTCCAGCGCATCGATAACGCCGATGCCGACGATCTGCTTTCCGAATCGACCACCTTCGATTGGCTGAATGACAGTGCCGTCTGGCCCGGTGATGCCATCGAAGACCCGAGCAACTGGAACGCCGGCAACAGCGATCCCGCATTGGTGGATCAGAATAACGCGCGATTTGCGGTGCTGGCATCGGGCCTGGCGGGCGGGGCTTCCCTCGATGTCACGTCCCCGTCGCAGCTTTACGAATTCGAGATCCACGGCCAGTATTTCCTGGCCAACGCCGGGTGGTCGCAGATCGCAATCGGATACCGAAAACGATTTTAATTTTTCGCGCTCGTAGCGCGAAAAATTAAAATCGTTTTCGATGAATAACCATGGCTTTCCCGGACTCGATCCGGGCCAGACAGGAAAAAACAACTTAAAAAGAAAGAAATCAACCGGCGGGGGAAGCAAAAAACCGCGGGCAGATAAAAAGGAGAACGATCATGGATCAACTTCGAACCGAACTCAAAAGAAAACGGACGGGCAGCGGCCGAAAATGGCCCCTTGCAGTTGCCGTGATCTTTTTCGGCCTTTTTTTCTGCCTGGCGACGACACCGCC